>CAXUIU010000535.1:1617-2016 GCA_964250955.1 uncultured Chthoniobacterales bacterium | reverse complement strand
GCGTAGGGAGCTTTGCGGTAGAGGTTGAAGGTCTTGTCGCACACCGAATGACGCTGACCGCGCTCCATTCGGTGGTTGTCATCGTCGAGCACTTCCTTGAACGGCCCCTTGTAAACCACCGCCTGATTGCGCTCCATGCAAGGCCCCTGCTTGCCTTTGAAGGCCTCCACCGTGACCGAGCGGAACTCGATGCCTTCCACGGTCTGCCACGGCTCCGCGTCGCGTTTGAGCAGCCGGATGCCATAGAATCCTGCCTGCTCGAATGCTTTTAGAAAACCGTTCTCAGTCAGCGCACCGGAGATGCAGCCGCTCCACAGTTCCGGGTCGTTTTGCAGGTATTCGGGGCTGGCTTCATCGCTGACGATGTCGGAAATCACGGCTCGACCGCCCTTCTTGAGC
>CAXUIU010000535.1:0-1607 GCA_964250955.1 uncultured Chthoniobacterales bacterium | reverse complement strand
CCACATCCACGGACCCGTCGGCCACGAGCGGATGCTTGAGGCGCAGCTCGGCGGCAAGCTCGTCGGCCTTGAGGAAGGAAGCGGCGTCGGTGATGGGCCGCTCGCGCAGGGCGGCGTCGAGTCGTTCGAGGTCTAGCCCGAGGTCCTGGATGCGGCCTTTGCGGAACTCCACGTTGCCGTAGCCGATGCGCCCGGCGACGACTGGCGCGTTGCGCCGCGCCACGTCGAGCATCTCGTCGGTCATGTCCACGCCGATGACCTTGCCCTGCGCTCCGACGACCTGCGCGGCGATGAAGCAAATCTTGCCTGTGCCGCTGCCCAGATCGAGCACCGTCTCGCCGGGCCGCAGGTACTGGCTCGGGTCGCCGCAGCCGTAGTCGCGCTCGATCACTTCCTGGGGGATGACTTTGAGATATTGCGGATCGTATTCTACCGGGCAGCAAAGAGCTGCCTCGCGGGCTTGTGCGCCGCTGGCGTAACGCTGCTTGGTGGCGCTTTCCACGTTGAGGCTGGTCGTATTCATGATTCGGTCGGTCGCGTTTGCATTCGGTCTGGTATCCCCGAGTAAAAACCTTATGCTTCACCTTACCACCCGCACGATGTTGCGCCAAACAAACACGCGCTGATCGACGAACGGAACCGCCATGCCAATCGCCATACTTACTTCTGCCCAACGCTGGCATGCCCGCTGGCGAGCCTTCCGCCACCCCATCGCTGGCGAGAAGGCAGGGCTGCTGCGCGCCCGTTGGAGCTCGCTGCCCGCCGAGCTAAAGACCCCCAACCAGATCAGCGGCCGGCACCTGACGCACTGCGGCTTCACCACCGGGGCGAGTTACTGCTCGTTCCACTGCACGCATTGCTACTTGTGACGAGACCCACCTTTTCGAGCCACCCGGAGAGTTAGTCCAAGGAACGGTCGGTATGTAGTGTGGGTTGGTTGTTTTGTCCAGCTTCCGTGCGGGCAGCCAGACGTGGGTTCTGCGCCGCAAAGCGCGCCGGGCTTTGGTAGCCGAGTTTACCGTGCGGGCGAGCGTGGTTGTAGTGCTGGCGGAAGTCGGCGACGACCACGCGCGCTTCGGTGAGCGTCCAAAGCATTTCCTGGTTGAGGCACTCGTCACGGAAGCGGCCGTGGAAGCTCTCCACGAAGCCGTTCTGCCAGGGGCTGCCTGGGTCGATGTAGATCGTCTTGATCTGGTGGTCGGCCAGCCAGCGTTGCACTTCCTTGGCGATGAACTCGGGGCCATTGTCGCTGCGCAGGAACGCGGGCGCACCGTGCTCCTGGATGGCGCGTGCCAACCAAGCGAGCACGTCGGCGGCGCGCAGGGTGCGTTCGGGCCGCAGGACATGACACTCGCGGGTGTGCTCGTCGAGGATCGTGAGCATCTTGAGCGATCCGCCGCGCACGGTGGCATCGCTGATAAAGTCCCACGTCCACACGTGCCCACGATGAACGGCTTTGGTGGGCAAGCCAGTGGAGACACCTCGGCGCACGACCTTGCGTTTGGTCGGTGGCACGCGCAGGTCGTCGGCACGGCGCAGGCGTTGGATGTGCCGCTTGCCCACGCTCCATTCCTCCTGGCGTAAAAGCGCGGCGATGCGCCGGTAGC
>CAXUIU010000534.1:1803-2074 GCA_964250955.1 uncultured Chthoniobacterales bacterium | reverse complement strand
TGATCGTGTGGACGGTCGTCCGCCACCGCCTGCTCGTTGCCGGAGGGCTGGTGCGAGGGCAGCGTCTGCGCGTCCTTGTGCTCGGGGCGCAGGTCGGCACGGGTGAGTTGGGTCTGGCCTTCCTTGAGCAGTCCTTTGAGGGCGGCAGAAGCGTTGGCGATCTCCTCGGCCGAGAGCACGCCGTCGCCGTTGGCGTCGAGGGCGTCAAAGAGCGCGCTGGGCGGGCCGTCGTGGGGATGGTCGCCGCCGGGCGGTTGGTGGGGAGGGGGTT
>CAXUIU010000534.1:0-1793 GCA_964250955.1 uncultured Chthoniobacterales bacterium | reverse complement strand
GCCGCAGCACAGGCCGGCGAACAGGATGGAGCGGAACAAACGAGCGGTGTTGATCATGGGTTGTGAGTTGTTTGTAGGGCCCCCACCAGTCGTAGAGGACGTGCGGGGCTTGCATTAACAGACACCCCAGTTGTTAAGGGATGATCAAAACCGGCCTCGAAAGTTGTTAAGGAGAGGTAATTGTTTGATGAAGCACTTCCTGCCCAAGCATGGAAACGCCAGCTCCAAAACGACCCGCCGATGCGGCAAAGGACCGTTTTTTGACGCCATTAACCCGTTGGACCGCCATGTGGCCATACGTTGGCTATCCCGGCCAAGGTACCTTGGAAGATCACCTCGCGCTAGAAATCGGCCGGCTCATCCGATTTGTGGAATACCAGTCTGCTACTGGAATGGTGGCGATCTCCAAACGCTCAGGCACTATCAAGCTCGTCGGAGCACGGATAGCCCAAATGACACAGGCCCGTAAGTCGAGCCGTGATCATTACGGATGCACCGCGCCACGTTGACTAGCTTTCACAGCAATTTGTCGAGCGTCACCGGCAAACTCCGCACCCGCTTGCCAGTGGCGTGCCACACGGCGTTGGTGACCGCCGCCGCCACGCCCACCATGCCGATCTCGCCTAGCCCTTTCGCGCCGAGCGGGTTGACCACTTCGTCGTGCTCGGGCACGAAGATGACCTCGATGTCGTGGATGTCCGCCGCCACCGGGATGTGGTACTCCGCATAGTTGTGGTTCATGAAGCGACCCACCTTGTCGTCGAGCATCCCTTCTTCTTCCAGCGCCATACTGATGCCCCACACAATCGCGCCCATGATCTGGCTGCGCGCTGTCTTAGGGTTAAGGATACGCCCGCCGGCGATCGCGCTGACCACGCGGGTGACGTGGATCGTCCCAAGATCCTCATCTACGCTGACCTCTGCAAACACCGCCGAATGGCTGTAGAGCGCGTGCGTCGCCTGCTTGGCTAACTGCGGCAACTCGGTCGTGTCGAGTTCGATCTTGTCGAGCTTGCCCGCTTTGAGGGCTTCCGCGTAGGTGACGTTCTTGACCGGGTTGCCCGTGACGTGCATCGCCCCGTTGGCGAAGGTCACGTCTTCGATCTTCACATTGCCCAGCGGTGCGCCATCCACCTTGCTCGCCAGCTTGAACAGTCGGTCGCGCAACTCCTCGCACACGGTCTTGATCGCCGAGCCCACGCTCGACACCGTCCACGAGCCACCTTCCACGGGCGAGTACACCATCGACGAGTCACCCAGCTTGAAGGTCACATCCTCGATGGCCACGCCCGAATACTCGGCGGCAATCATCGTCATCACCGTGTAGGTGCCCGTGCCGATATCGCTTGTCGCGCTGGAAACCACCAGCTTGCCGTTAGGGGTCAGCACGAGCTTCGCCGCCGCCTTACCCTGCGACGCCTCCCACGAACCCGACGCCATGCCCCAGCCGATGAGGTCGCTGCCCTTCTTCATGGAGCGCGGTTCCAGCGGGCGACCCTTCCAGCCGAACTTTTCCGCCGCTTGCCGATAAGCCTCGCGCAGTTCCTTGCTGGAGAAAATCTTGTTCTCGTTCTGGTCCTTCTCGGCGTAGTTCTTCTTACGGAACTCCAGCGGGTCCATCTTCGCCTCGTAGGCCAGTTCGTCCACGGCGCACTCGAACGCGTAGATGCCCGTCACCGCTCCCGGCGCGCGCATGTCGGCGGGCGAGGCGAGATCGAGGTTCACTAGCTTGTGATTGAGCATGACGTTCGGGCAGTTGTACATCAGGCCCGACCAGTTCACGACGGTCTCCA
>CAXUIU010000533.1:0-2129 GCA_964250955.1 uncultured Chthoniobacterales bacterium | reverse complement strand
TTCCTCGCGTTACGCAGATCGTGAAAATCTTTTCACGGCGAACGAACAGGCGAGCGGCTGTGAAGCGGTGAGTGCCCAAGTTCTAGGATGAGAGAAGTTGTCCTAGTCGTAAGCGAAGTTTCGTGCACGCCATAAAACGGTGGTGGTTGAGACGAGTTTCCCGTGGATGCCGCCTCACCTGGGCTGACCAAAGCCTCGGCGTTGCCATGGGGCAAACAGCCAGGTGGAACCCGCCGCCCACGCCACGGCAGCCGCTGCCCGTCAACGCGGGGCTTGACCTGCCTGGATGAACTGCACGATCCGCTCGTGCATCCGGTGCCGTGTTTCGCCGTCCATGTACGGCTCGTGCTCGGTCGGGCAGAACTGGTACTCGATGTTGCGCTGAAGCGTCTCCGGCATGGGCAGGTGCTTGGTCTCGTAGACGGCGGCAAAGCACGTCGTGCTCAGGTCGAAGTACCCGCTGACAAGCAGCACGCGCATCTGCGGGTTGACCGTGAGGGTTTTCGCCAGGTCGGGCAGCACGTTGGGCACCCTGTACCACTGCTTCGCTGTGGTCACGTGGAAGGTGTCCCACTTCAACCCAGGCACGTCGGCGTCCGGCTCGTAGGTCAGCTCGGCTCCAAACCGGAGCGTCTCGTGCGCGTAGCTGTTCATGGCTGCCAGGACGGCAGGACCATGCGCGGCGCCGGAGGGATCGTACCTAGCCTCGGCCGCCATAGGATTGATCGCCCAGCCATCGTAGCGGGTATCCAGGCGACCCGTCGTCAGGCCTTCTGGCTGTTGCAGGAGCTGCTCGAACTCGCTGCCGTTTAGCCGCAGGTTCGCCGTCACCCAGGTCGCTGCCGGGATGCCCGTGTAACTCTCCAGCTTTGCCGCGACCGCCCCTTTGCTTCGGGCGTCAAGTCGGCCCCGGCGAGCAGCGCGCTCGCGTACTCGCCGAGCGCGTACCGCTCCACCTCGTGCAGCCAGGGTTCAAGCGGTGCGGGCGCACCGGGAACCTTGTGGTGGAACCAAGCGGTCGCCGCGTAGCTCGGCAGCGCCAAAAAGTACCCGTTGCCGATACCGACGTTCGCGTCCGCGCAGTCCAGGAAGTCGTCGTTGCTCAGCCACTGGCTGACCGGAGATCATCCCGTTCAGGCTGACGCCGTCCCCGAGCGGCTTCCGCCCCAGGACCGCGTTGCGCATCGTGCCGTAGCTGTGCCCGAACAAGTACTTGGGCGAACGCCAGCGCTCGTACTTGCTCAGGAAGCGCCGGATGAAACGGTCAAAAGCCTCGGCGTCCTGGTCGATGCCGTAGAACTTGGCCGCCGCGTCCGCGCCCTGGATGCTGCTGTAGCCGGTGCTGGGCGCGTCGATGATGACGAGATCAGCCACGTCGAGCAGGCAGTCGCCGTTGTTCTCGAGGCGGTAAGGACCGCCGGCCGGATGCTGTTGCGGGGCAGGCAGCGCCGCGACCCGCACGGGTCCGAAGCTTGTCAGGAGCAGGGGCATGCTCGACGAGCCCGCGCCGCCGTCGTAGAAGAAGATGATGGGCCGGGTCTCCGTCGGCGCCCTTGGCGGAAGTAGGCGGTGTAGAACATCCGCGCGGTCGCAGGCTGCTCTGCGGGCTTAGCGGGCAGGCTTGGAGCCGCGCCGGGCAGGTAGCCGCCATCGAAGCCGATCTTGGCGTCCTGGTCGTCGGAGGAGCCGACCGTCAGGAGGCCAGCGACGACCTGGAACTCGACGGCCGTTCCGTTGGCCAGGGTCACCCGCCCTTCGGTCACCGAGTCAGCGGGCAAGGCGGGTGGGACTGCCGGGGCTGAGACCATCTGCCCCTCACTGCCTGATATTTGGTCCTTGGCTGTCATGTCCGCGCTCTGGGCAAGCACCTCCACGAGGTGGAGGAAGGTGAACAACGCCACTAGGGCGAGCAATCGCAAGTGCATCATGAGGGGGCGAGAGTAAGGATGGACCAGAGGATTGCAACGCTGGTTGGTTGGGAGCGAGGCTGCCTCGCTCCCACGCCACGCACTAGAAGCGTTGGTTCATCCCACCAACCGGTCTTCTATCCGCATTCACCGGATACTTTTGGGCCAGCGTCTCACCAACGGAGGTTCTTCGAGACGACATTCGCCTCGCAGTGCTCTGAC
>CAXUIU010000532.1:0-2135 GCA_964250955.1 uncultured Chthoniobacterales bacterium | reverse complement strand
TAAGCACCGTCACCCGGGCGTCGGGTCGTCCGGCCGCCAACGCACGCACGGCGGGGATCGACATGACCGCGTCGCCCAGCCAGTTCGTCGAACGCACCAGGATGCGAAAAGGTTTCAGGTCGGACGCACTCACACCCTCCGGCAGTACGACACCACGCTTGTAGCGGGCAAGCAGGAAACGCGGCTTCGGCGTTTTCCAACGGTTGTGAACCCAGAACCAATCGGCCGGCGAACGGTCGATTTGCCCTTTGAGCACGCCGTTGAGCCGGGCGGTGAGCGCGTCGGCTTCCTCCGTCGCGGCGTACGGCACCGCGGGCGAGATCACCACCCGCCACCGCCCGACGCCGGCCGTGTTCACCGCCATGGGGATCACCTCCGCCCCCGTGCGCAGCGCCAGCAGCGCCGCCAGCGTCGAGGTGGACGCCAGCCGCCCGAAGAACGGTGTCCATACCCCGCCGTCGCCCGCGTGCTGGTCGATGAGCACGCCCAGGGCACCCCCTTCGCGCAGGAAAGCCGTCGGCGCGTTGAAGCCGTTTTTGCGCGCGAAAAGCGCGACCTTCTGGCGGGTACGCTGGATGTACCCTTCGATGTGCTGATTCCGAAGAGGCTGGTAAACCGTGGCCCATTTCTCCTGCGGGAGGTATTGGCAGAGTTGGGCAAAAAGTTCCCAGTTGCCGATGTGGCTGATGGCGAGCACGACCCCGCGCCGCCGGGCGAAGGCGGCGAGGAGGTGGTCGATCCCCTCGACCTCCACGACCTCTCGCAGGCGCGCGGCGTCGAAGCTCGCGGCCTTGAGGCTGCACAGCGCGTTGGCCCCCAGCGTCAGGAAATGCTGACGCGCGAGCCGGCGGATCTCGGAGGGGGAGCGTTCGCCGCCGTAGGCAATCAGGAGGTTGGCGACTGCCAGACGGCGATAGGGCGGCAGGAAGACGTAAGCCAGCCAGCCGCCAAGCCGCCCCAGCCGGAAGACCCAGGTCAGCGGCAGTGCGCCGACGGCAAGCGTCAATGCGCGGAAGGCAAGGTAGACCGGATAATCCATCAGTGCGCCGTCTGTCGGTACATCTCGCGCAACGGGTGAACGTCGAGCAAGTTTGGCTGGATCCCGCCGAGGCGCGCGCCGTCGTAGAGTTCGACCCCGACGTAATCATACAACGGACAGATTGGCGTTCCCTCGCTGACGAGGAGTGTCTCCGCCTGCCGGAACAGGTCGAAGCGCCGCGCGCGGTCAGTTTCGCGCGCGGCTTGGGCGAGGAGGTCGTCGTAGCGCGGGTCGGACCAGCCCGTGCGGTTGTTGCCGCTGCCGGTCTGCCACATTTCCAGGAACGTATTCGGGTCCGGGTAGTCGCCTACCCACACGCTGCGGCCGAAATCGTAGTCGAGCCGCTTCATCATGGAACTGTACACCTTGTTCTCGTGGGGGCTCAGCGTCATGGAAACGCCGAGTTCGCGCTCGAACATGCTCTTGAGTTCCACGCCGATGTACTGGTTCTGCTCGCCCTCGTTGTAGAGGTACGCCACTGGCGGGAACCCCTTGCCATCCGGGTATCCCGCCGCCGCGAGCAGCGCGCGGGCACGTTCCGGGTCATAGGGGAGGCCAGGGGCAGGCGGTTCGTAGCCGGCGGTGCCCGGCGGCACGAAAGAATGCGCGGCGCGCTCGCCCGCCTTGGTGATCTTCTGCACGAGCAGTTCTTTGTCGATGACGAGGGAAAACGCCTGCCGCACGCGCGCGTCGTCAAAGGGCCGGCGGGTACAGTTGAACCGCAGGAAGTAACTCCCCAGAAACGGGGCCGCGTGAAAGTAAGGCTTCGTGCGCAGGTCGCCGATGAGCGCGGGCGGCGTGAGGCCCTTGTCGAGGATGAGGTCGCACAGGCCGCTGGCAAAGAAGTTCAGCGCGACGTTGGCGTGGGAGATGGGCAGCATATCCACGGTTTCAAGGTGGACACGCTCCCGGTCCCAGTAGTGGGGATTCTTGCGGAAGCGGATTTTGTCGTTGAGACGCCACGCGGCGAGGACGTACGCGCCATTGCCGACGAGGTGTTCGGGCCGGGTCCAGGCGTCGCCCCAGCGTTCGACGGTCGGCGCGTGGATGGGCGCGAGCGTCGGCAGCGCGCAAACGTCTAGGAAGTAGGGCGTGG
>CAXUIU010000531.1:0-2144 GCA_964250955.1 uncultured Chthoniobacterales bacterium | reverse complement strand
AGACACCGCCGTGCCGGCCGGCGCGCGTTTCGGTCGGATAGCCGCGCGCCTTGAAGAATTTCTTGGTGCGCTCGTGGATCGCCTTGCCGTCCGCGCCGGCGCGGGTGGCCTCGATGGTCGCACGCTGGCCTTCCTGGACGGTGAGCCAGAGGTCGCGCTGGGCGTCGCTCGCACGGCCTTTGACGACCGTGCGCGTCATGTCGCCGTAGTAGCCGGTGCGGGCGTCGCGCGGGAAGATGTCGAGGATGATGAGTTCGCCGGCGCGGAGCGGTCCGCTGCCGCGGTCGTGCGGGTCACAGGCCTGTTCGCCGCCGGCGACGATGGTGTTGGCCGGCACGCCGCCCGCGTAGAGGATGGCCGACTCGATCTCGGCGCGCAGGCGTTCGCTGGTGAGAACGCTTCCGCCCCAGGTGAGTTCAGTGCCGGGCGCAGCTTTCTTGCCGCCCGCGGCCTTGGACGCCGCGAGCACCTCGATGCCCCGCGCCATGCCGGCGGCGGTGATGGCAAGCGCCTGCCGCAAATGGTTGATTTCCTCCGCCGTCTTGTGCAGGCGCGCAGGCCAGAACTGCCCCTTCGCCGGCACGACGGACACGCCGCGCTTGGCCATTTCCGCGCCCATGCTCAGCGGGAAGGAGTCCGGCACCTGCGCGCGGCGGACCTTCCGGGTGCGCAGGAAGTGCGCGGCTACTTTGGCCAGACCCGGCTTCGCGCCGAGGACCTTTTTGTTCTCTTTGATGAACTCCGTCAGGCTCAGAACCTCGTCCACTTTGGCCTGCTTGCGTCCGCGGTCCACTTCCAGGTCGCTCAGCAGCGCCGTCGAACGCCCCCCGTGCGCCAGGTAAATGAAGGCGTCCGGCACGTAGAAGCGCGTCGCGTAGAGCATGTCGGCGTCGTTCTCGCTGGCGGCGATCATCAGCCGGGTGGGTTCACGCCGGGCAGCGACAGGGGCGGCTTTCTTCGGCGCGCGAGCGGTTTTCTTTTTTGACGCGGGTTTCATGGGATCAACGGTGGCGAGTCAGGCGAACGGCCACGTAATCTGTATCGGGCAGGACGTACTTGCGCAACTCCACGTCCACCTCGGCGCAAACCGAAAAACACGCGAGCACCAGCGTGGCGATGTCCTCCGCGAGCGTCTCGATGAGCTGGCGCGGGGGCGAGTCGGCCGCCATCTTGCGGATGGCGGCGCACACCGTCGAATAGTTGATGGTCTGCTCGACCCGGTCGCGCAACCCGGCGAACCCGTTCGCCGACCGCAAGGTGAGAAAAACGGTGACACGTTGCGGCTGCTCGCGCTCGCGTTCCGTCACACCGATGCGGACGTTCAACGCGAGGCCGGCGACCTGGATCTCGTCGCCCTTCATCCGGCGCGAAAGCGAATCTCACGCACCGTGCGCGCCCCGAAGCGGGCCTTCAGTTTTTCGAGGATCGGCCGGCGCATCTGTTCGAGTTCGTAGTGGATCGAGGGCTGGAGCACCCGCACGTAGAGCACGCCGTCGCGCAGCCGGTTGGGCTGGGAATGGGTCGCCAGGAACTCCCCCGCGATCTCCTTCCACGCCTGGAGCACCTCGGCCTCACGGACGCGCTCGCCCAGGCCGAGACCGAGCATCGCCTTGGTCACGACTGCGCCGACTGCCTGGACACGCTCCATCAGCGGGCGCGGCTCGCGGTAGCCGCGAAACTCGGCGATAACCTGCCGCCGGCGTTCGGCGTCAGAGAGTTGGCGGGCCATGCACGGGAAGGTGCCGACGCGACCGCCTCAACGAAAAAGAGCGTCCGCCTACTGGCCGTCGCTGCCGATGGCCTCGACCGGGCAGCCTTCCATCGCTTCCTTGCAGAGCGTTTTTTCCTCGTCGGTCTCGGGCTGCTTGTAGACGTAGGAGTGACCGCCGTCGTCGTTGCGGGTAAAATTCGCCGGGGCCGTCTCGCGGCAGAGATCGCAGTCGATGCACTGGTCGTCCACGTAGAACTCGCCGGTGATGTTCTCGGTGTATTTGTTCGCTAGGTCCGCCATAGAAAAAGGTGCGGCGGCAACATACGGGCGAGGCGGACGCTTGCAACGTTTTTTGCGGGGCGGCGCTTTCTTTCCGGGCTTTTTTGAGGCACGGTTCGTGCGTTTTGCAGCAGGCGAACCCTTCCCTTTGAAC
>CAXUIU010000530.1:0-2144 GCA_964250955.1 uncultured Chthoniobacterales bacterium | reverse complement strand
TTTGTCAACAAAAACGACATAAGCCCCCACTTGGGATAAAAAAAAAACCCCAGGGGGGCGTCTAATGCGGCGATGATCCAGGCAAAAGGCTCGGAAGTACGCCATCGACCTGACTCGATGTCGGACGGAAGTTTGTCTTGAAGGGCAGATTCACCCGCGTTGAAAGCATCACGAACTCGCCGCCGCCGCTTCCTGCAAATGGGTCTCGTGGTCGAACTGCAAATCGTACAAGCGCCGGTACATCCCGCCTTGTTCGTACAGAGACGCGTGCGTGCCCTGTTCGTGGATGCGGCCGGCATCCATGACGACGATAGCGTCCGCCTTCAGGATCGTCGAGAGGCGGTGCGCGATGGCGATGACCGTCTTGCCCTTGGAGAGCGTTTCCAGCGCGGTCTGGATCATGCGTTCGCTCTCGCTGTCGAGCGCACTCGTGGCTTCGTCCAACAACAAGATCGGAGCGTTCTTGAGCAGCGCCCGCGCGATGGCGAGCCGCTGCTGCTGGCCGCCGGAGAGCCGCGCGCCCTTGTCCCCGACCCGGGTCTGGTAGCCCTGCGGCAGCGTCATGATAAAATCGTGGATGTACGCCTGCCGCGCCGCCTCGTGGATCTCGGCCTCCGTGGCGTCGAGCCGGCCGTAACGGATGTTCTCGTAAACCGTGTCGTGGAAAAGGAACGTGTCCTGCGTGACCACGCCGACCTCGTCGCGCAAGGAACGCTGCGTCAGCCCGCGCACGTCCTGGCCGTCCACCGTGACGCTACCCGCCGCCGGGTCATAGAAGCGTTGCAACAGCGCCAGCACCGTGCTCTTGCCCGCGCCACTCGCCCCGACCAGCGCCACCGTCTGTCCGGGCGCGATGTGCAGATCGAAGTGGTTCAGCGCCCGCACGCCCGCGCCTTCGTAGCGAAAACTAACATCGCGGAATTCTACCTCTCCGCGGGGGCGGGTCAGCACTTTCGCGTCGGGCGCGTCCTGCACAGTAGGCTGCAAGTCGAGCAGGGAAAAGATGTTCGTCGTCGCCGCGCGGCACTTCTGGATCTGCATGTGCATCCGGCTCATCTGCTTGACCGGCGCGTACAGGAAAAAAAGTCCCATCGCCAACCCGAAAAACGAACTCAATCCGCTGCCCGTGTAGTGCAGGTAGAAGAGCGCCAGCCCGACGCCCATCGCCGCGACGACCTCCACCATCGGGCTGACGGCCTCCATCGCCCGGCGCACGTTCAGGCCCGCCCGGAACTGTTCGTCGTTCTCCCGCTCAAATTGTTCCACCTGGTAGTCCTCACGCGCGAAAGATTTGATGACCCGGATGCCCGCGAAGGTTTCCTGTAAGATGACGGTGATCGCACCGACCTGTTCTTCCTCTTTCTGGCCGCTCTTGCGGATGCGCTTGCCGTAGTACGCCACGGGCAAGATGCACACCGGGAAAAGGACCAGTGACATGAGGGTGAACTTCCAGTCCAACGCCAGCAGCGCACAGACCCCGCCGACGACGCAGACCGGCTGCTTGATGAGGTCCGTGCTGATGAAGGACAGCGCGGTCTGCGCGATGCGCGTGTCGTTGGCCACGCGGCTGATGAGGTGGCCGGACTGGCTCTGCGCGAAGAACCCGAGCGACTGCGAGGTGATGTGCGCGAACACTTTCCTGCGCATGTCCGCCAGCACCCGCAGGCTCACCCAGGCCGACAGGTAGTTGTTCAAGAAATCAAAGAGGCCGCGCAGCAGCATCATCGTCGGGATCGCCGCGCAGACGATCACGATGCCGTAGGTGCCCTCGGTCATGCGTTGGAAAACTTGCGCGATCCCGTTGCCGAACGGCAGCTTCCCCTGGCCGGACAAAGCGGTGTGCGAACCGGTGGCGTGGTCCAGGACGGTCTTGGTCAGCAGCGGCAGCGAAGCGTTGCAGAGCGCGAAGGCCAGGCCGGCGAGTTCGGCCCCGATGAGGAGGCCCTTGTACGGCCGGACGTAGCGGCCGAGACGGCGGAAAAAATCGACCGTCTCGCGCAGGTTGCCGCGTTGCGCCGCGCGGTCGTTGGGATTGACCATCGCACCGATGACGGCCGCGGCGAGCGAGGGGTTGCGCGGGTCGTCGGCAAGGCGGGTGGCCGTGGCCGCCATCGCCAAGTCGGCGGGCGGGGGCAGCGGTTCGG
>CAXUIU010000529.1:0-2178 GCA_964250955.1 uncultured Chthoniobacterales bacterium | reverse complement strand
GCCGGCGGCAGCGAGACCGCCTGCCCCCGCCCGGCGCAGGGTGGACAACAGCGCAGCGGAGAGTTCGCCTGCGTCCGGGGCGGCGGGTCTTCTGGCTTTCACGACCGCGCGCCGGCCTGGGCGGCGAGGGCCTTCTCGGTCTGGTGGGTGCGCCGCAGGTGCGACACGAGGAACCACACGATGAGACAATTCAGCAGGAGCGCACCAATTTTGAGCAGCATGGTCTTGTCGAAGACGAACGACGCCCGCTGCTCCTCGGGCACGAGCTTGATGACCTCCGAATTCGCCGCGTGCGCGCCACGGTGGAAAATCTCGTACAACTCGATGGGGATGCCCCCCGAGGTCAGGATCACCGTGAAGTACTCCGCCCACTTCTTGCGTAGGAGCAGTCCGACGCCCTCGATGCAGAACATGCAGCCCGATACCGCTGCCAGGATGCCACCGACCTTCTTCTGGCCGGGGGTGATCGCGCCGGCCCGGACCAGCAGATCCTTGACGATCCCCCGCTCGCTGTCGATACGGAAAACGTGCACGAACTTGCGCAGCTCCACCTCGGTGTCCTTGTGGACGATGCGCAGCAGGCCGAAGGCGACCGCGAAGAACAGGATCGCCTTGGCCAGTTTGAACACCGCGATTACCGCCAACGCTTGGTTGCCCGCGCGCTTGGCGGCCACGGCCGCGGCGGGCACCGCGACGGGGTCCTGAACGGGAGGAGTGGAGTTCATCTCGGGAAGGGACAAAAAGGAGAGGGAACGCGCGGGTTGTGTCGGCTTTTGCAAGGAGCGTCTGGCGCTTCCCGACCGGCGGCTAATCATGCCACTGCCCGGGCCGAACGCCAAGTTTATTGCGCCGCCCACGGGGTGACAAAATACTTGCAAAGCATGGCCTTTGCCCGGAAGGGTGCCCGCATGCAGAAAATGGCCGCGCTCGGTTGTGTGGGAGTCCTGTTCTTGGTGGGCATCATCGTGTTGCTGGTGGGTGTGGGCGGTTACAACAGCCTCAACACCAAATCCAACACCGTGGACGGCAAGTGGGCCGACGTGCAGGCCGCCTACCAGCGCCGCGCCGACCTGATCCCCAATCTCGTCAGCACCGTGCAGGCGGCGGCTAACTTCGAGAAGGGGACACTCACCGACGTGATCAACGCCCGTGCCAACGCCACCAAGGTGACCGTCGACCCCAGCCACGCGCCGACCGACCCCGCCCAGCTCGCCGCCTACCAAAACGCGCAGAGCCAGCTCGGCTCCTCGCTTTCCCGCCTGCTCGTGACGGTGGAAAAATACCCGGAACTCGGCGCCACCCGGGGTTTCCGCGACCTCCAGTCGCAGATCGAAGGCACGGAAAACCGCATCAACGACGCCCGCAACAAGTTCAACGGGGCTGCCGTAGACTACAACACGACGCGCACCGCCTTCCCCACCGTGCTCTACGCCAACCTCGTCGGCATGAAGGAAAAGCCGCCGTTCAAGGCCGACGAAGCCGCGCAGACCGCGCCCCGGATCGGCTCGGGCACCTTCGACACGCCCGCCCCGGCTCCGACTGCCCATTGAGGCGCCAATCCGGCGGCATCTTGACGCCATGAGCAACGCGAGGCGATTTTCCCGATGGCTGGCGGCCCTGCTGGCCTTGTTCATCCTCGCCACGGCGAGCCACCGACTCCGGGCGGAAGAAGTCATCCCCGCCAAGCCGACGCGCTACTTCAACGACTACGCGCTGACGGTCAAACCCGAGACGGCCGACCAGCTCAACCACGAACTGGAAGACCTCGAAAAGCAGACCTCTAACCAAATTCTCGTCGCCATTTACCCGACGATGCAGACAGATTCGTCCGTCGATGATTTCTGCCTGCGCATTTTCCGCTCCTGGCAGGTCGGGGACAAAGACAAGAACAACGGCGCGGTTCTCTTCGTTTTCCTCGACAAGCACAAGACCTGGATTCAGACCGGCAGCGGCATCCAGGGCGGGCTGACGGACGCCAAATGTAAGGACATCGTCGAGGACACCATCGACCCGCGCTTCAAGGCCGGCGACTTCGACGGCGGGCTGGCGGCGGGCGTCGAAGCCATGATCGCCGCTTCCAAAGGCGAGCAGCAGGGCGATGGGCAAACGCAGTACCAGAAACAACACGCCAGGGACAATGCCACCGGCGGAGGCATCAGTTTCGGGACGATCCTATTT
>CAXUIU010000528.1:0-2186 GCA_964250955.1 uncultured Chthoniobacterales bacterium | reverse complement strand
CGCCGGCTCCTGGCGCGAGGGGGGTCCTTCCGATCTGCCCGGGCTCGCGGACGACTTCCTCGGCGGGGGCCCGGTCGCAGGCATCGCGGCGGCGTTGGGACGGATGCACTCGCCGCGGCTGGTCGTGCTGGCGGTGGACCTACCCGCGCTGACTGCTGACTACCTGTATGGATTGTTGCAAGAAAGTGACTCGATGGGCGTGGTGCCGCAAAGGGCAGACGACTTCTTCGAACCGCTCGCAGCCGTGTACCCGAAGTTTGCGGCGGAACCAGCGGCAGAACGTCTACGCAGAGGAGCATTTGCCTTGCAGCCGTTCGTCCACGCGCTGGTCGAAAGCGAACTGGTGACCGCCCGGCCGATCACGCAGGCCGAGGCAGGTTTATTCGTGAACTGGAACCGCCCCGACGATCTCTCGTCGTGACGCAAACTACGTCTTCGGACTATCCGCGGCGGCGGGCGTGACCAACGGAGCAGGCGTCGCGGCCGATGGACTTGCCGCCGGCACGGCAGGTGCAGCCGCGCTGGCACTCGTGAACAACGGCTGCGACTTGACCACCGTCTTGTAAACGCCCCAGGTCAACGGAACGGCGACGATTGCCCAATAGATGATTGCTTGCAGCACGCTGCTGCCGGCGGGGGAGGAAGAATCCTGAGCCATAGGAAGTGTAGGATGAAGGTTTCAGCGTGCGCTTGGCGAATAAGGGACCGCTTGGCTGGTCGGGACACCCGGAACCGGGTTGGCCTCGGCGTCACGGTAATAAAACTGTTCTGCCACCGGGCGGATCAGGAGGTTGCAGATCAA
This sequence comes from uncultured Chthoniobacterales bacterium, assembly GCA_964250955.1. GTDB lineage: Bacteria > Verrucomicrobiota > Verrucomicrobiia > Chthoniobacterales > SZAS-18 > CAHJWO01. Next base: position 1,384 of record CAXUIU010000528.1, on the reverse strand, counting down.
TCCGACGATGAGCAACCCGGCCATGAGGTACATAGTCGTCGAGTAAACGTCCACGCCCTTGAGACCGGCCTCGATCTTGCGGTCGCGGATTTTGTTGACCAGCAGCGGCCCGAGCACGCCCGCCACCGACCACGCGGTCAGCAGTCGGCCGTGGATGGCTCCGACGTTCATCGTGCCGAAGAGGTCCTTCAGGTACGCCGGGACCGTGGCGAAGCCACCACCGTACATGCTGATGATAATCGCCGTAACACCCACGAACAAAACTACGTTGCCGGACTTTCCAGCGTAAGGGATCAGGCAGTACAACGCCGCGCCAAGGAGCAGATAGATGATGTAGACACCCTTGCGCCCGATGAAGTCGCTCGTGGACGACCACACGAAGCGGCCCGCCATGTTGAAAAGACTCAGCAGCGCGACGAAGCCGCCTGCCGCCGCCGCTGTCACCTTGCCAGCGAACATTTCCTGAATCATCGGCGAAGCCTGTTCGAGGATGCCGATCCCCGCCGTCACGTTGAAGCACAGCACGACCCACAGGAACCAGAACTGCGGTGTGCGCCAGGCCTGTTCGAGGGCGACCTGGCGAGTGGTGATGAGCGCGCTTTGGCGAGCGTGCGCTGGATCGTAGCCCACCGGTTTCCAGTCATTCGCTGGCACGCGTGCGATCAACGCGCCGAAAAGCGCGAAGAGCAGGTAGGTGCCACCCATCACCAGGAAGGTCGGTGCGACGCCGATGTCGGTGATGGCACCGGCCGCGTTTTTGCTGAGACCCTGGAAATGATCCATGAGCGTCGTGGCGAGGTTCGAGCCGACGAACGCGCCGCCGCCGAAGCCCATGATGGCCATGCCCGTCGCCATGCCCGGTCGGTCTGGGAACCACTTCACCAAAGTCGAGACCGGCGCGATGTAACCCAACCCGAGACCGATGCCGCCAACCACACCGTAGCCAAGATAGATGATCCAGAGTTGGTGCAGATGGATGCCCAGAGCGCCGAGGGCGAAGCCGCCGCCGAAGCACAGGCCGGAGGCAATCATCGTCTTACGCGGGCCAGAGCGCTCCACCCACTTGCCGAACATCGCTGCCGACAATCCGAGGAAGACGATGGCGATGCTAAAGATCCATGCGATGGGCGACTGTTCCCAATCGTGTGTGCGCGTGATCGCCATGTCGAAGGCCGACTGGAGACCACCGAAGAAAGAATCTTCAAACTTCGGCCCGTCGATGTGCTTGGTCACGCCTAAGACCTTGGTCAGAGGCAGCTTGAACACGCTGAACGCGTAGATCTGCCCGATGGCAAGGTGGATAGCGAGGGCGGCGGGGGGCACCAGCCAGCGGTTGTAACCGGGCGGGGCAACGATGGCTTCACGATCCAGGATGGACATGGAG
>CAXUIU010000527.1:0-2191 GCA_964250955.1 uncultured Chthoniobacterales bacterium | reverse complement strand
AGCCCGCCGGCTGCGTCCACGGCGTCGGCCAGGGTGGCGAAGTAGTGGTTGAGGATGAAGACCACGTCGTAGGGCATTCGCTTCTCCGCTAGCCGAGTGGAGCCGCGCAGGTCGATGAAGAGCACGGTGAGGTGGCGTTCCTCGCCGAACTCCCGTCCGTGGGCCGCGCCGTTCGCGCCGACGGTGAAGGCCAGCCGCGGGTGGATGAGCGGGTCGACGGCGAGATCGGCCGCGGGACGCAACTGGCACGCCAGCCGCAGGTCGCCCGGCGCGCCGATGCGGGCGAGCGCGTCGGCTTCGAGCTTGCTCGGGGCCGGCAGATGGGCGGCGGTTTGTTCAACGCGCACCCGACACGTCGTGCAGCGCGCCCGGCCCCCGCACACCGAGACGTGCGGCCGGTGCGCGTGACGGCTGACCTCCAGCACCGACATCCCGCGCACGCCCTCGGCCTGGAGGTGTTCGGGGTACGTCACGAGGAAGCGCCGTCCGCGTCCGAGCCAGTGCCAGAACTGCGCCCCCAAGAACACCACGGCCACCACCCCGAGCCACGCCGCACCCGCCCACTGGCGCAACGCCGCGCGCGCCGCCGCACGCCCCGGGTCAGCGGGCACCCCGAGCGCCTTCATGTGCGCGAGCCACGCCGGATCCTGTTGCGCGCGGGCAGTCATCGTCATGCCCACCTCCGCGAACCCGAGCAGCGCCGCCAACGGCACCAGCACGTAGAAAAGCTGGAACGCCAGGAACGCTCGCCGGTACCAGCCCTTGCCCCGCAGCCAGAAGTGCAGCCCCGTGACGAAGTGCCCCCACACCAGCGCCACCAGGGCGACCTGGCGCGCCCGCGTCCACGGATCCACCCACAGATTGGCGATCTCGTAGGGGTAGTTGATGTCGATGCCCGTCAGCACGCGGGTGCCGCGGGTATTGACGATGTGGACCAGCAGCAGGTACGGAATCGCCAGGCCGAAGCCGAGCTGGACCCATTGCCAGAGCGGCAGGTGGTATTCGCGCCGCCGCGCCAGGGTGATCAACGCACAGGCCGCGTGGATCGTCAGGCTGCCGTACAGGAGGGTCTGCCCGACCAGGGAGTGCCAGAACGCCATCACGTATGGGCGCGCCGTCTCCTGGGCGTCCACGGAGATCAACCCGAGGGCGTGGTTGCTCAGGTGCATCGTGACATAGAGCCCGATGATCACCCCCGTGAACGAACGCAGCCGGGCGTGGAGGAAGGGCGAGATTCGCATGGCCGGCGCGCCGATTAAAAACCGGTCCGCCCGCCAAGGAAAGCAAAAGAAGCGTCCGGTCAGTCCGTCGCCGGCAGAGGTTCCGTGTCGTGCAGCCGACCGTAGTCCACCTGCCGCGGCCCGGTTTCGTCGTCGCTGTAGATTTCCACGAACCGCTCGCCGAAGCGCACGTCGTCCCACTCGTAGAGGATCTCGTTCTGCACCGGGGCCTGGAGGGTTTTGTCCACGCACTCAATCGACGCCATGAACCGCGTGCCGCTCGTCCGCAGGCTCTCGGCCGTGACTCCGTAGAGCGGGCTGCTTGCGTCGATGAGGTGGCGGATCGTGACCGCGGCCGGGAAGAAAATCATGTGATTGGCCTGCAGCGGCAGGTCGCGGAAGCGGAACAACGCCGGGTCCTCGAGCGTCGGCTCGCGGCGGATGCACGCCAGCCGGAACTCGGCGCGCACCATGGCCTGGCGGCGTTCGTTGGCGACGCGCAGCATCAGCGCGGGCTGGCCGTCGTACGTGCCCAGCACCAGCACCCGGCTGAACACCAATCTCCCCGTCGGCCGCGAGAAGCGCACGAAGATCAGCCCCGTCATCACCGCCGTGCCGAACATGCCGACGACGATCTCGACCGTGACCACCATGTGCCCGTACACCGTCGCCGGGTACATGTGCCCGTAACCCACGGTGGCAAGGGTCTCCACGCTGAAGAAAAATGCGCTGGCGAACGATCCCGCCGTCATGCCGTCCACGCTGTCGCTCGCCGCGTAGTAGAGCGCGGCGAACCCCACGTTGAGCACGAGGTAAGCCCCGAGCAGGCACGCGCAGAACCACGGCCAGGAGAGCGTCAGCAATCCATGGTAAGAGTCGCGCCAGTCCCAGCGCGCCGTGCCGATCTTGCGGAAATCAAAGCCGCGCCGCGGCTGCGCGAAGGCGGGCAGGGTCGGAGGGGCGGGCAGGCG
>CAXUIU010000526.1:0-2198 GCA_964250955.1 uncultured Chthoniobacterales bacterium | reverse complement strand
CGCCCACGGTCGAAAACGCGCTTGGCCCCAGCCCGAGGTAATCCGCCGCCTGCCAGTACGCGAGGTTGTGCGCGCACTCGCGGCCGGGCCGGGCGAAGTTGGAAATCTCGTACGGCTCGAACCCGGCGTCCGCCAAAGTGTCGGCCGTCAGTTCAAAAAGGTCCGCGTCCGCGTCCGCGTCCTGCGTGTATTCGCCCGTCACGAACCGCCGGAAAAACTCCGTGTCCTCCTCGTACGTCAAATTATAGGCCGAGACGTGTTCCGGCCCGAGCGAGATCGTCTCTGCCAAGGACCTTTGCCATTGTGCGACCGTCTGTCCGGGTACGCCGAAGATCAGGTCGAGGTTCACGTTCTCGAACCCCGCCGCGCGCAGGATCTCGTACGAACGCCGCGCCTGTTCCGCGCTGTGGACGCGGCCGAGGACTTCGAGGAGCGCCGGCTCCCACGACTGTACGCCCATGCTGATCCGATTGACCCCGAGCGCACGCAGGAGTGTCGCCTTTTCCAGCGAAACGGTCGCCGGGTTCATCTCCAGGGTCCACTCGGTGAGTTCGCTCAGGTCGAGCCGGGCGCGCAGACCGGTCAGGAGGTACTCCAACTGCGGAGTCGAGAGGGCGCTGGGCGTGCCTCCACCGAAGAAAATTGTCTGCGGTCGCAACGGCGGCAGGAGGGCGGCTTGCTGGTCCACTTCGAGCAGGACGGCGTCGAGGAAACGCCGGGTTTTGTTGCGGTCGGCCGTCTCTTTGTAGAACGAGCAGTACGGACACACCTTCGGGCAGAACGGGATGTGCACGTACAGGTGCCGCACGGGCGCGGTGGAGATTTCCCCTAGAGTTGTCACGGCTTCCGGGATACATACGCCAGGTGCGAGCAAAAGTGAACGCCGCCCTCCTCTGCGCTCTCTGTCTGCCGCTGTTGGCGGGCGGTCCGGCGGCGCGCGCCTCCGGCCAGACACCTGCCGTCGAGCCCGCCACCGCCCCGGCCTTGAAGGCCCCGGAAGCGCCGGTCCGCTCGTTCGTGTACTCGGCGCACGACTCGGGGGCGATCTCCGCGCACTTCGAGATCAACCCCGGCCGCGTGCGCACGCTGGTGGACCGCCTCGTCGCCGCCGCCACCGGCAAGGAATCCGCCGCCGCCGGGTGGCGCAGCCTCGTCGAGCCCAAGGATGTCGTCGGCATCAAGATCGCCGCCGCCGGCGGGGCCACGGGCGGCACGCACAAGGCCGTGGTCGCCGCCATCGTGGACGGCCTGGAGGCGGCCGGCGTGCCGCGCGCCAACGTCATCGTCTGGGACCGCGACGCCGAGGACCTCCACGCCGCCGGCTACCTCGCGCGCGACGAGAAGACGCCGAACTTCGAGTGCAACGTGCTCGCCATCGAGCCGAAGTTCGGCTACGACGCGAAGTACGTCTTCCGCGCGCCCACCCCGGGCAAGCTCATCTGGGGCGACCTGCTGTTCACCGGCAACCCTGTCCCCGCCGACCTCGGTCTGCACGCTGAACTCGACCCCCGCGCCCGCAACGCCCTCGAAGCGGCGGTAAAATCTTCCCCTGCCAAGGATGACGAGGCGCCGAAGGAGAAGAAAACCGCGCGCGAACTCAACATCAGCAGCGACAGCCACTACTGCACGATCCTGTCCCGGCGCGTGACCAAGGTCATCAACGTGCCCGTGCTCGCGGACAACCTCTACGTCGGCATCGGCGGCGCGCTCTACAACTGCACCATTCCCAACGTGGACAACTGGCGGCGGCTCGTCTCGGCCCCGCATTACGGCACGTCGACGATCCCGCAGATGTATTCCGATCCCAACGTGGGCGGCAAGGTGGTGCTCAACCTCACCGACGGCCTCGTGGCCCAGATCGCGGGCGGGCCGACGTTCATGCCGCTCTACGCGCGTCACCACGCCACCCTCTACGCCAGCCGCGACGCCGTGGCGCTCGACGCGACGCTCCTGCGCCAGCTCGAAGCGTGGCGCAAGGAAGCCCAACTCCCCGCCCTCGGCGAAACCGCCGGCCACGTGGAAGCAACGGCCGAGAGCGGCCTCGGCAATGCTTCTCCTGACCGCATCGAGGTGCGCACCGTCAATCCGTAACACTTTCCATGGAAATCGAAGACTCCACCCCGATCCCGCCCTCCGCCAATAACTCCGACGAACGCTTGCCCTCTTCCCGCGGCGGCCGCAGCCCGCGCCGCGGGAAG
>CAXUIU010000525.1:0-2223 GCA_964250955.1 uncultured Chthoniobacterales bacterium | reverse complement strand
CGCGGCATACCCAGAGATGTTCTAATCTCTTTCTAATGTCGGCAGATACCGCCCATCGACAAGGTCTTCGACCTTCACGGGCTGCGAGCCGATGATCCTTCGCCACGTCTCGGCCTTCATCGTGCCGAGGTGCGGCGACTCCCGCGTGAGCAGCGGCGCAAGCAGGCGCAAGGACTCACGCAACGACTCCGGGTTCAAATCGCCGGGATATTGCTTGCCGATGCTGGCTGCCGTAGTATCCGGCTCGGCGAGCGCCGCGCGCCAACCGCGGAACGTGGCGACGAGAAAACGTTCCAGCGCCGCCGGGTTCTTCGCCAGGAACCCCTCGCTGACGAAAAGCACTTGCGCGTAGTCCGTCCAGCCGTGTTCGGCGAGCGGGAGGACGTTGACCTCCGTGCCGCGTTGCGCCAGTCGCAACGGCTCGTCCATGACGTAACCGGGCGCGGCGTCCACCTCGCCGGAGAGCAGTTCCTCGAAGTCGAATCCGACCCGTCTTGGGATAAATAGTCTTCTGCCGAAGACCGCTCGCAGGGTGTCCTCGTCTTCAGGACGATGGATGCCGACCGTTCTGCCGGCGAGGTCATCGAGGGTCCGCCATCCGTGTCCCTTGAGGCTGATCAACACGGCCGGCGACGCCTGGAACATCGTCGCCACCGCCCGGATCGGCCGGCCTGCCATCCGCGCGGCGACAAGCGTGCGTGCCTCGGACGTGCCGACGGTATCATCGTCTTCGGCCACCACGTCCACGTACGGTCGCCGGAAGTCGTTCGCGCGGATCGTCACCGCCAGCCCCGCATCCCGGTACCAGCCGCGTTCCTGGGCGACGAGCAGGCCGGCGAACTGCACGCCGGGCTTCCAGTCGAGCTGCACGGTGATCGGCACAGGCTCTTCCCCGCGCCCGATGCCGAGGCCAAATAAAAGAAAGCACAACCCCAACGCCGCAGTGCCGCGAATCAAACGACAACTTCCATGATTTACCATCTTTTCAGCGAGTACCGGCTCAAGGATATCACCCTGCGCAACCGCATCGGCGTCTCGCCGATGTGCATGTATTCCTGCGACGACGGCGTGGCGAACGATTGGCACCTCGTCCATCTCGGCTCGCGCGCGGTCGGAGGCGCGGGCCTCGTGATCTGCGAGGCAACGGCCGTGACGCCCGACGGCCGCATCTCTCCCCAGGACGCCGGGCTCTGGAACGACGCGCAGATCGAACCCCTCGCACGCGTTAACCGTTTCATCGCCGAACACGGCGCGGTCTCCGGCGTGCAACTCGCCCACGCCGGTCGCAAGGCGAGCACCCGCCGTCCTTGGGACGGCCACGGGCAGGTGCCCGACGATGCCGGCGGCTGGCTGCCGGCCGGCCCGAGCGCGGCGGCGTTCGACCCGGACCACGAACGCACCCCGCATGCCCTCACCCGTGAGGAAATCGCCGGGATCGTCGAAGCGTTCCGTGCCGCCGCGGTGCGCGCGCTGGCAGCCGGCTACCGGTGGTTGGAGATTCACGCCGCGCACGGTTACCTCGCGCACGAGTTCCTCTCGCCCTTGTCCAACCAGCGGACCGACGAATACGGCGGCTCGTTCGAGAACCGCATCCGCTTCACCCTGGAAGCCACCCGCGCCGTTCGCGCCGCGTGGCCGGAGAGCCTGCCGCTGACGATGCGGATTTCCGCGACGGATTGGACCGAGGGTGGCTGGACGCCGGACGACTCGGTCGCGCTCGCACGGCGGTTGAAGGAAGAAGGTGTGGACCTCGTAGACTGTTCGAGCGGCGGCAACGTGCCCCATGCGCGCATCCCCGTCGCGCCGGACTATCAGGTGTTTCTCTCGGAACGCATCCGGCGCGAGACAGGGATCGCCACGGCCGCCGTCGGGATGATCACCGAGGCCGCGCAGGCCGACGCCATCATCCGCGAAGGCCGCGCCGACCTCGTGCTGCTCGCGCGCGAACTGTTGCGCGATCCATACTGGCCGCTGCATGCCGCCCAGGCGCTTGGAGCCGGGGACACGCTCAAGGCCACCGTGCCGCCGCAGTACGCACGCGCCTTCTGAGCGAAAACCGCCGGTTGCCGTGCGAGTTCGGCGGCGTCAGTTTAGGCGTCATGAGCCCGCTCGAAGAAAAACTCCATTCCCTCGGCCACACCTTGCCCCCGCCACCCGCCGGCGCGGGCAACTACCTGCCCTTCCGCCGGTCGGGCAACCTCCTGTTCCTGTCCGGCTCGATCT
>CAXUIU010000524.1:0-2230 GCA_964250955.1 uncultured Chthoniobacterales bacterium | reverse complement strand
CGCGCCACGCGCCTGGACCCCATGGCCGCGCTGCGCGCCGAATGATTTACCTGATTCCATCTATGTCTACCTTCTTTGCCGATTTGCGTTTTGCCATTCGCGTCCTCCTGCGTTCACCGGGGTTCGCGGCGGTGGCCGTTTTGGTGCTGGCCCTTGGCATCGGGGCGAACACAGCGGTTTTCAGCGTCATCAACGCCGTGCTACTGCGCCCCTTGCCCTACCCGCAGAGCGAGCGGCTGGTGGCGATTTACGAGGGCACGGCCAACATGCCCAACGCGGCGACTTCCCTGCCCAACTATCTCGACTGGCGCGCGGCGCAGAAAAGCTTCACCGACCTGGCGGTCGCCCGGCGGGAAAACCTCGACCTGTCCTACGGTCCGCTCGGCGGCGGGGCCGCGCCGGAGCGGGTGCTCGGCCTGAAGGTGTCGGCCAACTACCTGCCGGTGCTCGGCGTAGTGCCGGCGCGCGGGCGCAACTTCTCCGAAGGGGAGGACATCCCCGGCGGACCGAAGGCCGCTCTCATCAGCGACGCCCTCTGGCGGCGGCGCTTTGCGGCCAACCCGGCGGTCGTCGGACAGGGCCTGAACGTGGAAGGCACGTCCTACGAGATCATCGGCGTCCTGCCCGCGCGCTTCGACAACGCCCGCTCGCCGGACGTGTACATCACCCTCGGCGACCTGCGCAAGGACCCGGGTGCCTTGGAACGTGGCAACCACATCGGCCTCCAAGTGACCGGCCGCCTGCGTGACGGTGTCACGCTCGCCCAGGCCCGGGCCGACCTCACCGGCATCGAGGCCGAACTGGAGCGCCGCTACCCGGAGTCCAACACCGGCTGGCGGATCGTCGCCATCCCCCTGCTCGAACGTTCCGTGGGCGAGTATCGCCGCAGCCTCTACCTGCTCTTCGGCGCGGTGGCGTGCGTGCTGCTCATCGCCTGCGCCAACGTCGCCAACCTCCAACTCGCCCGCGCCGCCGGCCGGGCGAAGGAACTCGCCGTGCGTGCGGCGCTGGGCGCAAGTCGCTGGCAGCTCGTGCGTCAGTTGTTGACCGAGAGCACGCTCCTGGGCGTGTTCGGCGGGCTGGCGGGCGTCCTGCTGGCGATGTGGGGCACGGCGGCCATCGTGGCGCTGGCCCCGGCGAGCATGGCGCGCTTCAAGGAAGCGCAACTCGACTCCCCCACGCTGGCCGTCAGCGCGGTCGTGGCCGTTGTGACGGGGCTGCTGGCCGGCGTGTGGCCCGCATGGCGGCTGTCCGGCGCGCGGGTGATGGCGAGGGCGCTCCACGAAAACAGCGCCCGCGGTGCCAGCGGCGGCAGCGCCCAGGGGCGGGCGCAGGCGGGTCTGATCGTCGCACAGGTAGCCCTCGCCGTGGTGCTGCTGGCCGGCGCGGGGTTGACGTTGCGGGCTTTTGGCCGTTTGCAGAACGAACCCCTGGGCTTCCGGTCCGACGGGGTGCTGACGATGACGGTCTCGCTGCCGGACGCCCGCTACCCGGAAGAGCAGCTGGATAAAACCAACGGGCTTTATGCCCGCCTGCTGGATCAGGTGCGCGCCCTGCCCGGCGTGAGCGCGGCGGCGATCAATGCCGTCCCGCCCTTCTCGGGCTCGTGGTGGGCGACGAGCGTCCATGTGACCGGCACGCCGCCCGACCGGCCCGGCGAGGAGCCCGAGATCAACGTCAACCGCGTGTCGCCCGGGTTTTTCCAGACGATGGGCATGCCGATCCTGCGCGGGCGCGACTTTAACGCCAGTGACCGTCCCGGCCAGCCGAAGGCGGTGGTCATCGACGAATACGCCGCCAGGCAGTTTTTCCCGGGCCGCGATCCCGTCGGCGAGCACCTCGACGATAACCAGAGCCTCGACAAAGACCCGCCGCCCTGCGTGATCGTTGGGGTCGTGCCCCACATCCGTCTGGATGCGCCGGACTCGACCCATTCGCTGCGCACGCTCGGCGGGATGTATTTCTGCTCCTTCCAGAGTCGCGCGGGGGACGTGCAGATCGTGGTGCGGGTGGCGGGCGGCGATCCGTTGCGCTTCGTGGAGCCCGTGCGGAACATCGTGCAAAGCCTGGACCCGGAAGTGCCCGTGGCGGGGGTCGCGACGATGAAGGACAGCGTGGCGTCAAGCCTGGCGCCGCAACGGCTGACGATGGTGCTCCTGGGCGTGTTCGCGGCGGTGGCGCTGGGGCTGGCCACGGTGGGCCTGTACGGGGTCATGGCTTTGAGCGTGAC
>CAXUIU010000523.1:0-2251 GCA_964250955.1 uncultured Chthoniobacterales bacterium | reverse complement strand
GTCCTCGCCCGCGCCAAGGCTTCCGCCGGGGCAAGCAGCCTCTTGCAGGCCGTCGGCATCCTGCCGGTGCTCGTCCTCATCGGCATCCTGTTCTCCTTCCTCACGCCGAACTTCCTGACCTCCAACAACCTGATCAACGTCGCCCGTCAGGCGTCGATCAACACCGTGCTCGCCGCCGGGATGACGTTCGTGATCCTGACCGGCGGCATCGACCTCGCCGTCGGCTCGATCCTGGGGGTGACGGCCGTTGTCGCCCTGCTGTGTTCCGTTTCGTCGCTCGCGTGGGCGGCGGTGCCGGCGGCGCTGCTGGCTGGGTTAATCCTTGGTCTGCTCACCGGCGCGACCGTCGCTTATGTGGGCCTGCCGCCGTTCATCGTGACGCTGGGCACGTACACGGCTCTGCGCGGCGCGGCCTACTTACTCGCCAACGGCACGACCATCATCAACAACGACATCGGCTTCGCGTGGGTCGGCAACGGCCACCTCGGCCCGATCCCGTGGCTGGTCATCATCGCGCTGGTAACGATCCTCGCCAGCGGCTTCCTCTTGCGGCGCACGGTCCTGGGCGTCCACATCTACGCGGTCGGCGGCAACGCCTTGGCCGCGCGCCTGACCGGCATCCGGGTCAAGCGCATCCTGATGTTCGTCTACGCCGTCAGCGGCCTGTTGGCCGGCGTGGCGGGCGTGATGACTTCCAGCCGGCTCTACAGCGCCAACGGCAAGCTCGGCGAAGGCTACGAACTCGACGCCATCGCAGCCGTCATCCTCGGCGGCACGAGCTTCACGGGCGGCGTGGGCACGATCAGCGGCACGCTCCTGGGCGCCCTGGTCATCGCCACGCTCAACAACGGGCTGACGCTGATGAACGTCTCCTTCTTCTGGCAACTGGTGGTCAAAGGATTGGTGATCGTCGTGGCCGTCACGGTGGACAAGCTGCGCACGCGCTCGAGCACCTGAAAACGTGCGCGCGGGCGCGAAGACGGCTTCCCACGCGCCCGCCGGTCTGGTATTCCTCGGCCCATTGGCCGCTCGCCCGACCCGACGAACCATGAGCCGCAAACTCGCCGAACGCCCCAAGGCTGCCGACGCCGCCCGGACGGCCGGTATCCCGGTCGGCGGCAGTGAACCCGACGACCTCGTGCGCGCGGCGTGGCTGTACTACGTCGCCGGCCACACACAGGAGAAGACGGCGCGCGTGCTGGGCATCTCGCGCGTCAAGGCCGCCCGCCTGCTCGCGGAGGCGCGCGAGACGGGCATCGTCAAAATTTCCATCGAGCATCGCCTGAGCACGATGGTGGAAGTAGAAGAACGTTTGCGCCAACGCTTCCACCTGTCGTTCTGCCGCGTGACGCCGCCGCTCTCCACGCTGACCGCCTCGCCCCGGCCAGGGCGCCACGCCGCCGCGCGGTCGCCCGGGATGGACGAGGTCGAGAGCGAACTCGCCCGCCGTGCCGTCGGCATGACGGCCGCGCGCTACCTGCGGGAGCGTCTCTTGGTCAACGAGCGACCCGTCATCGGGTTAGCCTGGGGCCGCACGACGGCGTCGATGATCGACCAGCTCTCCGGCGTGCGCAAACCCGGCGCGATCTTCGTGTCCACGATGGGCTCGCTGACGATGAACTCCGCCGCCAACCTCTTCGACGTGGTCCACCGCGCGGCCGAGAAGACCGGCGGCGAGGGCCACTTCCTGCCCGTGCCTTACATCGCCAACAGCGTCGCCGACCGCGACGTGCTCATGGCGCAGCGCAGCGTGCAGGAGGCGCTCGGGCTGGCGGCGCGCGCGGACTTCTTTTTCATGAGCATGGGCGAGTGCGACCAGAACGGGTTCCTGTTCAAGAACGGCTTCCTCTCCGCGCGCGAACTCAAGGAACTCCACCGCGCCGGCGCGGTGGGCGACGCGATGGGGAGGTTCTTCGACGAGGACGGTCAGTCGGTGGATTCTGATTTGAACAACCGGTCACTGGCGTTGAACATGGAGCACATGCGTGGCCGGGACGTGGTGCTCCTGTGCGGCGGGCGCACGAAGGTACGGGCGGCGCGCGGCATCTTGCGGGCAGGGTTCGTCAACGGCCTGGTGATCGACGGCGACGCCGCGATGGAAATCTGCGAGCAGGAAGGCGGCCGCGAACTCTGAACAAGTCACGCTGGTGGCCGTTCGTCCAAGGTAGGGTTGTCTCGGGGGAAGACAACCTTACCTAAATGAAAAGCCCTGCGACTTTCGCCGCAGGGTTCTCACATCGTTTGTGAATCG
>CAXUIU010000522.1:0-2274 GCA_964250955.1 uncultured Chthoniobacterales bacterium | reverse complement strand
GCCTCTAAGGAGATAATCGACCCCGAGTTCCTCGCCGAGGCGGGTCCGGTCTTCCGGCCAGGAGCTTAGCGCCGTCGCGTTTACGGGACTGACCAGCCTCAACGCGGCGACGCGCGCCAGCTTGTCAGTGATCCGCTGGCATACCCCTTTGGCGAGCAGGAGGTCCACCGCGTCCAGTCCCTCGAAGGGCAGCACCGCCAGGGAGACGGTGCGTGCCGGGAGCGGCGGGCGCGCCGGTGGGACGGACGAAGGAACAGTCCGGGCGTGGGCGAACAGCCCGCACAGCAGCCCCGCCGCCACCGCGGCTCCGGCGAGGCGGCGAGCCGGGCGGCGCGCGACCAGTTGCTGGCGGCAGCGGGTCAACGCTCCGATGAGTTCGCGCGCCGACTGCAACCGCTCGCAGGGGTGGACGGTGAGCATGGCTTGCAGCAGCTCAACCATCGGCTTGGGCACCCCGGCCGCGGTCAGTTGTCCCACCGGCAGAGGCCGGCCGGTCTGCTGCGCATGGATTTCGTCCAGATTGTCGCCCGCGAAAGGGGTCCGGCCGCAAAGCAGATACCACAGGGTGATCCCGAGCGAGTAAATGTCCGAAGACGTGTCGATGCGCCGGTCCCCCGCCCGCGCGAATTGCTCCGGGCTTGCGTAGGCCGGCGTGCCCACGAACCCATCGCGGGTGTGATCGGCCCCGAGAAACGGCCCGGCGCTCACCGCCTTGGCCAAGCCCCAGTCGATGACCTTGACCAGGTCCGCCGCGCCCGGCTGGGCGACGATCATGAGGTTGGACGGCTTGAGGTCGCGGTGCACCACCCCGCAGGCTTCCGCCGCCTCCAGGGCACCGGCGATCTGCAACCCGAGGTCGAGGGCGGCCGCCACGCTGAAGGGCCCCTCCCGCCGCAACCGGGCCTGGAGCGTTTCGCCCTCGATCAACTCCATGGCGTAAAAGCACTCCCCTTCCTGTTCACCGTAGAAGGACACCGCCGCGACGTTGGGATGGGAGAGGCCGGCCGCCACGCGCGCCTCGCGCAGGAAACGCGCCCGCGCGGTCGGGTTCCCGGCCACGGTACGGTCGATGACCTTCAAGGCCACGGTGGTTTCGAGCACGGTGTCGCGCGCCCGGTAGGTCGTGGCGGTGGCCCCCGAGCCAAGTTCCACCGGTAACCCATCCATGCCAACCACCAACTCGAAGTGCCCGTAACGCGTCTTGGCGGGCGGCGGCTCTTCCTCCGACGGAAAATCCAGCCACGGGTCCTCTTCCGCCAGCAGGGCAAAACTGACCAGGCAGCGCAGACACTCGCCTTGACTGCCGCGCTGGCTGCCAGGTCGGTGGCATTTGGCGCACGTCTCACCCGACCGGGACGCCGGATGGTTTTCACTCCGTGGGCGGGTTTGACGAGAAAGCAATCGGGACAGCATGATAACGGAAAGGCGGTGGTTCCCGGCGACGGATGTCAGTCCAGGAGTAGTTGGAAAAGATAGTTCGACTCCTCCTCGATCTCTGCAGGGTCCGAGACGGTCAGTGCCACCTCCTCGCGCAGGCATTCCCGGTAGCGCGTCCGCAACCGCCGCAGGGCGCTGCGCACCGTATCCACCGGCACGTTGAGCCGGCTGGCGACCTCCTGGGGCCGCGGGGGGACGGTGGCCCCGCCGACAAGAAAAGGCTTGAGTTCCTCCAGCCATCGAGCCTGGCCTTCCGTGGTAAGCGCCTTGTGCAAGCGCTCCCACGCCCGGCCGACGAGCGTGGCGGCCCAAGCCTGGTCGTAGCAGCGGGTATCGCCCAAGTGGTCGGTGGCCGCGAGGGCCGCTTCCGATTCGGCTAGGTGCTCGTCCATGGACACGATCTGCTGGCCGCCACCGCGCTTGAGCGTGCGGGAGCGGTCGGCCTCATTGGCGAGAAAATGCTGGAGGGAGCCGAGCAGAAACGTGCGCAGGCGGCCCTGCTGCCGGTCGGCACGGCGCAGGGAGTTTTGTTCGAGCAGATGGGCCAGGAACCCCTGCGTCAGATCCTGGGCGTCGCTGGACGAATACCCGCGGCGGCGCAGGAAGGTGTAGAGCGGCGGCCAGTACAGCTGGCAAAAGCTCGCGAGCGCATCCCGAGCAGCCTCCGGCGCCCGGCTTTGCGCGGCGAGGAGGACCATGTCCCAGCGCGTGGATGCGAAAGCAACCCCTCCCTCCTGCAACGTACCCGGCACGCTTCTCACAGCCCCCAGCATAGTAAAAGGGTCCAGCCTGACAAGATGGAATTGGCCCCTGCCGGTTGAGCGGTGCCGGAACGAT
>CAXUIU010000521.1:0-2289 GCA_964250955.1 uncultured Chthoniobacterales bacterium | reverse complement strand
GGTTCCACAACAGCGTCGGCCGGCGCACGTTGTTGAACCGGTTGACCGCTAACCCGTTCCGCTGGTCGACGCGTCCCGCCTCGTTCTGCACCCGGTTGTCCCAACAAGCCAGCAGACGCGGGTCCTTGTCCTGGCGCAATGAGGGCAGGACCGTCTTCTCGAAGATACCGTCCACGTTGAACTCCCTGGTCTCCCAGTCGGGCACGCCCGCGATGTACGGGCCGACCTGGAAGTACTTGGCGAAGAGGCTGTCGTCGATCGAGCGGTCCGAGAGCTTCAGCGACGCCAAGCCGTCGGCGGCGTTCGTGACCTGGGTGGTGTAATCGTACAACGCCGGGAGCAGGTCGCGCGTCCTGGCGCCCATGTGCCGCTGCCACGTCAGGCCGAGGTAGATCAACTCCAGGCGCAGGGCGACGAGGAAGTTGCGGTCACGCAGGAGGTCGGCGTTCTGCTTGCGCCAATCCATCATCTTGGTGCCCTCGTTGCCGCCCCGGCCCTGGACCTCCACGGCGAGGTACGCCTGTTCGTACGCTTTGGCGGGGTCGGCCGCCGCGGCGTGGATCGCGTCGAGCACCTGGCCTTTTTCCCGAGCGACGGACTGCGTCTGCTTGGCCTTGAGGTCCTTGAGCGTGGCGAGGACAGCGGCGGGATCGACGGGAGGCAGGGATTGTTGCGCGTGCGCGGCCACGGGGAGCACCGCGCACGCGGTCACTAGCCGCAAAACAAAGGAGAGGGGGCGCATCGCCGACCCTTTTACAAGGTCCAGCGCGCCCCGCGCAACGCCTTCCATCCTCCTTTTGCCGCCTACGTCGCGGGCATTATGACATTCTTTTCCTTGGTGATGGCGTTGTAGGTTGGCTCGTCGATCTTCAGGTGCGACATCACGAGCGCTTTCGGTGTGTGGCTGACCCACTGCGCCAGGGCCATGTCGCTGTAGTAGTCCGACTTGAAGCACTCGATGAACACGAGGTCTTCCGTGCCGGTGTTCTCGATATAATGGCCTTGGTTGCTCGGCACGTAGCCCACGTCGCCTGCGCGGAAGTCCAGCGTGCGGGAGCGGTCACTGGCGGCGAAGCATTGCAGCCGGCCCTGACCCTTGACCCAATAATTCCACTCGTCGGCGTTCGGGTGCCAGTGCATCTCGCGGATGCCGCCCGGCTTGACCGTCACGATGGCCGAGGCTACGTCCGTGCTCACCTTGAACTTGCCCGAATCCACCAGGATGACGCTGCCGTTCTTGTTCTCGTGGTCGGGTTTCACGTTCTTGAGATGGTAGGTGAAGTCACGCTTGGAGTAGCCGATCGTGTCGGCCACCTGCTTGCGCTCGGTTTCCAGGTCCGCGAAGGGCGCGGCATAAAAGATGAACTGCTCCTTCTTGGGCAGGTCTTTGAGCGACTCGACGGGCACGTTGAGGCTCTTGGCGATGATGTCCTTGGGCGTGCGCGCCACCCATTCGGAGATCAGGAACGTCTCGTACTCGGAGAACTTGCCGTCGGCGAAGACCAGAAGGAACTCGCAACCGTCGTTGTCCGGGTGGGCTTGGATGGAATGTGGGACGCCACCGGGGAAGAACCACAGGTCGCCTTCCTCGATGTCATCGACGAAGCCGCGCCCGTCGAAGTCGATGCAGGTCACGCGCGCCTTGCCGGCGGTCATGTAAGCCCACTCGCCCGTCTCGTGCCAGTGGAGTTCGCGGCAGCCGTAGGGCTTGAGGCGCATGTCCACGCCGGCGAGGTCCTTGGCGATAGCGAGGTCCTTGATGGTGACCTGGCGCGCCCAGCCGGCCTCGGAGACCTTCTTGTGCGAGAGGGCGAAGCTGTACCAGAAAGGATCGACGTTGCCCTTGTCGGTCGTCGGCGGCTCGACGGCGTCCATGGTCAGGGTGTCCATGCGCGGATCGTGCGGCCCCAGAGAGGGAACCTTGCGGCCGTCCGCCTTGGGCTTCAGGTCGTTGGTGCCTCCGCCGCCTTCCTGGGCGCGGGCGGTGTTGGCGGCGAGGATCATCGCGCCGCTGGCGGCGATAGTTTGCTTCAGAAGATCACGACGGCTGAGAGGTTCCATGAGGAGTGAAGTGGTAACGAATCTTGATATGGAATCGCATGGCCACGTGTAGGCTGGCCGCATGCACGGACAAGGTCGCTGGTCGCTGGTAGGCAAGAACGCGCTCGTCACCGGGGCGACCCGGGGGATCGGCCGGGCGGTGGCCGAGGAGTTCATGGAACTGGGCGCGCGGGTGTTCGCGGTGGCGCGCGACGGCGGCGAGGTCGCGGCGCGCATCGCCGAGTGGAC
>CAXUIU010000520.1:1676-2302 GCA_964250955.1 uncultured Chthoniobacterales bacterium | reverse complement strand
CCACCTCGAAGACCTGCTCAGTGCTGTACGGGAAATGTCCCATGGCAATCGCGGCGACCGCCCGGCCCACGTCGGAGGGTTGCCCCCAGCAGTTGATGGGCGTCAGGCCTTCGGCGAAGAGCTTCGTCATCAGCGTGAACCCGGCCTTGGCGACGCAGTAATCGCCGCGGTTGGTGCTCGCTGTGAACGCCGAGATGCTCGTCACGCTGACGACCGCACGCGGCGTTTTTCAAGCGGCGCGCTGGGTCAGGAAGTAGGGATCCTTCAAGTTGACGCCGATCAGCCGGTCGAAACTCGCCTCGCTCGCTTCGAGGATGTCCGTGCGCACGTCCGGGGCGACGCCGGTGTTGTTGACCAACAAATCCAGCCGGGCGAACTCCCCCTCCACGAAGCCGATATCCGCTTACGATCTTCGGCCTTAGAAATATCGCCCCGGATGATTTCGACGCGCCGGCCTTCGTTGCCGAACGCCTCACGGCACAAGGCCTGGCAATCGCGCCGCTGCCCGCGTGAGGAAAAGACCCGCTCAGACTAGCACAAAACCGACTTTTTTGGGTGCTAGCGCCAGAAGATGTTTCACGCAAAGTCCGCAAAGCCGCAAAGGAAAGACAGGGAGGGGCAGAAAC
>CAXUIU010000520.1:0-1666 GCA_964250955.1 uncultured Chthoniobacterales bacterium | reverse complement strand
CCTACCTGCTTTCCCTTCCTTTGCGGCTTTGCGGACTTTGCGTGAGGTTTTTTACCGTCCCGCCGGGCGGTTTGCAGCCGCCCGCCGGCACGCCGTCCGGCGGCGAGGAAGCCGCGGGCGTCCACGAAGGAATGCTCCGCGCGTGGCGGCACGAAGAACAACGATCCGCGCCGGATTACGTGCGTCTGCCCGGCGATGATCTGGAACCCCGCCCCGCCCAGGTAGAGCAAAACTTGGCTGTGCGCGTGGGCATGGCGCGCGATGAGATCGACCTTGGGCAGGTGCCGGTTGAGGCGCAGGCGGTGGACCCGCAATCCGCGCAGGCGGATGCCCTGGTCGCACGAATAGATCGGCCGAACGTCGAGCGGGAGCGCGGGCACGCGTCCATCCTGCAAAGACCGGCGGCAAAAGGCAAAAGGAGAGTTGCGGCGCGGGGCGGGCGTTCCTAACTTCCGCCTGCCGATGCAAGTCCCGTTGTTAGACCTCAAACGCCAGTACGCCACGCTCCGCGAACCCATGGAGGCGGCGATGCGCGAGGTCGTGGAGAGCCAGGGCTTCATCCTTGGGCCGGTCGTCGAGCGGTTCGAGGAGGCGGTGCGAACGTTTTGCGGGGCGGGGGGCGCGGTCGGGATGAGCAGCGGCACGGACGCGCAGTTGGCCGTCCTCATGGCGCTGGGCATCGGGCCGGGCGACGCGGTGTTGACGACGCCGTACACGTTCTTCGCCACGGCAGGCTGCGTGTCGCGCGTCGGGGCGCGGCCCGTGTTCGTGGACATCGACCCGGCGACGTTCAACGCCTCGCCCACGGCGCTGGCGCACTACCTGGAAGACGTCGCCCGCCGCGACGGATCAGGCACCCTGCGCGCGCCCACCGGCGAACGCCTGTGCGCCATCATCCCCGTGCATCTCTTCGGCCTGTGCGCGGACCTTCAACCGATTCTTCGCCTCGGCCGCGAACACGGTCTGCCGGTCCTCGAAGACGCCTCGCAAGCCATTGGCGCGCAGTGTCCATTGGCCGACGGTAGTGTCGTGCAAGCAGGCACGGCTGGGGAGATGGGCTGGTTCAGTTTCTTCCCGTCAAAAAATCTCGGCGCGTTCGGCGACGGCGGTCTGGCAACCGCGCGCGACACCGCGTGGCTGCCCCGGTTGCGCGCCACCCGAATGCACGGCATGACGCAGCAGTATTTCCATGACTTCGTGGGCGGCAACTTCCGCCTCGACGCGCTCCAGGCCGCCGTGCTCTCGGTCAAGCTGCCGCACCTCGCCGCCTGGTCGGCCGCCCGGCGCGAGCGGGCAGCGACCTACCGCGAACTCTTCACCCGCGCCGGCCTCCTGGAAAAGGTCACTCTTCCCGCCGAACCCTACGCCGGCCGCGTCGAAAACCACCACATCTACCACCAGTACGTCGTCCGCGTGCCCGCCGCCGACCGCGACCGCCTGCGCGCCCACCTCACCGCCCGCGGGATCGGCAACGCGATCTACTACCCCCTCGCCCTCCACGAACAGGAGTGCTTCCGCCCGCTCGGCTACCGGCGGGGAGACTTCCCGCACGCCGAGGCAGCCGCGCGCGAGTCCCTCGCCCTGCCCGTCTTCCCCGAACTGACCGCCGACGAGCAGAACGTTGTGGTTGCAGCCGTCGCTGATTTCTACGTATAAGGTCTCCACC
>CAXUIU010000519.1:0-2304 GCA_964250955.1 uncultured Chthoniobacterales bacterium | reverse complement strand
GTCCAGATCGAGCACGCCAAAAATTTTTTCTCCACGCATCAGCGGCACGACCAACTCCGCGCGCGACAGGGCGTCGCACGCGATGTGCCCAGGAAACGCGTGCACGTCCGCCACCACCAGCGAACGCCGCTCCGCCACCGCCCCGCCGCACACCCCGCGCCCGAGGGCAATACGCACGCACGCCGGCTTGCCTTGGAACGGCCCGAGCACCAACTCCCCGCCGCGCCACAGGTAGAACCCGGCCCAATTCAGGTCAGGCAAGGTGCCGAAAACGAGCGCGGCGGCATTGGCAAGGTTCGCCACCCAGTCGCGTTCGCCGGTAAGCAGGGCGCGGAGTTGGCCGGTAAGTTCGCCGTAGAGCTCCGCCTTGCTGTCCACCCGGATCGTCGCTGCGGTGAGCATCAGAAAAAAGTTACTTCTTGGTGGCCGCCGCCTCGATCTCGGCCCATTCCTCGTCGGTCAATTCCAGGTCGGCCGCCGCGGTGTTTTCCTCCAGATGCTCCACCGAACTCGTCCCCGGGATCGGCAGCATCACCGGCGAACGGTGCAAGAGCCACGCCAGCGCCAGTTGCGCCACGGTCGCCTCGTGGCGCTGGGCGGCCTCATCGAGCACGCCGCCGGGCTTCGCCAGGTCACCCGCCGCCACGGGGAACCACGGGATGAAGCCGATGCCGTTTTGCTCGCAGTATTTGAGCACGTCCTCGCTCTTGCGGTTGCCGATGTTGTACTCGTTCTGGACGCTGACGATCTTGACCGTCTTCTGCGCGCGCTCGATCTCGTCCACCTTGACCTCCGAGAGCCCGATGTGGCGGATCTTGCCCTGCTTCTGCAAGCGGCCCAGTGCGCCGAGACTTTCCTCGACGGGCACCTTCGGGTCGATGCGGTGGAGCTGGTAGAGATCGATGCGCTCGACCTTGAGAAAGCGCAGGCTCATCTCGACCTGTTGGGCGAGGTACTCGGGACGGCCGACGGGCATCCAGCGGTTCGGCCCCTGCCGGGTCAGCCCGCCCTTGGTGGCGACGACCACGCCGTCGGCGTACGGACTGAGCGCCTCGCCGATGAGGGGCTCGCCCACGGCCGGGCCGTAGGAGTCGGCGGTGTCGATGAAGTTGATGCCGAGTTCGACCGCGCGGCGCAGGAGCGCCTTGGCGCCCTCGGGGTCCTTGGGCTCGCCCCAGACGCCCTGACCGGTGAGACGCATCGCGCCGTAGCCGAGCCGGTTGACGGAAAGGTCGCCGCCGAGGGAAAACGTCCCGCCCGCCGCGGCGTTGATGGAAGAGGTTTGTGCCATTGCACTTTCCTATACGCGCGCCGCCGGGTGAAAGGGTGCTTCAGGGCTCCTGCCGGCGCGAGACGACGGCGTAGAGCGGGTCGCCGCCGCCCGGTGAACGGTCCAGGATTTCCGCGCGCGACCAGAGTTCCGCCCCCGCCGCGCGGAAGAACGCCGCCACGACCCCGCAGCGGTCCGCGTCCTCCAGCGCGTGCCAGATGGCGACGGCCTTGGTCGGGAAGCAGCGGTTGGAGAACGTCACGACGAACGGCGCGCCCGGCCGCAGCACCCGCGCCGTCTCGCGCAACACGGCGATGGGGTCGGTCAGGTAGTCGATGGACACGCACAACCCCGCCGCGTCGAACTCCCCGTCGCCGTACGGCAGGCGGGTGTCCTCGTTGAGGTTTTGCACCGTGAACTCACTCAGTCTCGGGTTGGCGGCGAGTTCCTCGCGGTTCATGCCGAGGCCGGCGACGCGCCGGTACGGGACCTCCGGCGGCAGGTGGCTCACCCACGAACTCATCAGGTCCAACACGGCGCCGCCCGCCGGGAAATACTCCCGATAGAGCTCCGTGACGGCCGCGATGGCCCCGTCGTCGATGTGGGTTACGAAACGCGGCATGGCGTAGAAGTTTTCGTCGGGTGATTCGTCGGTGCGGCGGAACCACGCGGCGGGTAAGGGATCGGTCATTACCTCTACCTTACAAAAAAGGACCAAACGTTGGATGCACCTAGAGTGTCAATCCCGGGCGTAGCACGAACAAGATTTACCATGGCCTTCCTTTCCATCTTCCTCGCGCTGGTCGCCGGCGCGCTCCAACCCTTCCAGGCCGCCATCAACGCCCGGCTGGGCAAGGAGGTGGGCAACCCGATCTTCTCGGTGTTCGTCAGCGGCCTGCTCAGCGGCGCGGTGCTGGGCGTGTACCTGCTCTTCACCCGCCAGGTCCTGCCGAAGGGCTGGCACGCCGCGGTCCAACTGCCCTGGTGGATGTGGCTGGGCGGGTTCATCGGCGCGGCGTACCTGACGGCCATCG
>CAXUIU010000518.1:0-2314 GCA_964250955.1 uncultured Chthoniobacterales bacterium | reverse complement strand
ACTCCTGCTGATCGAAGTCTGGGGACTGGGCGACCTGGTCATTACGACGGGCTTCCTGCGCCGAGCGGTGGAAAGCTACGAGGTCACCCTCCTGGCAAAACCTTACGCCGCCGCGCTCCTGGGCCGGGATTTCCCGCAGGTCCGGACCGTGGTGTGGGACCCGCCCTGGACCGCTTTTCGCGGCAAGTACCGGCTCTGGCACTGGCCTTGGCGGCAGATCGTGCGGGTGCTGCGGGGCCTGCGGCGGGAGCGGTTTGCCGCGGCGGTGTCCGTCCGGCCTGACCCGCGCGATCATTTTGTGATGTGGCTGGTCGGTGCCCGCGCGCGCTACGGCTACCCGCGCCGGGGCAGCCGTCCGTTCCTCAACCATCCCTTGCCTCGGCCTGCCACGCTCCGGCACCGCGTTGAAGACTGGCGGCAGATCGGCGCGGCCCTCGGCCTTGACGGCATGGAAACCGCCGCGCCGGCCCTGGCACGCCCGGCTACCGCTGACGGCGGATCGACGCGGCGGCCGGAAATCTGCTTCCATCTCGGCGCACGCATCGCGGTCCGGCGCTGGCCGGAGGCGTACTACCGCGACCTTGTCGGGCGGCTGCGGGCGCTGGCGGATTTTCATCTCACCCTCATCCCGGACCCGGACGGCTACGGGTCCAGCCTCGCCGATTTGGCAGATACCTTGCTGCCCAAGCTGGATCTGCCGGAACTCGTCGCCACCTTGGGCCGGGCCCGCCTGCTGGTCTGCAACGACAGCGCCCCGGCCCACATCGCCGCCGCCCAAGAGGTACCGGTGGTGGCGTTCTTCGGGCCGACGGAGCCGGTGACGTTCCGCCCCTGGGGCGAGTCGCACCTCGTGGTCATCCGCGACCTCTGTCCCTACCGCCCCTGTTTCGACTACTGCCGGTTCCCGGAACCCTACTGTCTGACCCGACTCACCCCGGACGAGGTCTGGCCGGAGGTTCGCGAGTACGTGCAGCGACACCTGCCTGCGCCGGCCGCACGCGCCGAATAGAGATTGACTTTCCCTTGTGGCTTCTCCTTTTTGCGGAGGTGAAGCAACCGATGACTCCCCTCCGCGCCGCGCTGCTCTCCCTGGCACGCCTGCTTGGCACACGCGTGGTCGATGCGCATACCGGCCGTGTGCTGGGCCGCGCCCTGATCGTGCCCTTCCGCGGCCGGGTCCACGTCATCGGCCTGGACGCACCCGTCGTACCGACCTTCCTCCCGCAGACACACCTGACGTACTGGAAGCAGGAACTCGGATTTACCGCGCATCCCTCGCCAGACTTCCCCCATGAGCCGGGTGCTTAACCTCCTGCTGACTCACCAGGCTCCGGTGGCCGTGGCGCGCATGCTGGACTGGTGGCGTGGCTACTGCCCGCCCGACGACGTGCTCGTTGTCTACAACGGCACGCCGGAAACCTTCGCACAGATCGACCATCCACAGAAGGTCCGCGTGGAAGACCCACGCCTGGTCACGCGCGACCACCAGCGCGAACGCCAGAGCTACGGAGGCGTCTGGCGCGGCGCGGCGCGGTGGCTAACCGGGCAAGGGGGAGCATTTACTCACGTCCACTTCACGGAGTACGACCACCTGCCGCTGGTCGAAGGCTTCAATGCTCGGCAAGTCGCCCGGCTCGAAGCGGAGCGCGCCGACGTGCTCGGCTTTCAACTCTTGCGGGTAGACGGCACGAATCAACCCCACTACCTCTACCACCTCTCGCAACCTGGATTCTTGGAACACTGGGCACGGATCAGCGTGCGGCGCGAACCGGGCGTGGTGCTCTCGATGTTCGGCAGCGGTTCGTTCTGGACGCGGGCGGCGTTCGAGGCGGTGGCGGCGGTCGCGGAACCCGTGCCGATCTACCTGGAAATCGCCCAGCCTACGACCGCGCACCACCTCGGCTACCGCCTGCGCGACTGGGGCGAGCAAAACCGCTTTGTGAGCAGCCTGGGCGACTTTGCAGACCGCATCGAACAGGCGCAGGCCGAGGGGATGTGGACCCTACACCCCGTCAAGAAGCTTTGGAACGATCCGCCGCCTACCCGTAACTGACGCGTTCGGTCGGAGGGGCCGCCTGCTCTGGGTCGAAGCGGCGGACCTTCAAAACTTGTTGCAAGAGCAGCCAGCAAAAGTGCGGGTTGAGGATGAGGTAGCGCCGCCACAGGCGTTTCGGCTCGCGGAGGAGGCGATAGAACCACTCCAAGCCCCGTGCCTGCATCCACGCCGGAGCCATCGACAGGCCGCCGGCCAGGAAGTCGAACGCCGCGCCCACCGCCAACAGCGGCCGGCCGATCTCCTCGCGCATCTCGTACG
>CAXUIU010000517.1:0-2325 GCA_964250955.1 uncultured Chthoniobacterales bacterium | reverse complement strand
ATCCCATCAATTCACCCGGTGGGGGGGGGGGGGGGGGGGGGGATGTTTTCAGCCGCGGCGGTTTCGACGGTGAGCCTTTCTCTTTTTGCGGCAGTGAGGCTGGAGATCCTTCGCCACCAAACACCAGACACGAGACTGGACAGTCTCACCGGATACCGGCACGTCGGGCAAGGGTCGTAGGCCCTGACCATGAGTGGACCAACCGCTTCCGAGGCGGTTTGCGCGAGGCACCTCCGTACGGACCGGGTGCTTCGCGCCGCGCCGCCATGGTCGTCCAACAGTCCGAGTTCAAGCGAACGGGCCGGCGTCTACTCCGGCCGGCTTTCTCCGCAAAAAACAAACCGGGTGCGCTCGCCACGGCGGCCCGGCGATCCTTTTAGCAGTTGATACTCTCGCGGCAGTGAGAGTGGGGCTACTTCGTCGCAAAACGGTAAATGCAGCCAGCTTCACGGCCGGCGTTTGCGGGTTCGAATCCCGCCAATTGGAAGTCGGGCAACCGGCTTCCAGGTTCCCCGCTCGGCTTTCTCCGCGAACGATTTTTGAGGCAGTGAGGATTCGGGTTACTTCGCTCCTAACGAGGAGGTAGTCGGTTCGACTCCGACCACGCAGAGATTTCTCTGCGTGTAGCTCAACGGCAGAGCGCCAGAGCCGCAAGGCTCGTCACCCGGCCGGTTTCTCCTCAGAAACTCTTCACCCCAACACCACACAGAAAGGAACCCCACCCCATGAAGTTCAACTGGCACAAGGCGCGCCCGGCACGCGCCGACACGGTCAACCTCGCCGGCGGCGACGCCTTCCGCGAGTCGCCCAAGCTCGAACTCGCCGCGCTGCTGCTCACCGCGACGCTCAAGGACGAGTTCTACCGCACGGGCGACCAAACGGCCGCCCGCGTGAAGACGCTCATCGCGCAGACCGACGACAAGAAGTTCGTCGCCAAGGCGGCACTCTACGCGCGCACCCAAGCGGGTCTGCGTTCCGTGACGCATCTGGCCGCGGGCGAGATCGCCCAGGCGGTCAAGGGCGAGTCGTGGACCGCGCCGTTCTTCGCGCGTCTGGTGCATCGTCCCGACGACGCGTTGGAAATCCTCGCGTACCAACTCGGCGTCTACGGTCGTCCCGTGCCGAACTCCCTCAAGAAGGGACTCGGCGCGGCCTTGGCGCGCTTCGACGAGTACCAACTCGCCAAGTACCGCCGCGACGACGCGGAGATCTCGCTGGTGGACGCGGTCAACCTCGTCCACCCGCCGCACACCGAGGCCCTCCGTAAGCTCGTCAACGGCACGCTCGCACCGGCCCAGACTTGGGAGACCAAGCTCACGCAGGCCGGTCAGGCTGCCGCCGGTGACGAGGGCGCGCTCGCCGAGGCGAAGGCGGACGCGTGGCGCGAACTCCTCACCACGCGCAAGCTGGGTTACTTCGCGCTGCTGCGCAACCTGCGCAACCTCCTCACGCAGGCTCCGGAGTTGACCGAGGCCGCGGTGGCGATGCTCACCGACGCACGGCTGATCCGGCGTTCGCTGGTGATGCCGTTCCGGTTCACGACGGCGCTGGAGGCACTGCACGCGGCCAATCTGCCGAACGCGGGCGTCGCACTCGCGGCGTTGTCGGCGGCGGTGGACATCTCGCTGGAGAACGTGCCGCGCTTCGACGGTCGCACGCTCGTCGCGCTCGACGGTTCGGGCTCGATGATGGGCCGTCCGATCAAGATCGGCGCGCTCTTCGCCGCCGCGCTCGCCAAGAGCAACGCGGATGCGGACGTGATGCTCTTCAGCAACGACGCGCGGTACGTCTCGCTCAACCGACGCGACTCCACGCTGACCCTCGCGGGTGGGCTGGAAGCGCAGTGCGCCGCGGCGGGCACGAACTTCCACGCGGTGTTCGAGGAAGCCGCGCGTGCGTATGACCGGATCATTCTGCTCTCCGACATGCAGGGCTGGGTGGGCGTTCATGCGCCGACGGCGACGTTCGCCGCGTACAAGGAAGTCCATGCCTGCGATCCGAAGGTGTATTCCTTCGACCTGGCGGGCTACGGCACGTTGCAGTTGCCGGAGCGGAACGTCTTCTGCCTTGCCGGGTTTTCCGACAAGGCGCTGGAGACGCTCAAGCTCCTGGACGGCGACGCGGGTGCACTCGTGCGGCAGATCGAAGCCGTCGAACTGTGAGGAACTACCACGACATCCCAAGACTGCCGGCTCGGGGCGAAAGAACAGACACCGTCCTCCTTCTAACATCAACCGATCCTCCACATGGACACGCTCCTCGAACTCGCCACCGTCCTGGTGTTGAACCGCCACTGGCAAGCCATCGCGGCGCGCCCGCCCGCGG
>CAXUIU010000516.1:0-2329 GCA_964250955.1 uncultured Chthoniobacterales bacterium | reverse complement strand
GTTGGGGCGTGCCACACACGGGGAGTGCAGCCAGCGGTGGGATTGGCGGGCGGGTACGTGTTGTTCTGGTTCGCGTTCCAGAAGTTGCCGGCGCTGGGTTTCTTCCGGTCGCACGCGGACGTGTCGTACGGCGTCTATCTGTACGGCTGGCCGGTGACCAACCTCTTGATCTGGTGGCGGCCAGGGATTTCGCCCTGGACGCTGTTCGCGACGGCGTGGGTGGCTTGCCTGGGGCGGGGCCTGGTCAGTTGGCACGCGGTGGAGCTGCCTTTGCTGCGGTGGAAGCCGCGGCACGATCCGCGCGACGTGTCGCCGGCCTGAAGCCACGGCTTTGGCACGCTTTTCCGCTTCCCATGCCGGCGCGGCGGGGTTAGAGTTTAGCTCCTGCTTGTTCTTCCCTTATGATCGAACTGGAAGTCTATGCCGCCGGGGTACGCGACCTCGACAAAATCATGCAGCTCGACCATTCCTTGGAGACCGTGCCTGGACTGCGTTACAAGGTGGATAGCAACCATGACATCATCTACATGGATTTCGACGAGCCGCCGAGCCTGACGGCGGGGGAGATCCGTGAGTTGTTCTCGCGCCTGGGGCTGCGGGCGCGGTTTGTGGGGGCGGTGGCGGCCGAGATGCGGCCCAAGAGCAAGACCCAGCGGCTGCGGGTCTGAGAAAAGCGTGCGGCGTGCGCTCGCATCCGTCGGTCGTGCCGTGCTCGGCGGGCTGCGCTACGCTGGCGCGGTGACGCTGCTGGCGTTCGACACGGGGCGGGCGCTCTTCGTCGCACCACTGCGCTGGGGACTCGTGCTGCGGCAGACCTACGAACTCGGCGCGCGTTCGCAACCGGTGGTGCTCCTCACCGGGGCGTCCGTGGGGGCGGTGTTCGCGGCGCAGATGTATTTCCAA
Source organism: uncultured Chthoniobacterales bacterium (assembly GCA_964250955.1). Lineage (GTDB taxonomy): Bacteria > Verrucomicrobiota > Verrucomicrobiia > Chthoniobacterales > SZAS-18 > CAHJWO01. The sequence goes on along the minus strand of CAXUIU010000516.1, from coordinate 1,426 downwards.
CTCCGCGTCCTGGGTATGGAGTCGGCGGTGGGCACGGCGGTCAGCGTGTCGATGTGCCGTGAACTCGGCCCCGTGCTCACAGGCCTGATGCTCGCCGGGCGGGTGGGCGCGGCGATGTCGGCCGAGATCGGCACGATGAAGGTCACCGAGCAGATCGACGCCCTGCGTGCCCTGGCGGTGTACCCGACCGACTACCTCGTGGTGCCGCGCGCGCGGGCGATGCTCGGCTCCGCGCCGCGGCGGGCGGGGGAGTGCATCTTCCTGGGCATCGTCACGGGGTACTTCGTCGGCTGCCATGTCCTCGACATCCAGGGGCCGTACTACATCGAGAACACGCTCAAGTTCATCCGGGCGCGCGACGTGGGCATGGGGCTGTTCAAGGGCGTGGTGTTCGGACTGTTGATCGTGTTCGTGAGTTGCCACGAAGGGCTGCGGGCCGAGAACGGCGCGGTGGGGGTTGGCCGCGCGACGACGGAGGCGGTCGTCGTTTGTTCACTGGCGATCCTGGTGTCGAACTTCTTCCTGACGATGTTCCTGAACATTTTCTTCCCGGGGGGCGTGTGAGATGGCGGACGGCCTGCCCTTCCTGCGCGTACGCGGGTTGACCAAGCGCCTCGGCGGGCACGAGGTCTTGCGCGGCGTCGATCTGGAGGTTGTCGCCGGGCAGACGCTGGTCATCATCGGCCGCTCGGGCGGGGGCAAGAGTGTGTTCCTGCGTCACCTCATCGGCCTGCTCCAGCCCGATGCGGGCGAGATCGTCGTTGAGGGCGAGAACATCGTCGGGCTCTCCGAACGCCGTCTCGCGCCTTTGCGCCGCAAGGTGGGCATCCTCTTCCAGCACGGGGCGCTCTTTGATTCCATGACGGTCGCGGACAACGTCGCCTTCCCGTTGCGCGAGGGCGGGGAACGCGACCCGGCCCGGGTCGCCGCGGCCGTGCGCGAGGCGCTCGACGTGGTAAATCTTGATGGTCAGCAGGACAAAATGCCCGTCGACCTGAGCGGCGGCATGCGCAAGCGCGTGGCCCTGGCGCGCGCGGTCATCACCCGGCCGCGCTGCCTCCTCTACGATGAACCTACCGCCGGGTTAGATCCCGTGGTCAGCGACAGCATCAACCGGCTCATCCGCCGCTTGCAGGCGCGCTTCGCGGCGACGGCGGTCGTCGTCACCCACGACATGCGGAGCGCCTTCGACGTGGCCGACCGGATCGCTTACCTTAAGGACGGGCGCATCGGGTTCGAGGGCACCGCCGCCGAACTCCAGGCCGCCGACGACGCGGACATCCAGGATTTCATCGCTGGGCGCAGCCGCCAGGAGGACCGTTGAAGGCGGAAGGATGCGGGATGCGGGATACGGGATGGCAGAAGGGAAGAGAGGGCAGACAACCGCACGGGGTGCCTCTACATTCATGGCGCCTCCGTGCGGACG
>CAXUIU010000515.1:0-2332 GCA_964250955.1 uncultured Chthoniobacterales bacterium | reverse complement strand
GCAAAGTTCTGCTAAGGTGCCGGCGCCGGGCATTCCGGCCGCGAGAACCTTTATGCGAGTCCTTTTCCTTGATTGTTTTTCGGGCATCAGCGGCGACATGACCGTTGGGGCGCTGTGCGACCTGGGAGTCAAGCCGTCGTCGTTCGAGTGGGAGTTGTCGAAGCTGGACATCGGTGATTTCCACATGCACTTCGAGCGCCGGCAGAAGCAGAGCGTGGAAGGGGTGAAGTTTGGCATCCACGCGGGATCGACCCACACGCACGACCAGGACGAGGAACCCGCGCACGCTCATGCCCATGAACATGAGCACGACCACGACGACCACGAACACGGCCATGAGGACCACGACCACGACCACGAGCACCATCATCACGAACATGAACACGAGCATGGTCGTTCGTACGCTGAAATCCGCACGCTGATCGAGTCGAGCGACCTGTCGGACTTCGTCAAAAAGCATGCCCTGGGCATCTTCCACCGCATCGCCGTGGCGGAAGCCAAAATCCACGGCAAACCTGTGGAGGAAATTGGCTTCCATGAAGTTGGTGCGCTGGATTCGATTGCGGACATCGTGCTGGCGTGTGCCGGCATCGAGGAGCTTGGCGTGGAAAAGGTTTTCTGCGGCCCTCTGGCTGACGGGCGTGGGTGGATCGACTGTGCGCATGGCCGGTTTCCGATCCCGGCCCCGGCGACGTTGGAGATCCTCCACGGCCTCCCGGTCGGCCAGATCGACGAACCGTTCGAGTTCATCACGCCCACGGGCGCGGCCATCGCGGCGGAGTTCGCGGCGGGGTTCGGCCCGATGCCGCCGCTGACGGTGGAAAAAGTCGGCTACGGATTGGGCAGCCGCGACATCCCCAGCCGGCCCAACGTCCTGCGGGCAGTCCTCGGGACGCTGGCCGACGCCGATTGATCGGCTATGGACCGGTATTTGACAGATACCGTCACGCAGATCGAGACGAACGTCGACGACCTCTCGCCCGAGATCGTCGGCGCGACGTTGGATAAGCTGCTCGCCGCTGGGGCGCTGGATGCGTTCTTCACGCCCGCGCAGATGAAAAAGAACCGCCCGGGCATCCTCCTGACGGTGCTCTGTGAGCCTTCGGCGGTCGAGCGGATGGCCGACGTGATCTTCCGCGAAACGACGGCGTTCGGCTTGCGCTTGAGCGAGAAGCGCCGGCTCAAGCTGGAGCGGCGCTTCGAAACCGTGCCGACGGCGTACGGCGACATCCAGGTCAAACTCGGAGCCGATGCCCACGGCACCCCTCTGCAAGCCTCCCCGGAATATGAAAGCTGCCGCACCGCGGCCGAGCGCACGGGCGCGGCTTTGCGCGAGGTCTACGCGGCGGCGCTGGCGGCTTACCGGAAATAGCCTCTGTGTGAGGCTTTTCTTCTCTCCCTTTGCGGCTTGGCGGACTTTGCGTGAGGTTCCTGCCGACCCGGCGAGAATGAAGAACGTTCCTCTTACCCTCCTCCTGACCGCCTGTCTTTTGGCGGGAGGTTCCACGCTCCGCTCGCAGACCGTAGACGAACGCGCCGCGACCCTGCGCAAGGTGCTCGACGCCGCCCGCGCCCAGGTCGGCGTCACGGTGAACTACGACCCCGCCTACGTGGACCTCAAGTACCCCGGCGGCGACGTGCCCGCGGACCGCGGCGTCTGTACGGACGTGGTGATCCGGGCGTTCCGCGCGGCCGGCGTGGACCTCCAGCAGTTGGTCCACGAGGACATGAAGGCTCATTTCGCCGCCTACCCGCACCAGTGGAGCCTCGCTCACACCGACCCCAACATCGACCACCGCCGCGTGCCCAACCTGATGACGTTCTTCACGCGACGGCACCAGTCGTTGCCCGTCACGGCGTCGGCGGCCGACTACCAACCGGGTGACGTGGTGACTTGGATGTTACCCGGCAATCTGCCGCACATCGGCCTCGTGGTGAACGAAACCGCCCCCGGCGACCCGGCGCGCCACCTCGTCGTCCACAACATCGGCGCGGGCGCGCAGATGGAGGATGTGCTTTTCGGCTTCAAGCAAACCGGACACTACCGGCCGTTCTGAAGGGCACGGAAATGGCTTCCTACTCTGTGAAACCCGGGGTACAACCTCACCAGGGCAGTGAACAGCCTTCCTTTTTCCACCTCCTGCGACGACGCGGCCGGCGGGGTCCACCGGCTCGTTGAGGCGCAGGCTGCGCGCACCCCGGACGCTCCCGCCGTGGTGGGGGCTGGGGCCGGGTTGACCTACCGCGAACTCGACCGCCGCGCCAACGCCCTCGCTCATCTTCTGCGCGCGGCCGGCGTCGGGCCGGCCGTGCCGGTCGGGGTCTGCCTGGC
>CAXUIU010000514.1:0-2333 GCA_964250955.1 uncultured Chthoniobacterales bacterium | reverse complement strand
GTGTCATCAAGGCTTTCGCCTACGCCGAAGCGGTCCGCCGCCAGTTTCATCTTCGGATAGTGTTCCTTTTGGTAAGCGATGGCAACATCCGCCCAGGCGTTGTGCAGCGGCACGGTCAGACCGCCGACGACGACCATGTACTCGCCTTCCTCGCCCATGTAGCCGGCCAGCTTCTGCATGTAGAGTTCGCCAAACGCCTTGTTGTCGATCATCTCGATGTCCCACTTGTTGCCCTTCTGGTCAGGCGACTCGTGGGTGATGACCGGGATGCCCGCCGCCTCGGCGCGCTGGAAGATCGGTTCGAGCGCCTTGGCGTCGTTGGGCACCACGGCGATGACTTTCGCCTTCTTGGCAATCAGGTCCTCCACCAACCGCACCTGCTGGGCGGGGTCGGCCGTGTTCGGTCCGACCATGTAGGCGTTGAGGCCGGTTTCTTTGGCACCGTCTTTAATGCCTTTTTCCATGGCGGTGAACCAGGGGATACCGCCGATTTTGACGACCACGGGCACGTCGTCAGCCGCACGAACTGAGACAGCGGCGAGGGTCGTCAGCGACAACAGGGAAACGGCGGCGAAACGCCGCAGGTAAAGTGACTTCTTCATGGTGATGTTAGCTCTGTGATTTATACTAGCTTGGGTTGGTGTGGGAGGACGACGCGGCTTTGGAAGCCAAAGCGTCCGGGCGTGGGGGATTGGGTTGTGGTGTGCGTTCGCAGCGAAGCTCCCGCCACGGGCTCCGCCGGACGCGAAAGGGTTCTTAGCGTCGGTCGAAGATGACGCCCATCTTGAAGAGAAAACAGCCGTAGGAGCGAAACTCGGAGGTGCGCACCACGGCGGCCCCCTTGCGGGCAGCGTCGTAGAAGGCGAAGCGTTCGAGCGCGCCCATCTTGACCTCGGGGCGGTCCAGCTCGCGGGCCAGAGCGGCGACCTCCTCGTGGATTTCGAGGATGCGGTCCTCGTCGCCCACGACTTTCATCCGCATCACGGGCGTCTCGACAAAATCGTCGAGCGGCATGAGCGAGAGAATCGCGCGGGTCGCCTGCGGAATGTCGAGGCCGGGTAGCTCGATCAGCCGGCCGGTGGAGGTATGCCGGGCCACTTCGAGGGCGGGAAAGTTCCGGTCTACGAGTACCAAGTCTTCGCCGTGGCCCATGGAGGCCAGCAGCCACAGGAGGTCCGGGCTGATGACCGAAGGAATGTTTTTGAGCATAGGGATAGATGGGCAGATAAAGGGCTGCTTTACCGAGCCGTTTGCCGCAACCAGAGGCGCGCAATCCAGCGGTCGCGCACCAACGCCAGGGCGATGGCAACGATCATCGTGGCGCCCCAGATGGCCTGGGTTAGGTGCGAGCTGAACCCGAGCAGGTTAAAGCCAGTGGAAATGATCTGGAGCAGTACCAGCGACAGCACGAGGCCGAGCACGGTGCCGAAACCGCCGTTGGGATCGACCCCGCCGAGCACCGCAGCCAGGATCGTGATCAGGAGATAGGACTCGGCGTAGCCCGCGCTCGCCGAGTTGAAGCGCGCCATCATGACAAGTGAGCCCACCCAGCAAAGCACGCTCGACGCGACGTAGACGCCGACCAGCATCAGCGGGGTGTTCACCCCAGAGTAGCGGGTCGCCTTTTCGTTGGAGCCGATCATGCGCACGGCGACTCCGAAGGGCGCGCGGTTGATGATAACGGCCACGACGGCGGCGCAAAGCAGGAACAGGAGCATCGGCACGGGCACGCCGAGCAGGGACCCATTACCCAGATAGAGGATGGGAGCCGGGAACCCGCCGATGACCCCGCCGTTGGTGACATAAACCGAGATGCCTTTGACGGCCGTCATGGTGCCGAGGGTGACCAAGATCGGGTGGACGCCGAGGTATGCCACAATGCTGCCGGTCAAGAGGCCGATGAGCAAAGAGACGATCAGGCCGGCGGCCAGGGCCAGGACGATCACCCCGGCGACGGCCTGCGGGGAACTCTCTGGCGTGAGCATCTTGGTGAGCACCGCCGCCATCGTCAGCGCCGCCAAGTTAGCGGTGGCGATGATCGCCAAGTTCAGCCCCCCGCTCATCAGAGGGATCATCATAGCGAGGGCTAGGATACCGAGTTCAGGCATCTGGAAGAACATGGCGCGGGCCGTTTCCCCGGAGAGGAAACTTCCCGGAGCCAGTACGCCAAAGAAGCAGGCGGACAGAACGAGCAAGCCGCCGAGCAACGTCACGGTGGGGTTGTGCCCGAGCCAGTCCGTCCAAGATTTCGGGCGGATCGCGGTGGGAGTTGGCGCAGGAGGCGGGAGGGTTTCAGTTGGCATGGCGAACCTTTCTTTGTTGTTGGCGCTTGG
>CAXUIU010000513.1:0-2355 GCA_964250955.1 uncultured Chthoniobacterales bacterium | reverse complement strand
CGCTCACCCGCGCGGCCGACAACAGAATGCGACGCGAATAGCCGTGACGTCCCGCCCGTGGGACTTCTGGCGTCGATCCTCCTGCCTGTCTTCGGCCGCGCGCGGCAGCAGACCGACGTGGTCAAGACGCTCAGCAACATGAGGCAGGCGGGCGTCGCCTTGCTGTCGTACGCCAACGACAACAACTACCTGCTGCCCAACCGCGTCTCGGACGGAGCGAACGACCCTAAATGGCCGACGCTGCTGTATCCGTGCCTCCAAAATCCAAACGTGTACTACTCACCCATTCCGGACATGCAGGGGAAATCTTACCGGGTCTCCCAGCCGTCCGACTACCTGAACAACCAGAAGAACTACACAAGCTACATCTATAACGGGATGAACGATCTGGGAGCCCACCGACTGGCTGTAGCTGTTCGACAAATCCAACACCGCCGCGATCCATTGACCCGACTTGACGATTTGCCTGCGTCCCTTGGTGTGATCTCGGACACGCACGGTCTTTTGCGGCCGGAGGCGGTCGCGGCCCTGCGCGGCACTGACGCCATCCTGCACGCGGGCGACGTGGGCAAGGAGTCCGTCCTCGCTCCGCTCGCCGCCCTGGCCCCGTTGACCGCCATCCGTGGCAACGTGGACCGCGGCCCGTGGGCGCAACGCCTCCCGCTGACGGAAACCGTCGAGGTCGGGGGCGTGCTGATCTACATGATCCACGACGTGCACGATCTCGACCTCGATCCACGCGCCGCGTCGGTGCGGGTCGTCATCAGCGGGCACTCGCACCAACCGTCCGTACGCGAGGAGCGCGGCGTCCTTTACCTGAATCCGGGCAGCGCAGGGCCGCGCCGCTTCAAGCTGCCGGTGAGCGTCGCGCGCTTGGAGATCGACGCTCGTGGGCAGGTGACGGCGCGGCTGATTGAACTGTCCGTCTGAAATCTATTCCACGCTGCCCGCCTGCCACCCGGGCGGGAACGCGGCCGGCCGCTCCATGGTGCTGGCAAGCTCGATGTGCCGCCCGTCGGCCGACGCCTCGTGGAAGGCGACCATCAGGTCGAGCACGTGGAACGCCATCTCACCGCTCGCACGGTGCGGACGTTCCCCGCGCAGGGCGGCGGCCATCTCGGCGACGCCGATGCCGCGGCTGTTTTGCGTGTAAGGAGAGTTCAGCGGCTGCTCCGCGAACGTTTTCTCTCCCGGCCGGCGCAGGCCGACGACCCCGCCGAAGATGTTCGGGTCGGGAACGGCGAGCGAGGCCTCCGAGCCGTAGATCTCGATGAACGGCTCGCCGCCGTGCACGTCGAAGCTCGTGATGAGCGTGCCGACCGCCCCGGCCCCGAAATCGAGCACGCCGGCGATGTGGGTGGGGGTGTTGACCTTGATGGTCTGGCCGAGCTTGGCCTTGCTGCCGATGGTGCGTTCTGGGAACGACGTGCGCGCGGAACCCGTCACGCGGCGCACCGGCCCGAGCAGGCTCGTCAGGGCGGTCAGGTAGTACGGACCCATGTCGAACATCGGTCCCGCCCCGGGTTGGTAGAAGAACTCCGGGTCCGGGTGCCAGCCCTCCGGTCCGCGGCTTTGAAGTACGCCGATGGCTGCCACGGGCTCGCCGATGGCCCCCTCGTCGATGAGTTGACGGCAGGTTTGCAGGCCCGCGCCAAGGAACGTGTCGGGCGCGCAACCCACGCGCAGACCTTTTTCCTTGGCGAGGGCGAGGAGGGCGGCGGCGTCCGCGCGGTTGATGGCGAGTGGTTTTTCGCTGTAGACGTGCTTGCCCGCTTCCAAAATCTGTTTGGACACCGCGGCGTGAACGGCCGGGATCGTCAGGTTGACGACGATCTCCACCTCAGGGTCAGCGAGGATTTCGTCCACGCTGAGCGCCTTAGGGATGCCGTGTTCGGCGGCCTTGACGCGGGCACGCTCCAGGTCGAGGTCGGCGCAGGCGACGACCTCGATATTCGGGAACTTCGTCGGGGCCTCACAGTAGATTTGGCTGATGTTGCCGCAGCCGATGATGCCGATCTTTGTCTTGTCCATGAAGGAAGGAAATAGTTCAACTTTAACGTGCCGCCCACAGCAGGCCGCGCTGGGTGATCTCGTACGCTTCGGGCACGTCGAAGTCGCTGGCGAGGTGCCCGAGCGAGGTCCACACGACGGGCATCGTCGTGCCCTCGATCCAGAGCGCGTGCTCGCCGCCGAAGGTCGTCGTGGGCAGGGTCTCGTTAGAAGGGGCGGTGTGCATGTAATACTGCTCCGAGTGCATCGAGAAGTCGGCTAGCCCCACCGTGATCGGATCGTCGTGGCGGGTGATCTGCACGCGGTAGTCGACGAGGTTCCCCGGGTGCGCGACCCACTGGCCGC
>CAXUIU010000512.1:478-2357 GCA_964250955.1 uncultured Chthoniobacterales bacterium | reverse complement strand
CCGAAGAGCGGCTCCTGCATCTCGTGGTTGGGATTGGTGTTGTCGCACAGCGACCACAGGTCATTTTGACAATAGAAGCAGTGGCCGCAGCAGATGAAAGATGGCACCACGACGCGCTGGCCTTTCTTCACCTTCTTGACCGCCGGACCGACTTCCACGATCTCGCCCATGAACTCGTGGCCCAGGATGTCGCCCGCGCGCATCGTCGGGATGTAGCCGTCGATCAGGTGCAGGTCGCTGCCGCAGGTCGTGGACATGGTGACCTTGAGGATCACGTCCCGTGGATTGACAATGGTCGGGTCGGGGACGGTCTCGACGCGCAGGTCGTTGGTGCCGTTCCAGCAAAGTGCTCGCATGTTCGTGTTTTCCTTTGGAGTTAGTAAGTGTTGGCCGTGGCACCCGTGCGGGCGGAGACGTTGTTCTGGAGGGTCGGGATTTCGCCGGCCTCAGCGAGGCTCTTGAAACGCCGCAAGGCTTTGACCGCCAGGAGCTGCGGCACGATGCCTAAAACCTTGACCGCGCCTTTGCCGAACGAGCCGCCGGGCGGATGGAAGTCGATCTCCAAAGTCGCCACCGTGCCTCGGCCGCCGGTCGCGGGCGCAAACCGGATGGAGCCCCCGTTGGGAATCTTGGCCCCTTGCAGGGAATACCAGCGCATCGACTGACCCGGCTCCTCCTGCACGATCTGGGAATCCCATTGCAGACTCGTCTTGGCCGGACCGTTGACTATCCAGTGGGCACGGTCATTTGCCTCGGCGGTGACCGTGGCGAAATGCCCCATGACCTGCGGCAGCGTCTGCGGATCGCGCCAGAGTTGGTACAACTCCTCGGGAGAGCCGTTGATGGTGACGCTCGTTTCGACGCGGGTAGCATCTTCCTGCGCTTGTTCATCCAGCTTGGAAGCGTGGCCGAGTTTCGAGGCGCAGAAAATATCCAGGGCCGTAACGGCGGCCACCGTGACCGTGGCCACGCTTAGACGCTCCTGCTTGGTCCCGTTGCGTTGCTCTTCCAGGGCCTTGCCCAAAAAGATCAGGTCCATCACGTCGCCACCGACGCGCAACCAGACCGACGTGGCCGAGGGCTCCTTCTGCGCCAGGATGATGGCACCCGCCGCGATCTCTCGCAGTCCGAAGAGGCGCAGGGTGCCCTCATGGCCGCCGGTGCCAAGGTAGCGATCCAGGTTTTTGCCGGAGAGGAGTTCGGTCAGGCCCAGACCAACGCTGAACCAGCCCAGAGCACGGGCCACACGATGAAAGGTTTGCATGGAAGAAATGATTGACTTTGTGCGAGAGCGCCGGAGAGGCGGAAGACAGCTAAGACAGCCCCAACGAACGAGAACCGCTGTGTATTCGTCACATCGACGGGGGGCCGGTTTCCTCAATCGGCATTCTGCATGCCGAAGGACCAGCCTCATTCACGAACGAGGCCAGATCTGCATCGGCGAAGACACTTTAGCAGCCCAGCCGACGACGCGTATAGACAGTACCCACGCAAATCATCCCAAGCGCCAAGGCCGCCATGGTTGTCGGCTCGGGAATCGTGAGAACGCCCTGTGGCGTCACCGCGATCAAGTCCAGGCCTACTCCCGAGTTGTCGTAGCGAGTGACGCCCGTCATGGGATCGACAAACCCGAGGTCCTGCAAGGCCAGCACGTCGGTGGCAGCGGTCGCCACGAAATCCAGGGTGAAGGTCTGAAACTGGCTGCTGCTCGTAGAAAGCGTGAACGTGTTGCCGCCCACCGTGACGCGCGCCGCGTCCAGCGGGCCGTCCGGCGTCGGCGTCATCAGCGTGTCCGCGCCGGGTCCGCCGAGGGCCAGGACCGCTTCCGTGCTCGCGATGCGGTAGGTGAGCGTGTAGGAATTTCCAAGCACGAGGGCGA
>CAXUIU010000512.1:0-468 GCA_964250955.1 uncultured Chthoniobacterales bacterium | reverse complement strand
CGGTGACGTTCCACTGGATGAAACCCTTGAAGTTCTGCGCGGGTTGCCCGGCGTTGTCTGAAAAGAAGGCGTCAAAGAACTCCGACGCCTGGGCCTCGGCTCGGTGCGTTGGTGCAATGACGAGAGCAGCGGCCAAGCAAAAGCCAAGAAAAGAACGGGCGATAAAATGTTTCACGTGCAGGCTATTCGCCATCTCACGTGAAACTGGACTGCTAAAGCGTCGCCGGTTGGGTCCGTTCTACAATCCGCAACGGCTGCATTAACGCGCTAAACCTACGGCCACCACGAGTTGCCTATCGAGCAAATGCCTCCAGATTTTGCACGACAGCACGAGGATAATCATTTACCCCCGTACGCCCACTTAGCCCGACCACTGCCGCGTTCGCTCCGCGTAGCGTTGCTTGCGCGGCAGGTAATCGGCGCACGTGGAAACCAAGCCAAGCCGCACCACCGCCCAGTGGCGTAGCC
>CAXUIU010000511.1:0-2359 GCA_964250955.1 uncultured Chthoniobacterales bacterium | reverse complement strand
TGTAGCGGTTGTGCTGGACGCGGTAGTTGACGATCACCTTGTCGTCGCCCCACAGCCCCTTGCCGCGGCGCAGCACGAGCAGGCTCGGAGCTTCGGTCTGGCTCATGGTGGGCGGCATTTGGACGTAGGTCTTCACGCCGTCCGTGTAGGCGTAAAGCGGCTGCCACGGCGCGTTGCCGTCGATGCGGTAGGCAACCGTGGGCACCGCCGGTCCCGGGGCGGCGGGCTTGGGCAGCTTCGCCTGCGCGTCCACGCGGGTGCGGGCGGCGGTTTTCTGGAGGGCGGCCAATTCCGCGTCCCGCCTTTGCTGCAACGCCGCCATCTCCGGGTCCTCGGGGTAGGTGAAGGTCACGTAGTGCATGAACCGGTCGAAACTCGACTGCAAAAGCAGGTGGTACGTGCGCCGAGTGGTCGTGACGACGAGCGAGGTCTTCAGACCCTCGTCCAAAGGCTTGATGATCAGGTGGGCGCGCTGCAACTCGCCTTCCTGAGAGTTCGTGACGGCGATCACCCAGCGCGCCGTGTCGCCGACGTTGACGGAAGTCACCGCTTCGCCAGGCTGCAACTCCACGTCGGTTAATTCGAGCACCGCCGCCGTGAGCGTGGGCAGCGCGGAGTTGAACGTGAGCACGACCGAGCCGTTGACGCCGGACTGGCTCTGGAAGTCGGCGCTCTTGGCGGCCCAGTCGTCGGTCATCTTCACACCGATCTGTTCCTGCGGCGTGAGCATGCGCTCGGCTTCCGCACGGGCCTGTTTGGTCACGAGGTCCACGCGGCGCTCGGGCGAGAGCGACACCTCCGCGGTTCGGTCGGTGGGCACCGGGCAGATTTGTCCTTGGGGCGGTGAACCGCCGCCCACGATCAGGGTCGTTGCCGGCGCGGGCGAAGGCGTCGGGTCGGGCTGCGGCAGGTCGGCCGGAACCGGCGTGGGCGGGACCGGCACCTGGACGGCCGTGTTCCCCTCCCCTGACGCGCGGAGCGGCGCGGGTGTGGCGTCGGTAGCGGCATCGGCCGGCTGCTGCGCCCACCCAACCTGGAACGGGATGCTCGCGGCGAGCGCGCAGGCTCCCGCGAGCAACGTGGTTTTGACGAGTGGGTTCACTGGCTAGAAACCGATTTTGCTCCAGTTGAGGTCTTTCACGTACAGGCCGATGGGATTGCGCTGGATGTCGGCCTCACTGGTGACCGCCGTTGCGGGCACGAGGTAGGTCGTGACCAAGGCACGCATGTTGGTGACGCTCTCCGGGTGGCCGTCCCGGCTGACGACCGTTTCCGTCCAGTCCACCTGCCAGGAGTCCTGGGACTGCGGGATGACGGCGTTGATCGACGCGCTGACGAGCACTTTGGTCGCACGGTTGAACGGGTTGTTTTCCTTCGAGCCGTTGAACCACTCGTTCATCTTGGCCGTGGCCGGATCGGAGTTCGCCAGGAGCGCGTACACGTCCCGGATGGAATTGGCCTGGAGCTGCTGGTCGGGCGTAACGAGCCGCGCCTTCGTGATGAAGGTCGCCAACTCCGCTTTGATCACGGCGGTCAGGCTGGCCGCGTCGATGGTCGAAGCTTGCCGCACGGCAGCCACTTGGCCGAGCTTGTCCACCTCCACGATGTAGGGCACGAACCGGCTCTGCTTGGCGACGGACACCATGCCCACGACGGCAAGCCCGGCGACGCACAGGCTGCCGATGCCGACGGCTTGCCACACCTTGGTGGCGCGGACAACCTGGCCGACGTGGTCGTTCCACGCGCGCCGGGCGTTGAAATAAGGACTGACGGGTTCCTGGGTCTTCATGAGGAAAACGAAAGAAGGCAGAGCGGGGCGAAAAGGCATCGCCTCAAAGCGCGGGCAGTCCGCGGCCCGCGAGCCAGTGGTTCACCCAGTCTTCGCGGCCATACCGGGCGACCAACTGGCGGATCACGGCGACCGATTCCTTGTCGCTGGCTCCCACGAACGCCAGGGCCAGCTTGCCCAAGGACAACTCGTAGAGCCGCCGTCCTTTCTCCGAGACGTAGTAGTATTGGCGTTTGGGGATGGCCTCCGAGAGCAACTGGATCTGGCGTTCGTTGAGCCCCATCCGCCGGTAAAGCGCGCTGGCATCCTCCTCGCGGGCGTAGGCGTTGGGCAGGAAGATCTTGGTGGCCGTGCTTTCCACGATCACGTCCAGGATGCCGGAGTGCGCGGCGTCGGTGAGCGACTGCGTGGCCATGAGGATCAGGCAATTCGCCTTGCGCATGACCTTGAGCCACTCGCGGATTTTGCCCCGGAACGTCTCGTGCCCGAGCATGATCCAGGCTTCGTCCAGCACGATGGCGGCGGGCTGGCCGCGCAAAGATTTTTCGATGCGCCGAAACAGGTACAACA
>CAXUIU010000510.1:0-2385 GCA_964250955.1 uncultured Chthoniobacterales bacterium | reverse complement strand
CTGCCCGCCGCCGCGAGCGCCGGCAACCTCCTGCCCGCCCTGCGCGCCGACGAGGAACGCCGCCGCTCCACGTTCCGCGACCCCCTGCGCCGTGCGGGCGACGCCTACTTCGTGCGCGGTGAACGCGGCGCGACGATCCTCGCCGGTTACCCCTGGTTCACCGACTGGGGCCGCGACACGTTCATCTCTCTGCGCGGGCTGTGCCTGGCTGCGGGGAAGTTCGACGAGGCGCGCGACATCCTCCTGCAATGGCTCGGCGCGTTGTCGGAAGGCATGCTGCCCAACCGCTTCCCCGACAGCGGCGAGGCCCCCGAGTACAACACGGCCGACGCGTCGCTGTGGTTCGTGGTCGCGGCGCACGATTACCTCGCCCTCGCCCCCCGGCCCACTCACGCCGCGGCACTCGAACGCCACGCCCGCGACGGGACCGCACTCCTCTCTGCCTGCGAGGCGATCCTCGCCGGCCACGCCGCCGGCACGCGCCACGGTCTGCGCGCCGATCCGGACGACGGTCTGCTCTGCGCGGGCGAACCCGGCAGCACCCTGGCGCTCACCTGGATGGACGCACGCTTCGAGGGCCGGGCGGTGACTCCGCGGGTCGGCAAGCCCGTCGAAATCCAGGCACTCTGGCTCAACGCCCTCGCCCTCATGGCGCCGCAAAATCCCCGCTGGCGAGCCCTCTACGAACGGGGTCACGCGAGCTTCGAGGCCAAGTTCTGGAACGCGGAGCGCGGCTGCCTCTTCGACGTGGTAGACGCCGACGGCGAGTCCGGCCGCTGCGACCCGAGCGTGCGGCCCAACCAGATCTTCGCCGTCGGCGGCCTGCCGCTGGTGCTGCTTTCCCCGGAACGGGCGCGGGCCGTCGTCGCACGGGTGGAGGCCGCACTGCTCACGCCCATGGGCCTGCGCACCCTCGCGCCGGACGAACCGGGCTACTGCCCGCGCTACGAAGGCAACCTGGAGCAGCGGGACAGCGCGTACCACCAGGGCACCGTGTGGCCGTGGCTGCTGGGTCCGTTCGTGGAGGCGTGGGTGCGCGTGGGCGGCGACAGCGCAGCGATCCGCTTGGCGGCGCGCGAGCGTTTTCTCGATCCCCTGCTTGCCAGCCTGCCGCAGAACGTCGGAATCGGCCACCTGCCCGAGATCACCGACGCCGACTCGCCGCACGTCCAGCGCGGCTGCCCGTTCCAGGCGTGGTCGGTGGGCGAGCTGACCCGGCTGGCATTGGCCGTGCTCCGGTGACGCCGACCACCTCGGATGCGCACGACCTTCCTCACGCTCGGCAGTAATTTCTATCTGTCACAGGGAGGTGACGCCCGCCGACAACAGGCCGCGCAGGACTCCTGGCGCACGCTGCCCGGCGTGGACCTGGTGGATTTGCAGTTCGTGCGCGACCCGGCGCGGTTGGACCTGCCCGGCTTCCGTCGCGTGGAGGTCCTGCAACGCGACGCACGCGAACTGACCGGCGCCGATGGCAAGCGCAAGCCCATCATGTCCGAACTCTTCGACGCCCTTGCCCGCGCGGCACTGGCGGCGGGGAATGAGTTCTTCGCCTTCGCCAACGCCGATGTCGTGCTACTGCCGTCCTTCGTGGACACGGTGCGCGCGGACGCGGCGGCGGGCAGCCGGGGGCAGGTGTTTTCGCGGGTGGATTTCCCGGGCGAGGAGGTTCCCGGCGAGGAGGAGATGATCTTCCCGGGGCAGGACGTGTTCGTGCTCGACGCGCGCTGGTGGCTGGACCACCGCTGGCGCTTTCGGCCGTACGTGATCGGCGAGGTGGGCTGGGACAACGTGTACACGGCACTCGTTTTGCGCCATGCGCCCGGCGCGCGGCTGCACAACCGCGTCGGCCACGCGCGCCACGAGATCCACGAGAACCGCTGGTACGCCAGCCCCTACGAGCCGTACAACACGTTCCTGCTCACGCTGGACGCGTACCCCTTCGGCGACTGGTGCGAATACTGCGACGCCTTGCGCCGGCTGCGCGGCGGCGGGCTGCTCGGCGGTGGCCCGTTGGGCGACGAGGCGGAAGAGGCGGCCGTGCAGGGGAGGGTGTTCGCGCAGCGGCCGGACCGGCGCGGCCGGCCCCTGCACTGGGCGCGGGTGGCGCGGACGTTTGCACGGACCTGGTGGGCAGGGGTGCGCCGCGGCCGGCTGCGCCCGCCGGAGCAGCGGAGCGTGTACCCGGCAGCCTGATCCGTCGAAAGGATGCGGCGTTCAGTCCCCGCGAGACTTGCGCCTCGCCACCAACCCGGCGAGCATCGTGCCTGCCGCTTCCCGAGCAGCGGGCGACATCCAAGGCGGCAGCGTCACCACGTCCACCTGCTCGACGGCTTCGGTTCCGCGGCGGGCGCGCACCAGACCGCCAAGTGGCGCGGGTGGAAG
>CAXUIU010000509.1:0-2386 GCA_964250955.1 uncultured Chthoniobacterales bacterium | reverse complement strand
ACGCGGCGGGGCGGGGTGGGTTCGTCCGCAGCGGCGCCAACCACCCAGTAAAGGACCAGTCCGAGAAGGCAGCAGCCAGCGCGAAGTTTCATGGGCGGAGAACTTGCACCGGCCGGACCTGGTTCGGCAAGCGACGCTCTCGTCACAAGCGGTTTACGCTTACTCGGTGATGATATCCTTGTACGTGCCGCCGGCCGGGATCATCGGCAGGACGTGCTCGGTGTAGGGTGTCATCACGTCGAGGACGTACACCTCATCAGAAGCCAACATCCGCTCCATCGCCGCGCGCAGGTCTTCCTTGCGGGTGACGCGCTCGCACTTCACCCCGAAGCCCTCGCAAATCTTCACGTAATCGGGATAGATCACGCCCGGCTGCTTCGGGTCGGAGAGGACCGTGTGGCCGCGGTTGCTCTTGTAGAAACGGTCCTCCCACTGCACCACCATGCCGAGGTGCTGGTTGTTGAGGATGATGGCTTTCGCCGCGATGCCTTCCACCTTCGCGCAGGCGAGTTCCTGGACGTTCATCAGGAAGGAGCCGTCGCCGTCGATGTCCACGACCTGTCGGTCTGGGCAGGCGACCTTCGCGCCCATCGCCGACGGGAAGCCGAAGCCCATCGCGCCCAGGCCCGCCGACGTGATGAAGCTGCGCGGCCGGACGTAGTCGTAGAACTGCCCCGCCCACATCTGGTGCTGGCCGACACCGGTGGTCACGATGGCCTCGCCCTTGGTCAGTTCGTTGAGAAGCTGGATGGCGTACTGCGGTTGGGTGAGTTCGGCGCTGTCCTTGAAACGCAGCGGGTACTTCGCCTTCCACTCCTGGATTTCGGCGTACCACTCGGGGTAGCGGCCGTGCCAACCATCGGAGACACGCTCCCAACCGGCCTGGGCCAGGAGTTCGTTGAGGCGGCCAAGGGTCACCTTCACGTCGGCGACGACCGGCAGCTTGACGACCTTGTTCTTGTTGATCTCGCTGGCGTCGATGTCCACGTGGACAATCGTGCCGTGCTTGGCGAACTCCTCGACCTTGCCCGTCACGCGGTCGTCGAAGCGTACGCCCATCGCCAAGAGCACGTCGGCTTCGTTGACGGCGTTGTTGGCGTACACGGTGCCGTGCATGCCGAGCCACTTCAGGGAGAGCGGATGATTCTCCGGGAAGCAGCCGATGCCCATGAGGGTCGTTGCCACGGGGATCTGCGTGCGCTCGACGAACTCCATCAACTCCGCGTGCGCCCCGGAGGTGATGAGGCCGCCGCCGACGTAGAGCATGGGCTTCTTCGCGCTGGCGATGAGGCCGAGGAGTTCCTGAAGCGCAACCTCGTCGGGCGCGGGTCGGTGTTCGGCGTAGCCGCGCAGGTTCACGCGCGCCGGGTAGATGGGCTGCGCGCGCTGCTGCTGGATGTTCTTGGGCAAGTCGATGAGCACCGGGCCGGGCCGGCCGCTCTGCGCGATGTGGAAGGCCTCCTTCACGATGCGCGGCAAATCATTGATGTCCCACACGAGGTAGGAGTGCTTGACGACCGGCAGCGTCATGCCGAACACGTCCGTCTCCTGGAACGCCCCGCGCCCAATCATCCACTGGGGCACTTGGCCGGTGATGGCGACGAGCGGCACGCTGTCCATGTAGGCGTCGGCAATGCCGGAGAGGAGGTTCGTAGCCCCGGGGCCGCTGGTGGCCATGCAGACGCCGGCGCGGCCGGTGGCGCGGGCGTAGCCTTCGGCCGCGAAGACGCCGCCCTGTTCGTGCCGGGGCAGGATCGTGCGGATCTTGGTGGACTTGGTCAACGCCTGGTGGATAGGCATCGACGCCCCGCCGGGATACGCGAAGATCGTGTCCACGCCCTCGCGCTCCAGGCACGCCACTAGGATCTCCGCGCCGTCCATGACCGGCCCGCGGTCCGGGGCGGCGTGCGTGGTGGGAGTGGGAGTGGTGGCGGTCTGGTTTTGAGTCATGCGATGGAAAAGTGCGGGGGCAAACTCTAACGGAGTGTCTCTGGTGAGACAAGGCGAAAAGGAACGACGCTCGAAGTGGGAAGAAGGCATGAGTTCTGCCTTGATTCCGCGGCTAAAATTAGCCAGAACCGAGTCATGAGGACACTCGGATTGGCTCTGCTGATCAGCGTCCTGCCCGTTTGGCAGGCCACTGTCCGAGCAGAAAACGCCGTCGTGCTGAAAGCGCATTCCTACCAGATCATGCGCGATGGCTACCCCATGCCCAAGCGCATCTTGCCGGTCGGAACCATCGTGAAGGTGCTGGCGACACACGGCAAGAAGGCCAACATCGCCACCAGCAGCGGTGACACCGTCTCGATCCCGCTGACCGCCCTGCGCATGCTGCATGATCCGGCGTCAACACCGTTGCCCGCGCAGATCGCGACCGGGCCGCTCG
>CAXUIU010000508.1:0-2444 GCA_964250955.1 uncultured Chthoniobacterales bacterium | reverse complement strand
AAGGGACAGGCATCTTTCCCAAACATCCTCCAAAAAGATGCCTGTCCCCTTCTAGCACCTCTGCACGGAAATCAGCGCGTTGTCCCCGGCAAGGACGGCCCGACCGCGGAGGGGCACGTGGGCTGCTTGATAGCGGCGTTGATCCTGTTTCTTGCCATGAGAAGCCTCCGCCGCCACCATGACTGGAATACCCTGCGTTCTTTCTGGGCCATCCAGTGGCTGGTGCCGCTGGTGAGCATCACGCTGTTCCAACGCCGCT
Organism: uncultured Chthoniobacterales bacterium; assembly: GCA_964250955.1. Taxonomy (GTDB): domain Bacteria; phylum Verrucomicrobiota; class Verrucomicrobiia; order Chthoniobacterales; family SZAS-18; genus CAHJWO01. Next base: position 2,185 of record CAXUIU010000508.1, on the reverse strand, counting down.
TCGGGTACGGTCCGTCGGTGATCTTTTTTCACCTGCTCCTCGTCGAGGTCGCCTTCGGGGTGCTGCTGGGCGGAGCGACGGCGCTGGCAGCGGTGCGTCGACTGCGGGAGAAGCGCGCGGCCCGCTACGGCTTGCCTGTGGCCTGGAGCCTCCTGACAGCCGGGGTCTACTACGTCTACCTGCTTGCCTGGGGCGGGCGGATCAACCTGGGAATCGACCTGCGATTTTCCTGGGTCGCGCCCTACGTGCTGCATCCTTCCGTGGCCATCAACACCTTCAAGCTGTCGCCGTTGGTGTTCTGGGGAGTGCTGGCGGGTGTGCCGCTGGTGATCCTGGCCATCCACCTCCTCGCCGCCCGTGCTTTGGTGGCGGTGCAGTTGACTTGGCTCGTGCGGTTGCATCGCTGGCAACGCCGGACGCCAGCGGCGGGGTGGCTCCTGGCCGCTGTCGGGATGGTCTCGGCGGTGGCGCTGAGCGGCTTCGTGTACGCCGCGGCCCGCACAGACATGGGGATGGCGGCGGAGGGCGAACTCTTCGGCGACCCACTGTTTGCCTCGCTCTTCCGGGAGCGCATGATCCTGCCCCTAGCTGGAGACGGCGACATCAACGCCGCATCCGGCCGCAACTACACTGTGCCGGGCAGCTTTCAGAAAAAGAACGTGATCCTCATCGTCATCGACGCCTGCCGCGCCGACCACCTCGGCGTGCAAGGCTACGCGCGCGACAATACCCCTTTCCTCGACGCGCTCCAACGCTCGGGCCACCTGCACATCGTGCGCTCCTTCTACTCGGCGTCTTGCTGCACGTACGGCGGCGTGTTGACCCTGCTGCGCGCGCGCCACTGGTTCAAGATGACACAGTATGGCTTCGGCTTGCACGATGTGCTCAAGCACGCGGGTTATCACACCCACTTCCTGCTCAGCGGCGACCTGTCGAACTTCGGTGATCTCAAATCCTTTTACGGGCCGAATTTGGACACGTTCTCCGACGGCCTCGATCAGGAGCGGCACTTCGGGCTGAACGATGATCGCGGCTTGTTCGAGTCCTTCCACGCGCTCGCGGCCAGCGACGGTACCCCCGCCTTTCTGTACCTGCACCTCATGTCCGTACACGCCCTGGGGACACGCTTGTCGTCCAACGAGCGTTACCTTCCCGGCTGGGGTCCACTCAGCCCGGAGACTTACACCAACCGATACGACAACGGCGTCGTGCAAGCCGACCAGAACCTCTACAAGATCTTCCAGGAACTGAAAGCCAAAGGTTACCTGCAAAACAGCCTCGTCGTCATCACCGGCGACCACGGCGAGTCGCTCGGCGAACGCGGCCAGTACCAACACGGTCACAACCTCTACGCCGAGGAAGTCCAGCCCCCGCTCTTGATCTATGACCCCGAGCCGGTCGTCTACCAGAACCTGGAGTTCGCCCGGCAGGTGGACGTGGCCCCGACGATCCTCGACCGGCTGGGCTTGCCGATCCCTCCCGGCTGGGACGGCCGCTCGCTGCTCCGGCCCGACGAACCACGGCTCGGCTACCTGCGCTTCGGTCGTACCTTCGCCATCGTGGACCACGCGCCAGGGCGGACGTTGAAGTACATCTACAACTCCTTCTCGAACGAGGAAGAACTCTACGACGACACCAACGACCCGCACGAGCAGCACAACATCGTTGCCACGACCGACCTGTCCAAGCTCCAAGAGCTGCGCCGGGCGGTCCTCGCTTTTACGCCAAGCCCCGAGGGTTAAGTCTCCCGGAGGGAAGCAAGACGCGCCTGCTCAACCCTCCGTGGCCGGGTCGGGGATGCGCGTGCGAAGAGAAAAGGGACAGCGTCTTCTCCCAAGCATCCTCCGAAGAGATGCCCATCCCCTTCCCCCTTTTTTTGTCGAAGGCTTGGCGGTCTGATTCTACTTCAGGCGTGGGAGTCTATGGGGCCTCGCTAAACAGCGGGACGCTGTTCCCGCTGAAGGCGACGTGTCGAGCCACAGGTAACGGAACGTGCGCGCGGCAAAAACCCAGCCGTCGCCCGCGCACGAGTCGGTCGAAGGCGACGCAATGGTTCCTGTAGAAGGTCTCGCCGGGTCCACGGGCCGCCTCATGGCACAGGGTGCGCGTGGTGGCCGCGTCGCCGTCGACCTCGATCACGCCAGGCAAGGCGAACTGGACAAAGAAGGTCTTCCCGGTCCTGAGG
>CAXUIU010000507.1:0-2449 GCA_964250955.1 uncultured Chthoniobacterales bacterium | reverse complement strand
ATCGGCTGATCGCCGAGTCGGCCTGAGCAATCCAGAGCAATTCAGAGCAATTCCAAAGGGGACGGAGATAGTTACTGCTTTTAATTATCTCCGTTCCGAATGGCGCTAAGAGAAGGCTGGTTTGAAGGTCTTCGCTCTCACCCAGTTGCGATGTGGCAGGCGACCCATCTTGCGTCTTGGCCGGGTGAGAAAGTTGGTAGTTTTTACCTCGTCGCTTGCGGGCGCGAGGTTCGCTGCGTCCGGGACGTTCCTGCACCGGGTCGGCGGCGATGAGCGCGAGCAGATGCGCGACGAGCTTTCGCTGTCGGCGCAGGGTCTGGTCGGCGGCGGCAATGATGTCCACTTGGCCAAAGCGCGAGACGACTTGTTCGAAAAGCGCCTGCGCGCCGGCTGGGTTGCTCACGTCCGCCTGCACGACGAACGCCTGCTGCCCGGCCTCTTCCACTTGCCGGCGGGGTGGTCTCCGCGCCTTCCTGGTCGGTGTGATAGACGACCACCACGTTCGCGCCCTCCCGAGCGAACTGGACGGCGATGGCCTGACCGATGCCAGAGTCCGAACCCCTGACGAGAGCGGCTTTGTTGACGGGCTTTTTCATGCACCGGGTATTTTTAGTAGAAAAGCGAGGCGACTTTGCCGAGCACGCCGGAAGAGCGACGAACGGAAGCAAGCGTGCGAGCGGTGGCCACTGGCTTCTCGCTGCCCGCCCATGCGGTCACTCCTAGACCGATGCCGATGAGGGCGGTCAACGCCAGGACAAAGTAGGTCGGGTGCAAGACCGCTTCCGTGTAGGCGCTGGTCTCCTTGACGTGGCCAGGAAAACCGCCGCGCTCCTGCAAGCTGCCCACGGAGCGGTCCAACCCGTTGTCCTCGTGTGCGCGTGGTGACTGTCCGCTTTCACTGCCCTGGTAGAAGCTTTTTTCCAGAAGCTTGTCGGTGGTGGTGGGATACTTCGCACCAAACTTCGCCATCATCGCCGCCGCCCCGCCCACCCACACGTCACGCACAGGCTTTTCGGCTACGGCGAGGATGGCGCGAGCCACCGTTTCCGGCGCGTACACTGGACCGCTGTGCTTAGGCTCACTAGCCAGGAAACTCTTCGCATGATGAGGGTAGGGCGTATCGATCGCTCCCGGCTTGACCAGGCAGACGGCCACGGGCGCATTCTCCTTCTCCAGGTCCATGCGCAGCCCATCGGTGAAGCCTTTGACCGCGTGCTTGGAGGCGCAGTACACCCCTTGCAACGGGACCGTGCGGTCGGAAAGCTCACTGCCGATTTGGATGAGCACGCCCCCGCCCGGACGCGTCTTCAGGTGGCGCACCGCTTCCAGCGAACCCTGTACCAGCCCGAAGAAGTTGGTGTCGAAGAGCCGCCGCATGTCCGCCACGGGAGTGTCCTCAATGCGCCCGTAAATGGAAATGCCCGCGTTGTTGATCCAGGTGTCAAAGCCGCCAAAGTGTTCCTGCGCGGCCTGAGCAATCGCGGCCACGTCGGCTTCCTTGGCCACGTCGGCGACGACGGGCACGGCCACCGTGCGACCGTTTGCTGATGTCGAACCGTTGAGTTCGTCCGCCAACTGGTTGAGCGCTTCGGCCCCGCGAGCGGCCAGCACCAGACGAGCGCCGCGCTTGGCGGCCAGGCGCGCGGTCACCAAGCCGATGCCGCTGGTCGCGCCCGTCAGAACGAGAGTTTGCTGTGAAAGAGATTTGGGCTTTGCCTTCATGTCAGTAAATGAGGTGAGCTTCCAAATCGCCCGGATGTTCGTGGCCGGATGGTAGGCAAAAGTAGGCAGCCAGTGGAAAAGGCCCGCTGGTTCCCCTTCACCGGTGGCGCGCTCTATCGCCGATGCACATGGGCAAGCCGTTGATGGAAGTCATGTACCCGGTGGCACGTCGCGGCCAGCGTTTGCTGCTCATTCATACGTTGTGAGGTCATCCTCACCTGCCGGTGGAGGAGCCATCCAGCCATCCCTTCCCTCACAACAGAATTGCCAGCCCTAGTTCTTGGGTACTTTGTCGACGCCCTCTCCCGGGTTGACGGTGTTAACCAGTTCCGGGGTGCGTTGGGCTGACAGCCGCTGTTCTTGTGCCTCCGGGTCGATGCGCCGGGTGCGGGTAAACGGCGGCAACTCGACCGACCGGCCGCTTTCCAAGGCTTGGAGTACCCCCTCCAATACGCGCACATCCGCGTAGCCTTCCTCGCCGTCCGGCTCGGGGTCGAGGTTGTTGAGGATGCAATCCGAGAAGTACCGCAACTCGCCGCCAAATTGGTCGACGTTCTTGAAGGTGTCACTGCTTTCCTTTTGGATGATAGTGACCTCTTGCTTGAGCCCCGTGCCGTACATGAAAGCTGGGTGCATGAGGACGCTGCCTTTCGTCCCCACGGCGTAATAGGTATCGAGCGTGTTGGCGTAGTAGCTCACCACAAACTGCGCGAGCCGCCCGCCCGGG
>CAXUIU010000506.1:0-2449 GCA_964250955.1 uncultured Chthoniobacterales bacterium | reverse complement strand
GTCGTCGGCGTTCGGTGCACGGCGTACGCGGCGGGCGCGCTCGACGAAACCGCCACCCTCCCCGGCCTCCGCCCGCGCGGCCTCGACCATGCGGCGAGCGGCGGTCTGGAGGTGTGGATAAATCCAGGAGTTGCTCTCGTGCAGCCAGACTTCCCAATAGCCGTTCTGCCCCCAACTCGACGCCGAGGGCGCGACCATCTGCTGGCGCGGGTGCGTGTCGAGGTAGCTGCCGGGCGTGGTCAAGGCGAAGGTCTGCTGGTCGTACGCGGCCTTACGGATGAACATCTCCAGCCACTCCGGCCCCTCGAACCACCAGTGACCGAAAAGCTCCGCGTCGAAGGGCGCAACCACGATGGGGTCCACGTCGAGCACCTCGCGCAGGCTGCCGATCTGCCCGCGGCGTTCGTGCATGAAGTGCGCGGCGTGCGCGTCCACCGCCGCCAGCGCCCAGGGACGGTGGTACAGGTCCTTGTCCTCGCCGGCGCGGCCGGTGATGCGGTGGTACTTGAAGCCGGTAAACTTGCGCGGCGCGTCCTTCGGGAGGGTCGGCGCGAGTTGCTCGGGCGTCAGCTCGAAGCCGATGTCCCGATAAAAATCCCGGTACGCCGGGTCGCCCGGGTAGCCGTGCTGCGCGCTCCACACCTGCCGGCTCGACTCCCGGTCGCGTGCGAACGCCGCCGGCCCCGCCGGCGTGAAGCACGGCGCGTAGATCGCCCGGCGCGGGCGCGGCTGGCCGTACATCAGCCCGTGCGCGTCGAGGATGAACCAGCGCAGGTTCGCCTCCTGCAGGACCTGGTCGATGCCCGCGACGTACGCGCACTCCGGCAGCCAGACCCCGCGCGGGTCGCGCCCGAAGCACGCCCGGTAGTCGTCGCACGCGATGGCGATCTGGGCGCGGACGGCCTGCGGGACATTCTCCATGAGCGGAAGGAGCCCGTGGGTCGCCGCGCAGGTGATGATTTCCAGATACCCCGCGTCCTGAAAGCCGCGGAACGCCGCCACAAGGTCGCCCTGCCAACGTTCCAGGTAGTCACGGCGGCAGGCGCGCAGGCGTTCGAGGTAGAAGTGGGCGTTTTCCTCCAGGCGGCCCTGGCCGGCGGTGCGGACGATCTCCTTTTCGGCCAGCGCGAGGGAGCGGTCGAGGTAGCGCAGGTAGCGTTCGCGCAGGCCCTCGTCGCGCAGCATCGCGCACAACGGCGGGGTGAGCGTCAGCGTAAGGGCGAAGGGAACTTTCTCCCCCGCCAATCGGTCCAACGACGCCAAGAGCGGCAGGTACGTCTCCGTGATCGCTTCGAAGAACCAATCCTCTTCCAGAAACTCCGCGTACTCCGGGTGATGCACGTACGGCAGGTGCGCGTGCAGCACGAGAGCGAGATAGCCGTGTTCGGTCATGGGCGCGGCGGGAGGACCGCCCGGCAAGGTACACAGACCGCTCCCCGGGGCAACGCCGAGCGCCGGAAAAGACTGTCATTTCCCCACGGCCGCTCCGGTCGTCACCGGACGATTCCGAAAGATAACCAACCAACCATGAAAGCCCTCGTATTCCACAAACCCGGCGACGTTCGCGTCGAAACGATGGACGACCCGAAGATCCAGGACAAGCGCGATGCCATCATCCGCGTCACGTCCACGGCGATCTGCGGCAGCGACCTGCACATCTACAACGGCTTCCTGCCGCAAACCCGGCCGATGGCCTTGGGCCACGAGTTCATGGGTATCGTCGAGGAAACGGGCTCGGAGGTCGGCAACCTCAAAAAGGGCGACCGCGTGGTGGTCCCCTTCCCCATCGCGTGCGGCCACTGCTTTTTCTGCGGCCACGACCTACCCGGGCACTGCGTGAATTCGAACCCCGAGCATTACGGGCCAGACGGCGACCTGCTTTCCCAAAAAGGCGGTGCACTCTTCGGCTACACTGATCTCTATGGCGGCTACAACGGTGGTCAGGCGGAGTTTGTCCGCGTACCCTACGCCGACTATGGCCCGCGCAAGGTGCCGGATAGCCTCACCGACGAACAGGTGCTCTTTTTGACGGACATCTTTCCTACCGGTTACAGCGGCATTGACTGGGCGGGAGTCAAAGGCGGTGAGACGGTGGCGGTGTTCGGCTGCGGTCCGGTCGGCATCATGTCACTGAAAAGCGCGTGGCTGCGCGGAGCCAAGCGCGTCATCGGCGTGGACGTGGAGCAATACCGCCTCGATCTGGCGAAGAAGATCTCAGGCGCGGAAGTCGTTAACGCCAATGAGACCGATCCCATCGAGTACATCCGCGAGGCGACCGAGGGCCGCGGCGCGGACGTGTGCGTGGACGCTGTCGGCATGGAAGCGCATCGCTCGATCTTGGACAAGGCGCTCAACGTCGTCAAAGGCCAGGTCGGCAGCGTCAGTGTGTTGGACAACTGCATCAGAGCGGTGCGACGCGGTGGCTGGGTCACGGTCCTCGGCGTGTACC
>CAXUIU010000505.1:0-2458 GCA_964250955.1 uncultured Chthoniobacterales bacterium | reverse complement strand
GTCCTCGGCGTGTACCCAATGAACTACGATTTCCCGGTCGGCCGGGTGTTCGACAAAGGCATCTTCATGGGCTGGGGCCAGGCACCTGCGCACGCGCACGTCGACAAGCTGCTCGCGCACATCGAAAAAGGCGAGTTCAAGGCAGACGACGTGATCACCCATCGCATGAAGCTCGACGATGCACCGCATGGATACTACATCTTCGCCAACAAGAAGGACAACTGCACGAACGGCGGGCTGACGCCGTAATCTTTCGCACCCGCGGCAGCACAATCATGGTGGGGCGGCTTCCTCGCGGGAGCCGCCCCTACTTTTTGTTGCCTTGGCGCACCAGTTCCACCAGACGGTCGGACAACCCTTTGAGATGCCCGCCCTCCGCCGACAGGAAACCGGCGATGTGGTGGAACAAGTTCTGGAAGGTGGGATCGGGCTGGCCGCCGCTGAGTTGTTCCAGCCGCCCGCACGCCGCGGCGATCTCCGCGCGCGCCCCGGCGGCGAAAGGGTTTTCCTTTTGGATTTGTCCGTAGGTCGCCTCGTCGGAGAGCGCGATCCGCGCGACGAGCGACAGCAGAAGCTGCTGTGTCGGCGTCGAGAGGCGCTGCATGGCTTCCCACGACGCCCCCGACGCCGCCAGCGCCGCACCGTAGCCGAGGATGGCAAAGTGACAGGCGGCCTGCACCCAAGCCGTCAGCCGGTCATGTTCCTCGGCGGAAAGCTCGATCCGCCGCGCGTGCCAAGCGTCGAGCAGTCCGAAGAACTCCGCGCGCGGTTCCGGGTCGCCCTCCGCCATGGGCACAGTGCAGAGATTGAACCCGGTGAAATCCTCCGCCGGCCCGAACATCGGGTGCAGGCTCAAGTACGAAAACGGCGCGCGTCGTTTCTCGCCAACACACGCCGCCACGACGGCGGCCACGCGGCTCTTCACCGAACAGATGTCCGCGAACACCGCCGGCCCTGCGATGGCGAGCGCGGCCGGCAGGTGTTCGGTGACGACGTTCTCTGGCGTGCAGAACAACACGAGGTCGAATCCCTCAAACCACTCGATCCGCTCCGATAGCAATTCCCCTACTCTGCCCGGCATGAACTCCGTGAGAGTCGGTTCCGGCGCGGCGTCGCCCGGCAGGTCGGTGCCAGCAACAACCAACCCAGCCCCATACAGCTTTCGGGCAAAGATGCGCCCGAAGGCGCCGTTGACGCCGACCAGACACGCGCGCCGGAGCCGGTTCACGGGAGCAACCGGGGGAATTGGCCGAGCAGGCGCACCGACTCCACCCGGCCGAAACGGTGCCGCAGGGACTCCACGCACAGCGCCAACGCGGGCGACCCCAGCGGGCAGGTCAGTTCGAGGTAGAACATCTGCGGTTCGGTGTCGCTGGCTTCTTCAAGGAAGAGTGGCCGGGAATGAATCTTGGCGACGTTGATGCGATGGAACGCCACCTGCCCGAGGATCGTCGCCAGGAGACCCGGCTCGTCGAGGTTTGGGGTGATGACGACCATCGTGCGCATCACACCGTCTGGCCGCTGGGAAGTGGTTACGTCACTTTCTGCCCGGCTGAGGAGGAGGAACTCGGTGAAGTTCGGCTTTCCGTAGCGGCGGTTGGCGATGTCGCGGGCGAGGATGGGGAGGCCGGCGATTTCGAGCGCCGTTTCGCCGGCCACCGCGCAGCCGGACCCACGCCGGGCGACGCGCGCGGGAGCGTCGGCGGTGCTGGCAACCGTTTCGAGCCCGGCGTCCGGGAAGTGCTTACGTAGGAAGTCCGAGCACTGCGCGAGCGCCTTCGGGTGAGAGAAGACGAGTTTTTCCTTCTCTGGCCAACCGCCCATCGCGAAGGAAATCGGCACCCGGCAGGCGTCGGCGATGCGCAGGTCGTATTCCACGATGAGGTCGAGGCTCTCCTGGATCAGACCTTCCAGGAAGTTGTAGTACGGCAGCACGCCGAGCGCGCCCGGGGAACGCCGCACCGCCTGTGCCACCGCCTCGAACGACGTGGCCGGCGTCGGCTCCGCGGGCGGCGTCAGGGTCCCGGCGAAAGCCAGCGCGGCCTTTTCCGAGAACGTGAGGCGCGGCCCGAGGAAACAAATCTTCATATCCCGGCCGCCACCGTAGTGGAAACCGGGGTCACCGTGCGAGTACCAACTTCGGGCTCCTCGCCGTCGAGGAAGGCGCTCTCGCACAGCTTTGCGTACAGGCCGCCGAGGGCAAGGAGTTCCTCGTGGCGCCCGCGTTCGACGATGCGGCCATGCTCCATGACGATGATTTGGTCCGCACGTCGCACGGTGCTCAGCCGGTGCGCGATGACGAAGCTCGTCCGCCCGCGCATGAGCTGGTCCAGGGCGGCCTGGATAGCGCGCTCGGTCTGCGTGTCCACGCTGGCAGTAGCCTCGTCAAGGATCAGAATCGGTGGGTCCTTGAGCAGGGCGCGTGCGATGGAGACGCGCTGCTTTTCGCCGACGCTGA
>CAXUIU010000504.1:0-2499 GCA_964250955.1 uncultured Chthoniobacterales bacterium | reverse complement strand
GCGTATTTCGAGGGGTTCGGCGAGATCGGGCGGCGTTGTCCGACGGAGATCGCGCTCCTGCCCATCGGGGCCTACGACGCGCCGAGCAAACGCGACGTGCACATGAACCCGGAGGAGGCGCTCCAAGCCTTCCAGGAACTCGGGGCGCGCACCTTGGTGCCGATGCACTACGGGACGTTCCGGCTGAGCTACGAACCCTTGGAAGAACCGCCGCAACGGCTGCTGGCGCGCGCGCGGGAACTCGGCCTGGAAAAACAGGTGCGCCTGATGGAAGAGGGGCACCCGGAGGTGTTCTGAGGCGGTGCATCGCAACGTAGCTTCGCCACCCCGCAACGCCGCCCTCCGGTGGCCTCACCGCCCCGTCCGGTTCGCCTGCGCCTTGAGCGCCTCGCCGAACATCTTCGCCAAGGCGTCCCGGACCCGCTGGCGGTCGTTCGCCTCCCGCTGGAAATAGTCGTAGCGCAGACTCGGCCGCAGGTCGGCGAGGTCGTTCTGGCAGAGCTTTTGCAGTCCATCCAGCAGGTTCTGCCGCGCCCTCAACTCGTCCGTCGGACTCGGATGCCCGGTCGTCGCCTCGTCGAACGCCTGCAACACCCGGTCCAGCACCAGGCTGTGCCGCTGACCACTGCGCACGGTGCCCTTGTGCTCGTTGATGTCACGGATCAACGCGAGCACGTCGTTCGTACGCTCGTCCACCGCCTTGAGTCCGGCGGCTTCGGTGCCGAACTCACCCCACGCCACGTCCTGCCAAGCCTTGACGCTGTCGAGCCGGTAGCCGAAGCGCCGCAGCTTGCGCGCGGGCGGCGGGGTGGCGGCCGGGGCGCGGGCGGTGGGCCGAGGATTTTCGCCGAGTTCGTCGCGGTCCTCGGTGACAAAGGTGGCGACCCCCACGACGCGGCCGGATTTCTTCTGGATGATGGGGCTGCCGCTGTTGCCGGGCTGGAAGGGGGCATCCACCTCCACGAGGTTGGGGCCGAGGCCGACGACCTTGCCCGCGATGGGGTTGATGACGCGTGCGCCCTTGGCGTTGCCGAGGACCAGCACGTCGTCGCCGACGAGGAGGTTGTCGTTGACGCGTTCCAGGGCGTCGAAGGCCGGCTGCGTGGGCGCGACGACGAAGCGGACCATGTCGTGCCCGACCGCCGAACCCGCCGCGCCGACGCGCAGGAGCGTGCCATCAAGGAGCGTCAGGGTGACCGGGGTGTTGCCGGCGAGCACGTGGGCGTTGGTGTAGAAAAACTTCTGCCCGCCCGACGCGCACACGAACCCGCTGCCCGCGCCTTCGTGCCCCTCGACGAACACGAGGCAACTCTGCCCGCCGCGGATCACGTCGAAGTCCGCCTGCACGGGACCACCCAGCGGCTGCTGCGCCGTGGCGAGACCCGCACCAAAAATCAGCGCCACCGCCGCAGCGCGAAACACGGAAGCTCGGAACATACGCCGCGCATCCTACCCGGCGGCGGGGAACGGCGGCAAGCCCCAGGTAGGGTTGCCTCTCCGAGGCAATCCTAGATTTTCTGCCTGCCTTGGATAAACACGGCTTCCTCTTACCGCTCGAAGTACGCCACCAGATCGTCGTACAACCCGGTCTTGTTGGCATACGTCGCGTACGACCGCGCCGTCTCCAGCCACTCGGCGGTCGAGGGTTTGGTCTCCTTCAGGGCCTCCGCCAGCATCGCCTGGGTCAACTCGCTCCCTTTGCCCGTGCGCATTTCCTGGTAGATCGCGCGCTCGGAAGCGCGTTCGACGACCGCCCGCAGATCCGCCCCGGAATACCGCTCGGCCCCCTTCGCCAGCTTGCCCACGTCGAGCCCCTTCGCCAGCGGCAGCCCGCGCAGGTGAATGTCGAGGATCGCCTTGCGCGCCCCGGCATCCGGCGGCGGCACGAAGAGCACCCGGTCGAACCGCCCCGGCCGCCGCAGGGCGCTGTCCACGCGCCAGGGCACGTTCGTGGCGGCGAGCACCATCAGGTTTTCGTTGCGCGCGCGGATGCCGTCCATCTCCGTCAGGAGCACGTTGACGATGGGAGCCTGGTACGAACCGGCGTCCGAACGGTTCATGCCGATAGCGTCGATCTCGTCAATGAACAGCACCGCCGGCGAGTGGGCGCGGGCGTTCTCGAAGATGTCGTGCAAGTGGCGTTCGCTCTCACCGATCCACTTGGAAAGGATGTCGGTGATGCCGACCGACATGAACGTGGCGTTGCACTCCCCGGCCGTCGCGCGGGCGAGGTGCGTCTTGCCGCAGCCGGGCGGGCCGTACATGAGGATGCCGCCGCCGGCCGCGCGGTTGAATTTGCGGAACACCTCCGGGTTCTTGAACGGATAGATGATGTTCATCCGTACCCGTTCGATGACCTCGTCCATGCCGCCCACGTCGGCGAAGGTGATGCGGCGCGACAGGTCGGGGCTGACCGGAGCGCGGTTGCTGGCGGGGGTGGTTTCCTCCGCCGCACCCGCGTCGTCGCCCGAGATGGAAGCCAGCATCGCTTCGTCCTCA
>CAXUIU010000503.1:0-2510 GCA_964250955.1 uncultured Chthoniobacterales bacterium | reverse complement strand
GGCGGAAGTCAGCCGGCGGGGGCGCGACGGTGACGCGCACGGCCCGCGGCGTCGCCGCCGTCGCGGCGGGCGGCGGCGGGGCCGCGACGGCAGGAACAGCCGCCGGGCGCGTCACCCGCCACACGGGAAAGCCCGCCGCCGCGAACAGGCCGATCACCAGGAAGAGTTGCAGCAGCGGGTAACCACGCATGGCAGAAGACGAGGAACAGAACCTCTAACCTCGCGCAACGGCCACGTCACTTCAACGCATCGACAATCGTGTTGACGTTGTGCTGCATCATCGCCTCGTAGGTCGCCTCGTCGCCGCCGGACACGCCGAGGCCGTCCGCGTAGAGTTCGCCGCCGACCGTCGCGCCGGTCTCGCGCGTGATCGCGGAAAGAACCTTCGGGTTCTGCGTGTTCTCGAAGAACACCGCCTTGACGTGCTCCTTCTTGATCTCGGCGATCAGATCGGCGATCTGCTTGGAACTCGGCTCGTCCGCCGTGCTCACGCCTTCGACCGGGTACACCTTGAACCCGAAATCCCGCGCGAAATATCCGAAGGCGTCATGGCTGGTGACGAGTTTGCGTTTGTCGCGCCCCAACTCGGCGACCTTGAGCTTGAGGGTACGTTCGAGGGCGTCGAGCCGGGCGAGGTAGTCGGCGGCGTTCTTGGCGAAAAGGTCCTTGTCGGCGGCGTCCGCCTTGGTGAACGCGTCGCGCACGGTGGCGACGGCCTTGCGCACGTTACCCACCGAGTGCCACCAGTGCGGGTCTTCCACCGTGCGGCCTTCCTCCTTGAGCTGGAGCGAACCGCCCACGGCCTTGCCCACGTCCACGTACTTGGCGGGCGCGCCGCCGGCGCTGCTTTCCAGCTTGGCGAGGTAGCCTTCCAATCCCTTGCCGCTGATGAGCACGAGGTCCGCGCCGGCCACGGCCTGCACGTCGCCCGGCGTCGGGGAAAACTCGTGCGGATCGACGCCCGACTTGACCACGTCGATGACCTCCACGCGCTCGCCGCCGACGTTGTGCGCCACGTCCGCGAGCACGGTGGAGAGCGCCGCGACGGTCAACGCCGGAGCCGCCGCGACGCCGGACGCCGTCGCCGTCCACGCCAGGATGCCCGCCGCCAGCCGCCCGAGTTTTCGCAAGTTGTTTGCTGCACGCATGGCGGCAGGATAGGAGCGTTTCTTCTAAATGCAAACGGTTTGCCACAAAGTTCCATCCACGGAGGTTGGCGGCGGGCGGGCCGCGTGGTAGGTTGGACGGCATGTCTAAGCCCCCCGCGCCCCACACCCATTCGCACCCGCCTGTCGGCGCGACGTTCGAGGGGGCGCTGACGCTCGACGGCCTCGTGGTTCTCCTGCGCGAGCGCGGCCTGCGCATGACGGCCAACCGACGCCACATCCTCCAGGCGCTCTTGGCCGCGGCCTTGCCGCAGAGCCTCGAACAAATCCAGGCCGCCGCCGCCCGGCACAGCCCGGAGCGCGAGGCGCCGGACTTTGCGACGGTGTTCCGCATGATGGCGCTCCTGGAAGAACTCCGCGTCGCCCGGCGCGTGCATCTCGGCCGCCCGACGAGCCACTACGAACTCCTCGACGGCCGGCACCACCGCGACCACCTGGTCTGCACGGACTGCGGACGCGTCACGCCGCTGGAAGGCGCGTGCCCGGTCGAAAAGATGGAACGCCAGCTCGCCCGCGAGCACGGCTACACGGAACTCACGCACTCCCTGGAGTTTTTCGGCCGTTGCGGGCCGTGCAGCGGCGGTAAATAGTACCCGGTTGATGTCCTTCCCGCTCCCGCCCGCCGAACGCGACGCCCTCTGCGCGGAGTTCCGGCGGGTTCTGAACGCGGATGTAGACGCCACGTTGGACCGCTTGCGCGACGCGCGTGGGACGGACCGGAGTAGATTTCATCGTGGACACCACGTTCTCCAACGCCGCGCGGGCGTTGTCGCAAGTCGATCAGGCACTCGCCTCCGGCCGCCGGGTTGCGGTCTTCTATGTGTATCGGGACTTTCTTGAATCTCTCCAGAGTATGTTGGAGCGCGCGATGAACCCGCTGGTCGGCCGTGTGGTGCCAGTGGACGACATGGCTCGAACCCATTTCGGCGCGCAAAGAGCGATTCTGGAAGCCTTCGAAAAGTACCAGGAAAATGACCGTGTGGCGATCAACCTGAAGATCAACACCGGCGCGGGTAGGCTGGAAACCTTGGACATCAATTTGTTCTTCGGGTTGCTGTACCCGTCCGTTGACAGCCTCCAAGAGAAAGGGCAACCACTTCTTGATGAGCTACGAGGAAACTCAAGGGCCGGACGGGGTGACGATGGTGAAAATCACGACCCAAGAGGGGAAGATCTACAAATTTCGCAAGCCCTCTACGAAGCCGCTCGATCCCAAGCTCAAGCTCCAGAATGATCTCCTAGACAAATCTTTCCGCGAGGGCTTCGAGAGGGCTGTACGCAAGGCCCGCCGGTTGGGCAAGCCGCTGCACGAGATTGTGCCGGTGAGCTAGACAGCCCCCGTCA
>CAXUIU010000502.1:0-2528 GCA_964250955.1 uncultured Chthoniobacterales bacterium | reverse complement strand
GGAGCAAGCGGGGCGGGGAGCTTGTCCGGGGTTTCTTCGCCGATTTCCTCGCACTCGGCCGTGAGCGCCTCCTCGGCGGCGGCCTCGACCCGGTCCGATTCGTTCTCGGTTCGAGGTTTACCACCCTTGGCCGCGTGGGCCTTGCGCTTGCGGTCGGTCTTCACTCGCGCAGCCATGTCGCCACTTCCCGCGCCCAGTACGTGATGATCAGGTCCGCGCCCGCGCGCTTGAAGCCGAGCATGGTTTCCATGACGGCGGCGCGCTCGTCGATCCAACCCCGTTCCGCGGCGGCCTTCACCATCGCGTACTCGCCGCTGACGTTGTAAACCGCCGTCGGCAGACCGAACTCCTCCTTGACCCGCCACAGGATATCCAGGTACGGCAGCCCCGGCTTGACGATGAGCAGGTCGGCGGCTTCCTCCACGTCGGCGGCGGCCTCGCGCAGGGCTTCCCTGCCGTTGGCCGGGTCCATCTGGTAGGTGCGCCGGTCGCCGAACTGCGGCGCGCCTTCCGCCGCGTCGCGGAACGGACCGTAGAAGGCACTGGCGAACTTGGAGGCGTAACTCATGATCGGCGTGTTCTGGAAGCCGCGTTCATCCAGCGCCGCCCGGATGGCCCCGACCCGGCCATCCATCATATCGCTGGGAGCCACGATGTCCGCGCCCGCCGCGGCGAGCGACACAGCCGCGCGCGCCAGGAGCGCCACCGACGCGTCGTTATGGACATGGAAGTGGCCGTTCTCGCCGTGTTCGGTCACCCCGCAGTGCCCATGACTGGTGTATTCGCACAGGCACACGTCGGCGATGATGAGCAACTCGGGATCAGCCGCCTTCATCGCGCGGATCGCCTGTTGCACGACACCGTCGTCGGCGTATGCGCCGCTGCCCTGTTCGTCCTTGTGCGCGGGGATGCCGAAAAGCAGCACGGCGCGCACCCCGGCGGCGCGGGCGGCGAGCGCCTCGGTGACGGCCTCGGCGACGGGGAGCTGGAAGACGCCCGGCATGCTGGCGACGGGCTGGCGGGAGTCGATCTTCGCGCTGACGAACAGCGGCAGGATCAGGTCCGAGGCGCGGAGGCTGGTCTCGCGCACGATTTCGCGCAGGGCGGCGGAGGCACGCAGGCGGCGCGGGCGGCGGGCGAGTTTCAGATCGGCAGCGGGCGTCATCGGGTGGGACGCCCAGCATACGCTTTCGGGGTGGCGGGCCGCAAGGGGGCGTTCGCGGAGCGAAAGGGCGGTTCTAGATGACCATGCCACCGGCGACCTCGATGCGCTGGGCGTTGACCCAACGGTTGTCCTCGGTGAGCAGCGCGGCGATCATCGGGCCGATGTCCTCGGGCAGTCCCGGGCGGCCGAGCGCCGTCATGTCCGAGACCATTTTGTTGACCTGCGGGTTGTCCCGCACCATCCCGCCGCTGAAGTCGGTCTGGACCGCGCCGGGTGCCACGGTGTTGGCGGTGATACGGCGCGGCCCGAGTTCCTTGGCCAGGTAACGGGTGAGCACCTCGACGGCTCCCTTCATGGAGGCGTACGCGCTGCTGCCCGGGAAGCTGACGCGCGTCAGCCCGGAGGAAACGTTGACGATGCGCCCGCCGTCGTTCATCAGCGGCAGGAGCTTCTGCGTGAGGAAGAAGACGCCCTTGAAGTGGACGTGGTAGAGGCTGTCCAGGTCTTCCTCGGTCACCTGGGCGATGGGGGCGTGGTGGGAAGTGCCGGCGTTGTTGATGAGGTGGTCGAAGTGGTCGGCCCCCATCCCTTCCAGCGCCCGCCGCACTTCCTGCACGAAAGCATCGAAGGTGCCGACCTTGCCCGTGTCCAAAGGCAGGGCGACCGCTTCGCCGCCGGCGTCGCGGGACGCCGCCACGACGTTGTCCGCCTCGGCGCGGTTGGAGTGGTAGGTGAAGACCGAGCGCACGCCGCGTTGCGCTAGGCTGAGCACGGTGTTGCGGCCCAGGCCGCGGCTGCCGCCGGTGACGACGGCGATTTTAGTGAACGAAGAGGTCGTAGCCATGGGCCAAACTACCGCGCCGGCCTGACCGCCGGAATGTCCGAACGCCTCGACTTCTTGCCTATTCCTGCCCGGCCGCCTATTTTGGGGCGGCGAGCAGCGAAGACTGTTTAGCGATGGAAGAAACTTTGGCGGCAGCCGTCCTGCGCTACACGGAATCCCGGATCGGCCAGAGCCCGTTCCTGACGGCGATCCCGGGTCTGGCCATTCTGCGCTCGGACCGTCCGCAGCCGCCCTCGCACCGCATCTTCCGACCCGCGCTGTGCATCGTGGTGCAGGGGGCCAAGCAGACGACGTTCGGCCACCAGCGTTTCGACTACCGGGCGGGGCAGGCCCTCGTGGTCAGCCTCGAAATGCCCTCCTACGGCCGCGTCGTGGAGGCCAGCCCGGACAAGCCTTATCTGAGCGTCGTCGTCGAGTTGGATCTCGCCGTGATGCGCGAGGTGTTGGCAGGTTTAGGCGACCTGGCCCGCACGGGTGGGGAGATCGGCGGAGGCGTGTTCGTCACCGACTTCGACGGAC
>CAXUIU010000501.1:0-2559 GCA_964250955.1 uncultured Chthoniobacterales bacterium | reverse complement strand
GCGTCAAGCTGACGACGCTGACCGCCAAGCAGTCCGAGTACCTCGGCGTGCCGGTTGAGGGGCCGTACAAGGCGGCGCATTATCGGTATTGATCCGGCTCCGGGCAGACTGCCCAGCAGGATGAATGCAGCAATCACGTCGGCGGGCTGTAATGGCCTGCCGACGTTTTTTTGTGTTTGCAGGGAGGGCAGGATTTGTTCAGAAACGTCGTTCATGCCCCGGACTTGCATCGTTTTGCTGTGCCTCGTCTTGTACGTGGCATTTTTGCCGGTGAAGGCGATTGCCGCGCCGCCGGACGCAGAGGCCCAGCAGCGTGCAGCCGAATACCAGAAGGCCGCGCTCGCCGAGTTGTCGCGCGAGCACTGGCGAATCGTCGCCAATCAACCGGGCAGGCTGGTTGTCCAGCACCGGATTGATTTGCCTTATCCTGCCGGTGAATACGGTGGCTACCAGCAATTGAACGTCACGTTCCTGCCCAAGAGCAGCACGGACACCGAGTGTGTCATCGACCTCGTGGACTTCCTCTATGGCCGTAGTTCGAGTGGTGACATCAAGAAGTCTTACGGTAAGCCAGTCCACGTCAACAGCCCAGAATCGACCGAGGAGGTCCACCGTCTACTCCGATTGGCCCGCCGAAGAATGGCGGCGGCACACCCGGAATACTTTGCCTCGCCGGTGCGTTGACCCAAGGCGGGTGAGCAGCGGAGAGTGCGACTTATCCGCATGGAACTCTCCCCCGCTGAAACCCGCGTCCTGGGCTGCCTGATCGAAAAGGAACGCACGACGCCCGAGAACTACCCGCTGAGCCTCAACGCGCTGATCTTGGCGTGCAACCAACTCACCAACCGCGAGCCGATCCTTACTCTCGGCGACCGTGAGACGGAGGACGCGCTGGATTCCCTGCGCCAGAAGAAGTTTGCCACCGTGATCTTCGGGGCGGGTTCGCGCGTGCAGAAGTACCGGCATACCCTAGCCGACGTTTACAACTTTTCCCCGCAGGAGTATGCGCTCCTGTGCGTGCTGTTGCTGCGCGGGCCGCAGACGGCGGGCGAACTGCGTCAGCGCGCCGAGCGCATGGCCCCGTTCGCGGCGCTCGCGGACGCGGAAAACGTCCTCAACACGATGGCCGAAGGCGGCGAACCGCTCGTGCGCCTGCTGCCCGCCCGACCCGGGCAAAAAGAACGCCGCTACGTGCAACTCCTCTCCGGCGAACCCGCTGAGCCCGCCGCCGCTGAACCTTCCGCGCCAGCCGTCAGCACGCCGACCTCCGCAGGGCGGATCGACGTGTTAGAGAACGAGGTGGCCGTCCTGCGCACTGAATTGTCTGAACTGCGCGTGAGCCTAGAAGAACTGCGCCGACAGTTGGGCGGATAGAAACAGCCGCAGACGATCCCGTCGCAGTCGGCGGCCTGCGCGCGCAGCCATTCTGGGGTCAGCTTGTCCATGCCTCGGGCTTGAGGTCGAGCAGCGCGGCGAGTTTTTGCAGGGTTTCTGGGCTGAAGCAAAGCTGCTGGATGGCCCGGTCGAGGTTGAAACAGAGCTTCATCGCGTCGTATTCGAACGGGCGGGATTCAGAACACCAGCTTTTTCGCCCCAGGGGCGGCTGCCGCTTGCCAGCCGGGCCGTTTGCCGCGACTTTGCAAGGCTTTGAACAAAGAGAAGAAACGCAGCCCGATCCTCCGGGTTTTTGGTTATGTGCGGCGCTACCCTGCGCTGGCGTCGGGGATGCTCCTGTGCGCGGTCGTGGGTACGCTGGCGGTCGTCGTGTTCCCGGGCGTGACGCAGAAGGTCGTCGACGACGTGAAGGCCGGCCGCAGCGACCGGCTCGGGTACTTGGCGCTGCTGGGATTGGGGACGTTCTTTTTGCAGGACCTCCTAAATTCCTTGCGCATCATGCTCAACAACGTTTTCGAGCAGCGGGTGATCTTCGATCTGCGCAGCGACCTGTACTCGCACATCCAGCGGCTGCCGCTGGGCTGGTTCGACAACCGCGCCACGGGCGACCTGATGACGCGCATCCTGGAGGACGTGAACGCCGTCGAGCGCGTGCTGATCGACGGCATCGAACAGGGCCTCATCGCCGTGCTCCAGATCATCGTGGTCGTCTTCATGCTCTGGCGCTACGACGTGGGACTGACGCTGGTCGCGCTGATCCCGGTGCCGTTCCTGGCGGCGGGGGCGCTCTTCTACACGCTGACCGCGCACGGCCGCTACAAGCAGCAGCGCGCGGCATCGTCGGCGATGAACTCGCTCCTGCACGACAACCTCGCGGGCATCCGCCAGATCAAGACCTACGTGCGCGAGGACGAGGAACACCGGCGCTTCAACGGCGTCAGCGACCGGTTGCAGGCGGCGACGTTGGTCATCATGCGGACCTGGGCGCTCTACAGCCCGACGATGAGCTTCTTCACCAACGCGGGTCTCGCGCTCGTGCTCTTCTACGGTGGTCGGGCCGTGCTCGGCGGACGGCTGGAGATCGGTGGCTTCGCGGCGATTCTCTTGCTGGTGCGCTTTCTCTACGAGCCCATCCGCCAGCTCCATTCGCTGAACCAACTCATC
>CAXUIU010000500.1:0-2563 GCA_964250955.1 uncultured Chthoniobacterales bacterium | reverse complement strand
AAGTCGAACTCGCCGCGAATCTCGAAGTCTGCCCCCACCTGCACGTCGTTGACCAGCATCAGGCCGCTCGCCCCAGCCTGACCGATCAACGCGCCGTCCGCCACCACCTGCCACGTGCCCAGCTTGTTCGTCCAGCCGACCGGCACTCCGCCCGGCCCCGCTGTAGGCTGGAAGGAGACCCAGTTGCCGCCAGCGAGTTGCCGCTCGGCTTCCAGTTTGTTCACGCGGCTTTGCAGGTACGACGCCGCGCGCGGATCGCTGCTTTCGGCGGTTAATGCGGCTCGGAAGCGGTCGAGCGCCTGATCCGCACGGCCTCGCGCGATGAACTCATCGCCTGCTTGAGCGTCCGTCCCGCCCGCGCCTCCATAAGCAGCAATCCGCTCGAAGTAGTTGCTGTTGGCCGGGTCCTTGGCGAGTTCCGAGGCCATGTCGGGCGAGAGCATCCAGTTGACCTCCTTCATCAGCCGGTAAGCGTCGGCGTAGTGCCCGTTGAGTTCCTCTACCCGGGCGTGCCAGTTGTGCAGGAACACACGACGGCCTACCTGCGAATGTATCGCCTCGTAGCCCGCGAACACGTGCTCCATGGCGGCGCGGGCCTGCGGGTTGGTGTAACCAGCGGGGTCCATGCTGTGGAGAGCAGCGTTGATTTGCCACGGCACGTCAGTGTCGTAAGCGTCGGTGGAGGCGCAGTTCAGCCCGAAGGCCAGGACCGTGTCCGCGCTGCCGTACCATTGGGGCATCAGCGACTGGCCGAAGCTGTTGTAGGCGTGCAGATAGTCCACCTTCGCGCGCACAGATCGGTCGAACCAAGCGCGCGTGCCTTCGGGGCCGTGGGCGGTGCCCTGTCCGATGGCGACAGAGATCATCAGCGCAGCCGCTTCGGGCCGACGAGGATTTAGCCGCCAAGATTCGGTCAGGTCATGCCGGGCCGCCTCCAGTCCTTTGGCGAACCCGCGCCAACCCTCGGCGGTGACTTTGTCCGCGTATTCCCCGCCGCGCGCATCCCAAGCATCACGCAGGTAGCGGTCGCCCGAGAGCACGAGCCTCAGCCACGGCGCGACCGCTCTGTCTCCCGCCTCGTCTACGGCTTGGCAACAGGCTGCACGGTATTCGCCGAACAGATCGGCTCCTTCGCCGAACTCTAGACGGTTGGACAATACAACCTGCTCCTCGGGCGAGAAGCTGCCGTCGTGTAGCGCCTGCTTGAACCACAGCAGCCACCATTCTTTCACGGGCTTGCTCTCGCCGGTGCCATCGCGGCGGCGTTTGGTGTCAGCGACGAGTTCGGCCGCCGCGATCATCGCCACACCACGCGTGTAGGACGTGTTCTGAAATCCGACCACCGCCCGGGTGAACAGTGGCCCGGCGACCGGGGATTGTCGGTCAGCGCGTTCCTCCGCCAGCGCAGCGAGGTATAGCACCACGGGATCGTCACAACCCACCCGTTGGAGATTACGCGCCTGCGGCAGGAAGTCCGCCGCACCGAGGGTGCAATCGTGCAGCCCGGCCCACCATGGCAAGGCGCGTTCGATGAAGGCACGCGCGTCGTGGTCCCACCGGGCGTTGCGGTGCCCGGCACGGTCGTAGTCGGCAAGCATCGTGCGATGAGCCCAGGCAAGCAGGGCACGGCGGTCATCCTCCATGGTGGTCGCCTGCGAGTCACGCGGGATCGGTGCGCGTGCGTCCGCCATCATGCTGCCACCGGATCGTCCACGCAGTCTGCCTTGGTTCAAGACAGCCTGAACATTTTGCCAAATCTCGCCACGTCTGGAAACGCCGTAGGCGATCAACGCCAGGAAGCATGCCGCTACCAACAGGGAAACCATCACCAGAATAGCATCCCGACGACCGAGCGACTTGCCGGAGGATGCCTGTACGGCACGCGGCAGCGGCGGCGGCAGCGCCGAGTCGTGTTGCGCGGGGGCAGCATACGGTTCGTGGGGCATGCCCCAGAGTTGAAGCAGTTGCCAAGCCAAAAGCGTTCCCATTTTTGCCCAAGGCACGCGGCTCGAACCCTGATCTGATGTCGAGGTGGCCGGTTACAAGGGTCAACGCATGAACGTGGCATCAGTACCAGAAGGCGTCGGACAGACAGAGTAGCGCCGGTAAACGACGACGGTTGCGCCCAACCCGCAAGCCGCGGCAAACATCATCCAGAAGGCTGGCGCGGCGTGGTCGCCGGTCCGCTCGATCAGCCAAGTGCTGACCGCCGGAGTGAAGCCGCCGAAGAGCGCCGTGGCCAAACTGTAGGCCAGCGAAAAGCCGGCCGTGCGCACCTCAACGGGCACCACCTCGGTCAACGCGACGATCATTGCGCCGTTGTACGAAGCATAGAGGAACGACAGCCACAGCAACGCCGCCAGCATCTTGCCAAACGTCGGCGCGGCCACCAGCCACGTCAGGACCGGATAAGCACTCAAGAGAGTCAACACGGTGAAGGTCAGCAGCAGCGGCCGACGCCCCACGCGGTCAGAGATGGCTCCCATGACCGGCAGCCAGAAGAAATTTGACAGGCCCACGCACAGGGTCACCAGGAGGCTGTCGCCCTCCGAGAGCTTGAGCA
>CAXUIU010000499.1:0-2576 GCA_964250955.1 uncultured Chthoniobacterales bacterium | reverse complement strand
GACCGGAAGGCATTTCCGCCGCCGGACGGTTCGCCGGACGGCCTGAGGGACGGACGATTCGACCAGAACAGGCGCTGGCGTTCCCCCGCCCGGGTCGTGACCGATCTTTCGCAAGACGCCGGCCTCTTCCCGGGGCTTTCTTTGTGTGGTGAACAGACTCGCTGCCGCCGTCTGGCTGATCCTGCTGATGCCGAGCCCGCCGCCGCGGGCATGGTCGCAAGGCTCAACTGCCAGATTCGCTCCGTCGAAGGGCGGCCGTTGCTGACGCTGTTCACGAGGAACGCCTGCCTGGTTTTGCTTCAGGCGCACGTGGCCGTCGGCCGCGAGCGGATTAGGATAGGGGAAGCGGTCACCGCAGATCGAGCGGGCGTCGGAGGACGCGGGCCGGGTTCCCGATCAGGTGGGTCTCCGGAGGGACGTCGTGTGTGACGACGCTGCCAATGCCTACCACCGCGTCGTCTCCGATGCTCACGGCGTTAGCCACCACGCTGCCCGCGCCCAGGAAGCATCTCGCCCCCACGCACACGCCTCCCGCCAGGATCACCCCCGGCGATAGGAACGTGCCGCGCCCCACGACCGAGTCGTGGCTAACCACGGCGGAATTGTTGAGCAACGTGCCGGCTCGGACCGTGACGCCCTGGTCCCCGTTCGCCAGCGGGTAAACCACCACCCCGGGTTCCAGCCGGGCGGGGGGATGCACGTAGGCCCGGGGGTGGATCAAGACGGGCAGTTCGCGTCCGGCTGTCCGCAGTTCATCCACCAACCGCTCCTTGACCAGGAGGTGCTTGTAACCGAGCCCAACCACCCACCGGTAGCGGGCGTGTTCTTCCCGGACGTGGTCAGCGAAGGGTTGGCTCCGGGGGGCACCGGCGGCGCACAGCAGGTCGTCAAAGAAGACCGCCGCGGCGCATTCCTCCTCCGTAAGAAACAGACCAGCGATCTGACGCCCGAGAGCGCCGAAGCCGACGAACGCGTAAGGCGAGGCGGAGGGCATCTTGGATCAGAAAATCCGCTCAACGAACCGCGTCGCCCCAGATGTACTCCCCCGCATGTGGCCCCACCTGGAAGAGCAGGTCCACGACCGACACCTGCCCGTCGAACGGCGGGTGGGCTTGCGGGTACTCCGGGTACTCGTACCGCATGTATTCCAGTTTGACGCCGATTTCCCGCAGCTTGTCCTCTTCCAGGTAATCGCTCGCCGACGGCCCGCTGAGATACTCCGTCGCGCTGACCAGACGCAGCAGGTGCGTCAACCGTTCCGTCCCGGCGGCGTCGGCGGGAATCTCGGCGGCCAACTCGGAGGAACGCAGGAACTGCGTATGCACGATGCCTAGTTCCCGCGCGAGCGCCACAGTCAGATCGATGCACCAGTCGGCGAGCTTGTCCGGCCGGCGGCGGTAGAATTCCTCGAAGAACGGCGCGTAGCGCCCGAAGTACGGCGACCGGCCGTAGAGCGCCTGCAAGGTGCCCCAGTGTTTGCGGTTCCAGTGGCGCGCCCAGCAGATTTGGATTTCCGAGGTGGGCCGCCCTTCCGTGACGCTGCCCTTGCTGAGCACGGGCACCGTGAGCCACTCGGCCCCATGCGGTCCCTTGACGCGGTTGCGGTTGCGCCAGCCGTGGCGGTCGAACTGCACGTCGTCGTAGAAGACGAACACGTCCGCGCGCTGAATCTGATGGAAATACCCTCGCCAGGGCAGGTACGACGGTTGCAGGATCACGCAACGCTTCGGCGTCACGGCGGCAGGCGGCAGGGCGGTGAGGCTCATGGATTGTGTTCGGGACGAACTATGTCAGCTTGCTCGCAGTAAGCATGCCAGGCACCGAGGCGCTCTCAACCATCCAACGCACCGCGCCATGGCGTTAGTCTATTCCTTCGTGGTGCCAGTGTACAACGACGGCTACCTGCTGGATGACTTCTGCCGGGCTTTCGCTGCGGTATTTGCGCGCCACCTCGGCCGCACGGACCTCGCGGCGGCCGTCGAGTTGATCTTCGTGGACGACGGCAGCCGACCACCGACCGCCGAGCAGTTGCGCGCGGTCGTGGCGAATCACCCCTTCGTCAAGACCATCACCCTTTCGCGCAACTTCGGCCAGCACATCGCCCTCAGCGCGGGCTACGCGTTCGCCTCGGGCCGGTACGTCGGGATGCTCAACGCCGACCAGCAGGACCCGCCCGATCAGATCCCGATCCTCCTGCGCGAGATCGAGGTCGGCGCAGGCGACATCGTCTATGGCCTGCGCGGCGGGTCGGCGGAGTCCTGGCGCAACCGCTGGACCTCGACGCTCTTCAACCAGGTCCTCGGCTGGTTGACCGGCTACCGCGTTCCCAACAACGTCACCACCCTGCGTGTGATGAGCCGTCGGTTCGTCGACGCCTACGGACGCTTCCAGGAAAAAAGCCGCTTCCTGCCCGGGTTGGAGAACTGGCTCGGGTTCACGGCGGTCTACGTGCCGATCAAGCACCAGCCCCGCCGGAAGGGCCGGTCGTCGTACAACTTCGTCAAGCGCCTGCTCATGGCGCTGGAGGCCGTCGTGAGTTTTTCCGACCTGCCGCTGCGAATCGCCGCGCTCACTGG
>CAXUIU010000498.1:0-2588 GCA_964250955.1 uncultured Chthoniobacterales bacterium | reverse complement strand
CCTTTGCGGCTTGGCGGACTTTGCGCGAGGCTCTTCTTCCCTCCGACCGATGAAAACCGCCATCCGCTCCCTGGGAGAAGCCACCGTCCGCTCGCCGCTGCAACCCGCCGGCCCGGCGGGTGTGCGCTTCGTCAGCGACCGCGACCGCGTGCTCTACGACGACCGGCTCACCGCCGTAGAGGCCGCCGGCGCCGCGGGCGAACTGCCCACGTCCTTCGAGGTCGCCGGCCCGCGCGAACGCCTGTTCTTCGACCCCGCGCGTGTGACGGCTGGCATCGTCACCTGCGGCGGCCTCTGCCCAGGATTGAACGATGTCATCCGCGGCATCGTGCTCGAACTCCAACACCGTTACCGTTCCCCGCGGGTCTTCGGCTTTCGCTACGGCTACGAAGGTCTCATCCCGCGCTACGGTCACACGCCTCTCGTTCTGCGTCCGGAGGCGCTCGCGCGCGTGCATGCGTTTGGCGGCTCCATCCTCGGCACCTCGCGCGGCCCGCAGGACCCGGCCGAGATGGTTGATCTCCTGGAGGAGATGAACGTGGACATGCTCTTCGTCGTTGGCGGTGACGGCTCGCTGCGCGGCGCGGCCGAACTCTGCTCGGAGATTGAACGCCGCGGCCTGCGCAAGAGCGTCGTCGGCATCCCCAAGACCATCGACAACGACATTGCGTTCCTCGACAAGAGTTTCGGCTTCGAGACGGCGTTTGCGGAGGCGGTCAAGGCCATCAACGCGGCGCACGTCGAGTCGCTCGGCTCCATCAACGGCGTGGGCCTGGTCAAGCTGATGGGGCGGGACTCGGGGTTCATCACGAGCTTTGCAACGCTGGCGGGCAACGTGGTCAACTACGCGCTGGTGCCGGAGGTGCCGTTCCAGTTGGACGGGGCGCGGGGGTTGTTAGAATCCTTGCGCTACCACCTCGCGCGGCACAAGCAGGCCGTCATCGTCGTGGCCGAGGGGGCGGGGCAGGATTTGCTCAACAACGACCCGCTCGCCACCGACGCGTCGGGCAACCGCAAGCTGGGCGACATCGGGCTCTACCTGAAGGACAGGATCACGGCGTTTTTCGAGCAGCGCAAAATTCCGCTCAACCTGAAATACATCGACCCGAGCTACCTGATCCGCAGCGTGCCGGCGTCCGCGCAGGACAACATCTACTGCCTGCGCCTCGCGCAGAACGCCGTCCACGCTGCGATGGCCGGCAAGACGAACATGCTCGTCGGCCGTTGGCATTGCACGTACGTGCATCTGCCGTTGCACCTCGTCACACGCGGCCGGCGGCGGCTCGACCCGCACGGGGAACTGTGGCACACGGTGTTAGAGAACACGGGCCAGCCGGCGCAGTTGTATTGATCGTCAGGCGCCGCGGTCGAGCCGAACGGCCATCGACGTGGCGTAGTGACAAAATCCCAAAGCCTCGGCAAGGCGGGAAGAAGCCCGGTTTGATACGAGCGTGCGGTACTGCGGCAGGAGCCCGGCCGCGATGGCGCATCCGGCCAGATGGGCCACCGCGCTGCGCCCGAAGCCACGGCCACGGTGGCCGGGATGAGTGACGATGTAGAGGTGCGCAATCGCGCCGCTCCACACCTCGTAGCTCGCCAAGGCTGCGATTTGTCCACCGACAAAAACCGCGGCGCACGGACGCTCCAGGTCGCCGCCGCCGTGCGCCCACTCGCCCGCGTCGCAGGACTGCCGCAAGGTATCCACCGCAAGCGCGTCGTCCGGGCCGAGTGCACGCGCCGGGTGCGTCGGTGGAGGCACGGACTCCGCGTAAGCGATGGACGCCGGACCGATGAGCGCGGAAGAGATGGTTTCAAGGGCGCGCGCGAAATCGTCAGGCGAACAACCCGGCGGCAACGCGGACAACAAAGCTCGCAACGTCTCGGCGTGCTCCGGAGGAACCGAAGTCATCATCCGACCGGCGCGGAACAGGGCGAACACCCCACGATAGTCGGCCAGTTCGGCCCCGTGAGTCACGAAGCCGAAGGGCGTGGCAAAAAGCTCGTCGGTTGAGCAACCGAACTCGGTCGCCCAATAGCCGTCAGCGATGGAAGCTGCCTGCGAGGACATTCAGAGGTTGTTGAACAGGTCCACGAAGAACTGCAACGAATCCGGGTTCGCCACGGCTTCCCGGCTGACGGCCCGTTCCAGCGGCACACCGGTGAGGATGCGCTTGACGGGCACTTCGAGTTTCTTGCCATTGAGGGTGCGTGGCAGTTCGGGCGCGGCATAGATCGCGTCGGGCACGTGCCGCGGCGACCCGCCCGCGCGCAACGCCGCGTTGATCCTCGCGCGCAGCGTGTCGTCGAGCGCCACGCCCGGCCGCGTCACCACGAAAAGCAGCAGCGACCCCTCGCGCCCCAACCCTCCCGTGTCCACCACGAGCGCCTCGGCGACCGTCGGCACGTCCTCCACCACGGCGTAGAACTCCGCCGTGCCCATGCGCACGCCGCCGCGGTTGAGCGTCGCGTCCGAACGCCCGTGGATCACGCAGCGCACCCCGGGCGCGGCGCCCGCGATCCAGTCGCCGTGGCTCCCCACACCGGGGAACCGCTCGTAATAGCTCGCCCGCCGCCGCGCGCCGTCCGGG
>CAXUIU010000497.1:221-2656 GCA_964250955.1 uncultured Chthoniobacterales bacterium | reverse complement strand
TGGAACGCCCCAGACTAACTCACTACCCGGCTCGAAAAAGCGAAGTCACGTCAGCAACATCTTCGGGGATAGAAACGCGAAGCTTTTTGGCCATAATGATCATTGGGTCTTCACGCGGTCGAAGCCTCCTTCGAGGAAGGGCACGAACCGCTTTCCGATTTGCGCCACCCACGAGTCGAACTTCACGCTTTCTCCTCATTCATTAGATCAGCCATTTTTGCAGAATGCTTGTTCCGAACCTCGCTGTAGGTGCTCAGGATGAGCTTGCCGCCATCATTGTGCCCCTGCCATTTGGCGATCACCTTCACGTCCACACCGCGTTCAATCGCCCGCGTGATGAACATTCGCCGAAAGGCTCGGTGACTGTGCTTCGGCAGCTCGAGCCGCGCACACGCCTCTGAAATCGCATGCTTGGCGTCCTTGATCTTGAACACTCGTTCCCCACCGGGAGGATTGCTACCGCGCTCCGCTCGCAGGCGCTCAAGCAGGGGCCGGAGCTGCGGGAACAGCGGAACTTTGAAGGTCTTCCCCGTTTTATGACGACGAGCCACAAGCTCACCTGCTCCCCAGTTGATATGCTCCCAGAGCAGCGAACCCGCCTCTGCCTGCCCCAGGCCAGCTAGCCCGATGAACTCCACGAAGTCGCCGCTGTCCTGGGCGTCGGCGTTGTACCGCTGGGCGCGGATGTCGGTCACGATGGCCCGAAAATCCTCAAACGACGGGGTGGATCGGATGGGATCGCGCAGCTTCTTGCCCTTCAGGGTTTCAATCGGCGAGTGCGGGATCAGCCGGTCTGCGACCGCCATGGCAAACACCGCGCGGGCGAACTCCAAGTACAGGTTGTACGAAGGCGGACCGAAGTCGTAGCTCGCCGGCCACGCCAGCACCTTGGATGGCACGACCTTGGCAAGCGAGATGTCTGCGCCGCCGGGGAAATCACACTTCAGAGCCGCGGCGATGTCGCTTTTCCGCCGGACGGTCTTCAGCGCCTGGTGCTGGATCGTCGCCAGGTAGCGGTCGCACATCTCGGCCAGTGAGCACTTGCCAGCCGCAAGGTCCACGCGCGCAAGGTCTCGCTGCAGATCGCCGAGCTTCCGGCGGGCCGTCGCCTTGTCCGTGGTGCCCAAACTTCGGCGGATTTCCTTGCCCCGGCTTTCGAACCGTGCATAGTACACACCGTTGGTCGAGTAGCGGTAGAGACACTCTCCGACCTTCTCAAAGGCTCCGACCTTATTCTCAGGTGATCCCACTTGATCCTGAGTATAAGCCGTACAAAATAGCCGGACAAGAAGGTTTGATAGCCAGTCGAAATCAGTTATAAGTCCAACGTTCCGAGTAGTTTTGGGGGTATAGCTCAGTTGGTAGAGCGTCTCGTTCGCAATGAGAAGGCCAGGGGTTCGAATCCCCTTACCTCCACTTCCTTGTGAATCAGGCACTTACAATAGGTAAACTGCCTTGGTGTGAATCTATGTGTGAATAGTTCCGCTGGTTTCCGGGTACGTCCATAATCCTCCGGGCGAGTACGGTGACTGGTCCGGTGGTCTCCAGCCCGAAACAGTGAGTTCCCGCGCATCGCGCTGAGCGAAGCAGCACACAAGGGCGTGGTGTGGGGTGTAGTCACCGGCGGTTTGCGCCGATCTAAGCGGCAGGGCCAGTGAGGAAGGGAACGCCGCCGATCCAAAGCTGGCGGCGAACCGCTTCAACGTGCTCTAGATCGAACTTGGCAGTATTGCTTGCGAAAGAGGCGATGGCTCTGTCTGTCGACAGAGGAGGGACAAGGGAGGTATTGCTTTTACCGACCTGGGTTGGTAAAAACATGGTTTAGCCCTCTCAATGAACTGGCGTTTCCTTTTTCCCTCGTGTCGAGGTAGCTCGTCCGCAGCCTTCGTTCTTCTGGTGCTAGGGACCTTCTCCCTCGCCGAACCGAAACAATCTCACGCCCAAGCCGCTGTAGCGTGGGGCCTTAATATCGACGGCCAACTCGGCAACGGAACTACGGGGGGTACAGGCATGACTCCCGCCGCCGTCCTCGGTCTCGGCGGCGGTGTTACCGCTGTGTCAGCGGGCGACTCCCACAGTCTCGCCGTCTGTAACGGCGCCTTGTACACCTGGGGCTACAACTACTTCGGCCAACTCGGCAACGGGAATGAAGGCAACCAAGCCACCACCAACACTCCGGGCGCGATCAGCAGCCTCTCCAGCGGGGTGACCGCCGTTGCCGGCGGCGATGGCTACAGCCTCGCGCTCTGCAATGGGGCAGTCTTTGCCTGGGGTGGGAACGGCTCCGGCCAGCTCGGCAACGGCACCGAGGGCGAACAATCCTACACCACTCCAGCGCCGGTGAGTGGGTTGGCGAGCGGAGTTTCTGTGATCGTGGCCGGCACACAATCCAGCTTTGCCATCCGCGGCGGCGTGCTCTACGCCTGGGGTTACGG
>CAXUIU010000497.1:0-211 GCA_964250955.1 uncultured Chthoniobacterales bacterium | reverse complement strand
TGGTCAAAGCCTTCGACGGCGGTGTCACGGCCGTAGCGGCCGGGAGTTCTCACAGCCTCATGGTCCAACGCGGAGCGCTCTACGCCACCGGTAACAATGCCAGTGGCCAGCTCGGCGGTGGCCCTGCGATGGGCAGTTTGACCCCCCAGGCAGTCAGCGGTTTTTCCACCGGGGTCACCAGCGTTGCGGCCGGTTCCAATCATAGTCTGGC
>CAXUIU010000496.1:0-2669 GCA_964250955.1 uncultured Chthoniobacterales bacterium | reverse complement strand
GTCGGTGACGATCAGCGGCGGCACGGCGAAGTAGTCCTGGCCGCCGTTGTCGAGGATGATGGCACCGATGGTGGCGCCCGACAGGGTCGCGTGGGCGGTCGCCTGCACGCCGGCATTGCCCACGGTCGCCGTGCCGGGCGCGGCCGGCGGCGTCACGCCGGGCGGGGAACTCCGTGGACGAAAAGTCGGCCTGCGCGAGGAGCACGCCGCCGCGTTCGACCAAGCCCCAGAGCGTCCCGCCGCCGCTGAGCGCGGGTACGAGGGGCAGGACGCGTTCCTCGAACACCGCGCGTCCCAGCCGGCCGCCGGCCGGGAAGTTACGCCCGCGCCAATCGTCGGAGAGCGCCTCCAACTGCGCGCGCATCCCCTTGACGAACCGCACCTCGTGGGGCCCGAGGACGACGGCCAAGGGCAGTTCACGCCCGTAGCGCCAACCGCCCGGGTCATGGTCAGTGGCGGGGCGGTGGAGCTTGCAGAGGTTGCCGCGGCCGAGCGCGCGCATGAACTCCACGTCGTGCAGCGCCGGCCGGTCGCGCACCCAAAGTTCCGCCAGGGGCACGCGCGCCTCGTCGCCGGCCGGTTCCCATTCGCCGCCGGAACCGAGGATTTCCACGCTGATGGGCAACGCGAGCCGCGCGCGTTCGGCGTCCACCCACAGCCCGCACGGCCGCGGGCCGTCGGCGACGGAACGCTCCACGCCCAGCGGCACGGTCTGCATGCTGTAAAGCCGTTGGCAAAGCTCCGCCGCGGCGGCCAGAGGTGGTTCGGCGCGCTCGCGAGCGGCCTCCATGACGGAAAGGAGACTCGGCCAATCGATCTGGGTGGCGCGCTTGAGGTTCTTCGG
This sequence comes from uncultured Chthoniobacterales bacterium, assembly GCA_964250955.1. GTDB lineage: Bacteria > Verrucomicrobiota > Verrucomicrobiia > Chthoniobacterales > SZAS-18 > CAHJWO01. The sequence continues at coordinate 1,825 of CAXUIU010000496.1, read as the reverse complement.
CCGCGCGTCCGCCAGCCGCGGCCGGCCCGGCGCGACCAGCACGAACCCGCTGTCGTCCAGCCCCCGCCGCCCGGCGCGGCCGAACATCTGGAGGAGTTCTTCCGGCAGGAGGTGCCGCTCGAAATGCCGTACGGAATAGCGCGTGTCGGTGACGAGCACCGAGCGCATGGAGAAGTTCACGCCCGCCGCGAGGCCCGTCGTGGCGACGACGGCGCGGAGTTGGCCGCTCTTGGAGAGGGGTTCGATGAGCCCCGCCCGCGCGCCGTACGGCAGGCCGCTGTGGTGGAAAGCGATGCGGCGGCGCAGGAGCTTGGCGAGCTTTTCGCCGGCGAGGACGGCCTGTTCCGGGGTGAGGACGAGCGGGTCGTCCACGGGCAAGGCGCTGGCAAGGTCGCGGGCGAGATCCTCGGCGGCGGCGCGGCGCGGGGCAAAAACCAGGACCGGCCCGAGGTCGGCGAGAAGGGCTTTGGCGAGCAGGCGCGGCCAGTAGCCGTAAGCGCGGGCGTCGAGGTGGAAGGGCAGGGTATCGAGGACGCTTTCCTCCAGAGGAACCGGGCGCTCTTCGTGGACGACGAGTTCCACGTCGCGCCCGAGGCGGCCGAGCCAAGCGGCCATGTCGGCGGGGTTGCCAACGCTCCCGCTGAGCAGGAGGAGCTGGGTGCCGGGCGGGGCGAGGGCGAGGGCGAGTTCATAGTTGGCGCCGCGGTGCGCGTCGCCGAGCATCTGGTATTCGTCCACGACGAGGAGCCGCGGCCCGCGCCGATGCAGGAGCCGACCGCGCTGGGTTTCCAGGGTGGCGACGATCACGCGAGCGTCGGGGCGCAGGTTAATGTCGCCCGTGCAGATGCCCACGTCCCAACCAGCGGCGCGCCACTCGGCGTACTTGTCGTTGGCGAGCGCCCGGGTCGGCACGGTGAAGACGGCCTGCCCCTTCAGCGTGGAGTAGAGCAACTCGAAGACGTAGGTCTTGCCCGCGCCCGTCGGCGCGTGGACGACGGCGTCGCGGCCCGCACGGAGGGCAGCGACGGCCTGCTGCTGCCACAGGTCGGGGATGCGAAGACTGGCTTCGAGGGTTTTCAAGGAGCCCGGCGCATGTCGGGACGCTCGTTCCCGGCACGCGTCGGCGGCACCCTAGCCGGGCGGTGGAGAGTTTTCAAGGGCAGAACCCGTCCCGCCAACCGTCGAAAGGTTGGGCGGTTCCTGCTCGGCGGTCTCCTGCCGCATCATCGCCACCAGTTCGGCGACACCCATGCCAGCGGGCAACCACTGCCAACGCTCAGCCGTGTAATCACCACTTCCCTCGCCGAATTGCTGGAGGAAGCGCACCATGCCCGTTACCCCCAACTCACGCTGCAAAGCGTCAAGTCCGGCCGTGCGTAAAGCTCCGGGAGTAAGTGTCGGCACAAATCAACATTATTCGCTCCCCAAGAAGTCTGTCAACCAAGCCAAAGGATTGGTAATCACAAAAGGCGTCTCACCCCTTGCCATCCGTCCGCAGGCACGCAGCAGTCGGTCGTCCGTAGTCAGGAAAACGTCGGCATTCAAAGCTTCGGCACAGGCCAAATGCAAAGCATCGAATTCGCTCAAGGAGAGAACCCAAGGACCATCAAGCCGCGGGGGAAAGCGTGGGGCGCATCACGCCAGTTTGCGCTCAGCGGCGGTGGCGGGGTCACCGGTGTTGGGCGTGCCAGTGGGTTCAATAAGTAGCAGGTGCGCTTCCTCCCGCGCCACCGGGCAATGCTCGACACCCTTGGGAACGACGAACATCTCTCCCGGGCCAAGCGTCACTGTGCGGTCACGGAGTTGGATGTCCAACGTGCCCGCC
>CAXUIU010000495.1:0-2672 GCA_964250955.1 uncultured Chthoniobacterales bacterium | reverse complement strand
GGAACGAACGCGTGCGGTTCGCCGCGATCTGCGCGTACGCGATGCGGAAGCTCTCAACGAACTCGAAGCGCAGGCGGTTCATCTCAAAGCGTCGGCCCGTCGCTCTCGATCAGGCCGTCGCGCAGTCGTACGATCCGGCGGGCGTGCTCGGCGATGTCGGGCTCGTGCGTGACCACGATGATGGTGTTGCCCTGCGCGTAGAGATCCTCCATCAGCGCCATGATCTCCTCGCCGGTGCGGCTGTCGAGGTTGCCGGTGGGCTCGTCGGCGAGGATGATGGCCGGGTCATTGACGAGCGCACGCGCGATGGCGACGCGCTGACGCTGGCCGCCGGAGAGTTCGTTCGGACGGTGGTCCATGCGGTTGCCCAGACCGACGTTCTCCAACGCGCGCCGGGCCTTGTCGCGCCGCTCTTCGGCGGGACGGCCGGCGTAGATCAGCGGCAGCTCGACGTTGCTCAGGCTCGTGGAACGCGGCAGCAGGTTGAAGGTCTGGAAGACGAAGCCGATCTCCTTGTTGCGGATGGCGGCCAACTCGTCGTCGTCCATGCTTTTCACGTCCCTGCCGTTGAACTCGTACTTGCCCTGCGTCGGGGTGTCCAGGCAGCCGAGCATGTTCATCATGGTGGACTTGCCGCTGCCGCTCGGGCCCATGATGGCGAGGTATTCGTTGCGGCGGATGCTGAGACTGACCCCGCGCAGGGCGTGGATCGTCTCGCTGCCCATCTCGTAGACCTTCGTGACGTTCTCGATCTCGATGACCAGGGGGCCAGGCGGGCGCACGGCGCGATTAGGCGCGGGTGCGGGTGCGGCGAGGACGGCGGCTTCGGTGTCCATGGGGATCAAGGCGTGACGCCTTCGAGGATGATCTTCGCGCCATTCTTGAGCAGACGGTTGACGGCGCGGTACGGACCGCTGACGATTTCCTCGCCGGGCTGGACGCCACTCTTGATCTCCAGCGACGAGTTGTCGGCGATCCCGGTGTCCACCACGCGCATCTGTACGGTGTTATCCTTCGCTTTGACGAACACCACGTTTTGCGTCTTGGGCTGCGCCGTTTTGTCCTTACTGGTGGCGGCCTTGGTCTTGTCGAGTTCGACCGAGTTGTTGTCAGCGGCCTGCGCGGTGGCTTGCTGCGTCTGCTTCTTCTTTTCGCGTTCTTCGGGGCTGTCGGTCTCGTTGGGATCGCGCTTGGTGACCGCCTGGATCGGCACGGCCACGGCGTTTTTCACGGTGGCGGTTTCCACGTCGGCGGTCGCGCTCATGCCCGGGCGCAGGTACGCGCCCTCGGCCTTGATGCGGATGCGCACCTCGAAGTTAGTGACCTCTTCCTGCGTGTTGGCGGAGTTGGTGACGGCGGTGTTGGCGATCTGGTAGACGGTGCCGCGGAAAAGCCGCCCGGGATAAGCGTCGATGGCGATATTCGCTTCGTCGTTGACCTTGACGTTGACCACGTCGTTCTCGTTGACGTTGACGCGCGCCTCCATCGCGCCGAGGTCGGCGACCCGCATGACCTCCGTGCCCGCGAACTGCCCGGTGGCGACCACGCGTTCGCCCAGCTTCACGCTCAGCACGCTGATGATGCCGTCGATGGGCGAGTAGATCGAAGTCTTGTCCAACAGGTCGCGCGATTGGTTGAGCAGGCTCTCGGCCTGGGCGATCTGCGCAAGGCTGGAGTTGAAGACCGCCGCCGTCACCTCGGCGGCCGTTTTGTAGGTCGCCATGTCGCTGTCGTTGATAACCTTGCGGTTATACAGGTCGGTGTAACGCTTCAGGTCTTCCTGCGCTTTGACCATCTGCGCATGGTTTTGCACGCTGAGCGCCTTGGCGGAAGTAATGCCGGCCTCCTGCTGGGCGACTTGCGCCTGGTAGTTGTCGGGCTTGATGCGGATGAGCAGGTCGCCCTTCTTGACCCTCTGGCCGTCCACGACGGGCAGCGCGATGATTTCGCCGGCGACCTCCGGAGAGATTTTAACTTCGGTCTCGGGCTGCACCTTGCCGGTGGCCGAGACGAGCTGGGTGATCGTCTTGCGGGTGGCTGCCTCGAACGTCACGGCGACCGGCTTGACCCGCCGACTTTTAGCCACTGCGAAGCATCCGTACGCCACCAGGGCGAGCAAGATCAGGACGGTGTACAGACGCCGACGCGATTTGCGCTTGGCCCGTTTTGGCAGTGGCGGCGGCACGAGGTCGGGTGGGCTGGTCAGTTGGTCTTTGGGCGGAAAGGCAGACATGGGAGGCGGGGGAAAAGGCTTAGAGAACGCTGGTTCTGGAACCGTTCATTCTGGTGGGCGGGCGCATGGCTGCAAGCATTAGCACGCACGATGCCCAAGGTTTGTAGATATCCACAAGCTGCTTTCGCACAGCAGATTATACTCGCATATTCATTCATTGCCGTCCCGTCGTCCGCCAACGCGATGGTGGCCTGCGCCACCCGCAGGCGAAAAACGCCACGCCGCAGCTACTTCTGGAGTTCGCCCATCCAGTGCAGCACCTTGCCCGTGAATGGATTGTCCACGTCCTGCGTGCGCTGCACCCAGGGGACGGTGTTTGGCAGGTCGCTGGTCATCACATAGTAGCCGCTGAGGCCACGGACCATCGGCACGACTTGGTCGCTGAGTTTCTCGAATCGCTGGCGCATGGTGTCGAGGGCCATGGCGTCGGCGACGGCCG
>CAXUIU010000494.1:1200-2675 GCA_964250955.1 uncultured Chthoniobacterales bacterium | reverse complement strand
GCCCGGACGTGAGCTTCTCGAACGCGTCCCGGAGCGGCTTCTCAAACGGCGTCCCGCGGTACTGCGTGAGCGCCTGCCGCGCCACCGAGAGCGCGACAAGTTCGCCCTCGGAGATCTTCATCGTCGGGAACTGCACGACCTCTCGGGTGTACCGCAACGCTCGCAGCGTCGGCTCGTACTCGATGGGCAGGCCGAGTTGGTCGCGCATGAAGTCGATGTCGCGCTGCACCGTGCGGGCGGAAACTTCCAGCGCGCGGGCCAGCCGGTTGCAGTTCGTGGCTTCCCCGGTTTGCAGCACCTCGTGGATTTGCAACATGCGCGCCAGCGGCGGGCGGGAGGACGAGCCGAGGGAGTTCATGAAAAAAGTTCAGATATTTCCGTACCTATGACAACGGATGTCGTACCCCTCCGCATATATTGGCCTCAACCACGAACCCAAAGCCATGAAATTGTTCCAATTCCGCCGTTCGCCCAAGGTCTCGGAAGCCTACACCTATCGCAACCTGGCCGTCTACCTGCTCAGCCCGCCGGCGACGAGCGCGAAGGGGACCTTCCTCACGCTCGACGAGGCGCTCCAGGCCGGTTGCGCCCGGTTGCACGAGACGGGCCGCGTCGGTGAACTGGAGATCGAAAACCTCACCCAGGCCGACCTCTACGTGCAGGCGGGCGACGTGGTGAAGGGCGGCTGGCAGGACCGCGCGCTGGGCCTGGACTTCATCGTCCCGCGGGGGCAGCGCCGCTCGCAGCGCATGAAGGTGCGCACCTTCTGCGTCGAGCGCGGTCGTTGGAACCGCCGTGCCGGCGAAGAACCGACGAACACCTTCAAATCCTCGCCGTTCCTGGCCGCTTCGCGCGAGCTGAAGCTCTCCATCCGCGAGGCCGCTTCGCAGACGGCCGTGTGGTCGTCCGTGGATGCCGCGCAGGCCAAGCTCAGCCAGTCCATCGGCGCGGACGTGCGCGCCGCCCACTCACCGACCAGCCTGCCGCTGACCCTGGAGAACGACGCCGTCCGCCGTCGCCTCGGCGGTTACGTGGACGCGTTCCACAACCTGCTCTCCCTGCAACCGGACGCCGCCGGGTTCGCGTTCGCCATTAACGGCCGCATCAACAGCGCCGACGCCTACGCCTCGCCCGAACTTTTCCGCAAACTCTGGCCGCGCCTGCTCGAAGCGGCCGCGTTGGAAGCCTTGGCCGAATCGACGGCCGCAGGTCCGACGTGCTCGACGCCGACGGCCGTGGAGATCGCCGCGTGGCTGCGCCGCGCCGGCCGCGGGCGCAAGACCAAGCATCCGGTGACGGCACGCGTCACGCTCGTGGTGCGCGAGAGCGAGGAACACATCTGCTTCGAGACGATGGACGCCGAACAGCCCGACGTGTGCGTTCACCAGAGCATCCTCGCGCACTGACCAAGAGAAAAGGTCCACAAGGTCCAAGGTTCAAACCGGAGCGAGGCTGTGAGGTCGTTTCTTTTTTGG
>CAXUIU010000494.1:0-1190 GCA_964250955.1 uncultured Chthoniobacterales bacterium | reverse complement strand
CACCAGAGCATCCTCGCGCACTGAGGCGCGAGGCGTTCAGATACTGCTGCCGCTCCAGTGGAGCTTGCGCCGGGCCAGTTCGAAAAACGGGAGGTCCGGCAGCATCGCCAGGGTGACGGTGTCCGCCGACCGGCGTACCTGCACCGTGTCGCACGCCTTCATCGGCACGGCGCGCTGGCCGTCCACCGTCAGGTAAATCTCGTCGCGCGCGTTGCAAAGCCGGATTTCCACGCACGTTTGGTCGCCGATGATGACCGAGCGGTTCGTCAACGTGTGCGGACAAATCGGCGTGATGGCGAACACGCTCGAATCCGGCGTGAGGAGCGGTCCGCCCGCTGACAGCGAGTACGCCGTGGAGCCCGTCGGTGTGGCGATGATGAGGCCGTCGGCGTTGTATTCGGTCAAGAGCGCGCCGTCCACGCGGGTTTCCAGGCGGATCAGGCGCGAGAGCGCGCCGCGGCTGATGACGGCGTCGTTGAGGCCCTGGTGGCGGTCGATGATCTCGCCGTCACGTACGACGGTCACGTCCAACATGGAACGTCGGCTGTGGACGTAGTTGCCTTCCAGGATGCAGTGGACGGCAAGTCGATAATCGGATGCTGCCAGGCAACTCAGGAAGCCCAGCGTACCGAGGTTGATGCCGAAGATCGGCTGCAAGTGGCCGCCGAGCGCGTGCACGGTGCTCAGGATGGTACCGTCGCCCCCCAGGACGATGATCTGTTCGCATTCGCGGCCGAGTTCGGGCACGGTGCAGCCGCCACGCTCGCCGAGCAGGGCGGCAGTGGCCTCGTCGACCCGCAGGGAGTGACCCGCGCGGGTGAACTCCTCGCGTAAAGCCCGGGTCAGTTCGGCGGTGCCGCGCTTCTTGGGGTGGCCGACCAGGCCGATCACTTTTGCAGACATGCGAGGAATTCCTTGTTGCCTTCCGCGCCCAGAATCGGCGAGTCCACTACTCCCGTCCAGCGCCAACTCGGTAGGTGTTCCTCGACGTGACGACGCACCTTCGCCACCGCTTCGGCATGGGCGGCCGGGTCGCGCACGATGCCGCCGCGGCCGACGGCGGCGCGTTCGAGTTCGAACTGCGGCTTGATGAGCGCGACCATCGTGGCCGCGCCCGTGAGCAGCCGCGCCACCGGCGGCAAGATGAGGGTCAGGGAGATAAACGATACGTCCATGACGGCCAGCGACAC
>CAXUIU010000493.1:0-2696 GCA_964250955.1 uncultured Chthoniobacterales bacterium | reverse complement strand
TGGATCAACCTCGTGTGGACGCTCTTCAATCTCCTGCCGATCCTGCCGCTCGACGGCGGCCGGCTTCTGGCCGCGCTGCTCGGGCCGCGCCGGGTGGGCGTCGTGGGGTTGGTGGGCGTGTTCTTCGCCGGTTCGTTGGCGGCGCTGGCGGCGCTCTATGGGCGATGGTTCACGGCGTTGTTTCTTGGTTACCTGGCGCTGGAGAACTTCCGCGGCAACCCGCGCGCCTTGCCCGGGGGTGCCGGCCGATGATCCCCACGTAGGACCGCGCCATTTCAGACCGCCACGTCGACCGGCTGCCGGGTTTCCACCAGGGAAAAATGTCCGGTCCTGACCAATTGGAGAACCGTCTTGAAGAACTTCAACTCGCAGAACGGCAGCTTCTGGCACACCTCCTCCAGCGTCATCGTCGAGCTGTAGCACGTCTGCCAAATCGCTTCGGCGACGGGTTGCAGGTCGTTGTGGTCCGGGTCGACCCAGTCGAGGTTGAGCTTCTCGCGCCGCAACTGCGAGGTCGGGTCGGGGAGGTCCGCGAGCACCTCCTTGAACTCGTCGCGGTACTGAAGCGCCGTGATGAGCAGGTCCGTCGGGTTGCGCCGGATCGGCCGGTCGTTGTGCGCGCGGAACTTGCCCGGCTCCACGATGGAAAACGCGAACGTCCCGCTGAGCTTCTCGTGCAGAAAGAGTTGCCAGAACGCCTCCTCGCCCTCCAGGTGGTAGAACTGGCCGAACTTCGTCTGCCCTTCTTGGAAGCAAAAGATGGCGATGGTTTCTTTCCCCTCGTCCACGATGGAGAGTTCGCCCGTCTGCGCCGAGTTGAGGATCGTCTGGTAAATCGTGACCGTGTCGAAGTTGGCGAGGTTGCCGCTGAGTTCCAGGCAATTGCTCTGCACGAAGGCAAGGTCCGTGATCTTGGCGATCTGGCTGGCGATTTGCTGGCTCAGGTAATAGAAGAACGCCGGTACCCGGCGGATGAGCTCGGGAAAGTCTTTCTTCTTGAACTGCTGGATGGACACGGACTCACAGGTGCGAATCGTGTTTTTGCGAGGCACTCCACTGAGCGTCTCGGTCTCGCCGAACATGTCACCGCGCGACAGGTAACTGACGGGAGTGTTGGCGGCGTGGGTCTGCGACTCGTGGACGAGTTCGAGGGTGCCGCGGTTGATGATGTAGATGGCGTCGCTGTCCTCGCCGCCTTGGTACACGGTGAACCCTTCCTCCAGATGGAGGGTCTGCGACAACTCGCCGATGGCCTTCAATTCAATGGGCCGCAGCGAGGTGATAAAACTGAAGAAGTCGCTCTTGGACACGAGGGTTCGTCCAGAGAAAAAGCAGGAAACAGTCCAGACGGGAAGCGTGAAATGCGGTTTGTGTATTAACGCAGGGCGGCCAGGGTGCGACCGAGATCCATGATCTGTTCTGGCCGGTGACGGGCGGTGACGGTCAGCCGCAGCCGCGCCGTGCCGCGCGCGACAGTCGGGTAGCGGATGGCGGGACAAAAATACCCTTTTTTAGCAAGACGCGCCGACCAATCCACGGCGTCGGCCTCGTGCCCGACGATCCACGGGAAGATCGCGCTGCCGCCCGGTTTCGGCGTGGCCTTGACGGCGTCAGCGCCGGCCGGGGAGGGAGGAAGTTGCGTGGCGAGGAGGCGAATGTTCTGCCAAAGGGCCAGACGGCGGCGTTCGCCCGCGTCGGAAAGGAGGAAGTCCACCGCTGCGCCGGCCGCCGCGGCGAGTGCCGGGGGCGGGGCGGTCGAGTAGATGAAGCTTCGGGCGCGGTTGACGAGTAGATCGATCAAGCTGCGCCGGCCGGCGACGAACCCGCCGCTGACCCCGAGCGCCTTGCTGAGCGTGCCTAACAGGACCTCCACACGGCCGGCGAGGCCGAGTTCGTGCGTGAGACCGCGCCCGTGGGGGCCGAGGACGCCGGTGGCGTGGGCCTCGTCCACCAGGAGCATCGCACCGTGGCGGTCCTTGAGTTCAACGATCTCGGCGAGGGGGGCACGGTCGCCGTCCATGCTGAAGACGGCCTCGGTCAGGACGAGCACGCGGGCGTCGGGATGTTCGCGGCGCGCCCACTGGAGATGGTCTTCGAGGCGGGCGAGGGCGTTGTGCGGGTAGACGCGCAGGATCGCGCCGCTCGCCCGGGCGGCATCACCTAGGCAGGCGTGGCAGAGCTTATCCAAGATGAGGACATCGTGCCGGTCGGCGAGCGTCCCGATGACCCCGGAGGCCGCCGCGTAGCCGCTGGAAAACGTCAGGGCCGCGTCGGTTTCCTTGAAGGCGGCGAGTTTTTCTTCGAGCGCCGTGTGCGCCGGCCGCGTGCCGCTGACCAGCCGCGACGCGCCGGAGCCGACGCCGAACTGGTCGATGGCGGCCTTGGCGGCCTCGCGCAGGAGGGGATCGTCGGCGAGGCCGAGGTAGTCGTTGGAGGCGAAGTTGACCAGCCGGGCGTTGGCGGCAGCCATCTCGACGGTGCCGTCGGGCGCGGCGCTCATCTCGCGCAGCCGCCGGTGCAGGGAGCGGTCGCGCAGGGTGTCGAGTTCGTCTTGGAAGGGGTCGTCCACGGCAGGTCAGCGAAGACGCTGGAGGATGATCCGCGGGTCTTGGCGAGTGTCCATGATGGCTGTCACAATGACCCCGCGTAGTTCAACTGCATAGAAGATACCGTATGGAAACCGTGGTACGAGCAAG
>CAXUIU010000492.1:0-2705 GCA_964250955.1 uncultured Chthoniobacterales bacterium | reverse complement strand
ATCCTAAACAGCTCTCCGGAGGGAAACAATATCCGGCTTGCCACAGGCTCACCCCGCTTGGCAATGATCCTCGACCAAGAGGCACAGAGTTAATCCGGCGCCGGAGTTGCTACCGGCTCGCGGACGGCAGCCTTCTTGCCGCTGAGCATGGTGCGGGCGAGGGCGGTCGCGGAGTCGCCTTGGCCGCCGAGCATCCGGGCGATTTCCTTGACCCGCGCCTTCGTTTTCACTTCGGTCAGGCGCGAATAGGTGCGCTCCTCCGTGAACTCCTTCGTCACGACGTAGTGCGAGCCCGCCAACGCTGCCACCTGCGGCAGGTGCGTAATGCACAACACCTGGTGCCGCGTGCCGAGCGAACGCATCTTCGACGCGACCGCGTGGGCGATCTCGCCGCCGACGTTGGCGTCGATCTCGTCGAAGACCAGCAGCGGTACGGCATCCTGGTCGGCCAGGGCGCTTTTCACCGCCAGCATGACGCGGCTGATCTCGCCGCTCGACGCCACGGAGCGCAACGGCTTGGCCGGTTCGCCCGGGTTCGGCGCGAAGAGGAACTCCACCGTTTCCAACCCGCTCGAACGCGGCGCGAACACCATCTCCATCGTTTCCAGCCCCGTCGCGCTTGGGGAGTCCAGTTGCAGCAGGTGGATGTCGAACTCGCTTTTCTTGAAACCGAGGTCACGCAACTGTTCGCGCACGGCCTCCGAGAGCTTGGGGGCTGCGCCGGTCCGCAACGCGCTCAGTTGCCGGCCGACCTTGACCAACTCCGTCTGTCCCTTGTCGATCTCGGCCTGGAGGCGGTTCAACTCTTCGCCGCGGTGCTCGATCTTCTGCAGCCGGGCGGCGCTCTGCTCACCGGTGGCGATGACCTGTTCAATCGTCGGGCCGTACTTGCGCCGGAGGGTTTGCAGGAGGTGGACGCGCTCCTCCATCTCGGCGAGTTGCTCGGGGTCGAGGTCGAGCTTCTCGGCGTAGTTGACCAGCGAGCGCGCGAGTTCCTCCAGTTCGACGACGGCAGAGGTGTGCGACTCGGCCATGGGGGCCGCGCCGGGGTCGATCTTTTCGAGTTCGCGCAGGAGGCGGGCAGTTTCCGTGAGGCGTTGGAGGACCGAAGGCTCGCTCTCGGTGAGTTCCTGCGCGACGCCGGTGGCCAGTTCGATGAGCCGGCGGCTGTTGGACGCCCGGGCGTAACGGGCCGTCAGTTCCTCCTCCTCGTCGGGGCGGAGGTTGGCCTTCTGGATTTCGGCGGCCTGGTGACGCAGGATTTCGAGTTCGCGCTCCAGCGCGGCTTCGTTGGAGGCGAGGCTGGCGTGTTCCTCGCGCAGGCGGCCAACTTTAGCCCAGATTCCCTCGTACTCGCTGCGCGTGCCTTCAGCGCGGCTGTAAGCGTCGAGGAGGTCCAACTGGCGCTCGGCGCTCAGGAGCGACTGGTGGTCGTGCGGACCGTGGAGGTCCACCAGGAGGTCACCCAGCTGCTTGAGGACGGCGATGGTCGTCGGCGAGCCGTTGACGAACTGCCGGTTGCCGCCGCTTTGTGTGAAGGTGCGCTTGATGATGAGCCCGCCGTCCACGCAGCCCTCGATGCCGTATTCCTCGAGTTCGTGGTCGAGCGTGCTGCACTCGTTCACGTCGAAGGCGGCCTCCACGGTGCAGGAGTCTGCGCCGGTGCGGATCAGGCTTTTGTCGGCGCGCTCGCCCAGGAGCAGCTTGAGCGCACCGAGGATGACGCTTTTGCCCGCGCCAGTCTCGCCCGTGACGGCGACAAACCCCGGGGCAAGCTGCCAGTCGAGTTCCTCGACCAGGGCCAGATTCTTGATCCGCAGCGAGGAGAGCGTTGCCAGCACGGGGGAGCAGTGTAAGCTCTCGGGCGGGTTTTCTCAAGCGGACCAATGGGTGATTTTCGAGTGACTTTCCTTGGCACGGGCACCAGCCAAGGCGTGCCGATGATCGCCTGCGACTGCCCGGTCTGTGTGTCGTCCGACCCGCGCGACAAGCGCACGCGTTCCTCGCTTTACATCGAAACTCCCGAGGCGGCGTTCGTCGTGGACACGGGACCGGACTTCCGGACGCAGTGCCTGCGCGAGCGGGTGCGCCGCCTCGACGCGGTGGTCTACACGCATTCGCACACCGACCACATCATGGGGTTCGATGACCTGCGGCGCTTCTGCGACCTGCTGGCGGGCCGCGACCTGCCGATCTACGCGTCGCCCGAAACAATGACGGATTTGCAACGCGTGTTCCGCTTCGCCTTCGATGGGTCGGCGCGTTTCCCTGGCTACATCCGGCCCGAGCCGCGTCCCGTCACGGGAGTCTTCCGCATCGGCGAGACGGAGATCACCCCGCTGGCCGTGCCGCACGGGCGCATCAACGTCAACGGCTACCTCTTCACTCGCGGCGGCCGGAAGCTCCTGGCGTACTTCAGCGACTGCAAGGAAGTGTCCGCATCCGTGCGCGAGCGCGTCGCCGGGGTGGAGATCCTCGTGCTCGACGCTTTGCGCCACCGGCCGCACCCGACCCACATGAGCCTGGACGAGGCGCTGGAAGTCTCTGACGCGCTCCGTCCGCCACGGACGTACCTGACCCACCTTTGTCACGACCTCGGCCACGCGGAGACCGAGAAACTCCTGCCCACACACGTCCGGGTCGCCTACGACGGACTGCAAGTCGAGGGATGATGCGCCCCCTCCGCCGCTGGCTGTGCGCCGTCG
>CAXUIU010000491.1:0-2714 GCA_964250955.1 uncultured Chthoniobacterales bacterium | reverse complement strand
GTCGTCCATGCGTACGGCGAATGCGCATCCGGGTCGTAGATGTTCTCGACCTGTTCGCCTCCGGGTTGAGCCTGTCCGAGATCGTGGAGGAGATGCCTGACCTGGAAGCGGCTGACGTGCAGGCGTGCATCGCGTATGCGCGCCGTCAGATCGAGCCTCCTCCGCTTGCCGCGTGACCACGATCTGGGTAGACGCGCAGATTTCCCCACGCATCGCTCGCTGGATCGCTGGGAGCTTCCCGGTCGATGCCTACGCCGTGCGAGACCTTGGTTTGCGGGATGCCCCCGACTTGCAGATTTTTGCGGCTGCGCGAAGGGCGGACGCCATTGTATTGACCAAAGATGCCGATTTCGTCCGGCTGCTTGAGCAGCGCGGCAGCCCGCCGAAAATTCTCTGGCTGATCTGCGGTAACACCTCAAACGAAGCTTTGCAGCAGATCCTCTCTTTGCACCTTGCGGCAGCGTTGCGTTTGTTGGCGGGCGGCGAGAAAGCAGTAAGGATCGGTGACCCGTAAACACGTGTTCATTCGTCGGGTAGTAAATTCCCGGGTGACAGCCCGCCTGGGGCGGTTCACATTGCGGACCCCGATTTTATGAGCCGCTACCGCACCCATTCCTGCGACCAACTCCGCCCCGCCGACGTGGGCCAGACCGCCACGCTCGCCGGCTGGGTCGATTCGCGCCGCGACCACGGCGGGGTCATCTTCATCGACCTGCGCGACCGTGCGGGGGTGACCCAGGTCGTCTTTCGCCCCGAGGAAAACGCCGCCGTCGCCGGGCAGTCCCACGGGCTGCGCGGCGAGGACGTGATCACTGTCACCGGCAAGGTGTCCCCTCGCCTCGCGGGCAAGGAAAACGCCAACCTGCCCACCGGGGCCATCGAACTCGTCGCCGACTCGCTCCTCGTCCTCAACAAGGCCGACGTGCCTCCCTTCCCGCTTGACGAGGAGATCACCAACGAGGATCTGCGCTTGTCCTACCGCTACCTCGACCTGCGCCGCGCGCGGCTGCGCAAGAACTTCCAGCAGCGCCACCGCATCGTGAAGGCCGTCCGCGACTACCTCGACGACGCCGGCTTCCTGGAAATCGAAACGCCCGTCCTCTCCAAGAGCACGCCCGAGGGCGCACGCGACTTCCTCGTGCCCTCGCGCCTGATGCCGGGTGGCTTCTACGCGCTGCCGCAGGCCCCGCAGCAGTACAAGCAGCTCCTCATGGTCGCCGGCATGGAAAAATACTTCCAGATCGCCCGCTGCTTCCGCGACGAAGACCTGCGCGCGGACCGCCAGCCGGAGTTTACCCAGATCGACATCGAAGCCAGCTTCGTCGAACGCGAGGACATCCTTTCTCTGGTCGAAGGCATGTTAAAGCACGTCTTCCAGGCGGCCATCGGCGTGGACGTGCCCACCCCCTTCCCGCGTCTGACGTACGCCGACGCCATGAACCGCTTCGGCAGCGACAAGCCCGACACGCGCTTCGGCATGGAACTGACCGACCTCGGCGACACCTTCGCGCAGAGCAGCTTCAAGGTGTTCCGCGGCGCGCTGGACTCCGGCGGTGTGGTCAAGGCCATCAACGCGAAAGGCTTCGCCGGCATCACCACCGGCCAGATCGAGGAACTCACCCGCACCGCGCAGTCTTACGGTGCGAAGGGTCTCGCCTTCATCAAGGTCGAGGGCGGCGAGTGGAAGTCGCCCATCGTGAAGTTCTTCAGCGACGCGGAGAAAGCCGCGCTCACCGAGAAACTCGCCATCGAGGAAGGCGACCTGATCCTCTTCGGCGCGGACAAATGGGCCGTCGTCTGCGAGGTGCTCGGCCGCATCCGCCTGCGCGTGGCCGAGATTCTCAAACTCACCGCCGGCCTGGACGTGTGGAATCTCCTGTGGGTGCTCGACTTCCCGTTGCTGGCCCACAACCCCGAGGAAGGCAAGTGGGACGCCGTGCACCATCCCTTCACCCGGCCGCTGCCTGCGGACGAGGCGCTGCTGGGTTCGCCCGACACCTACGGCCAGGCCCGCGCCGACGCGTACGACGTGGTGCTCAACGGCGTCGAGGTTGGCGGGGGGTCCATCCGTATCCACGAGGCCGACCTGCAAGCCCGGCTCTTCAGCGTGCTGGGCATCAACGCCGAGCAGCAGGCCGAGCAGTTCGGGCACATCTTGAAGGCGTTCAGCTTCGGCGCGCCGCCGCACGGCGGGATCGCGTTCGGGCTGGACCGGCTGGTCATGCTTCTGTGCAAGGAGGAGTCCATCCGCGAGGTCATCGCGTTCCCCAAGAACAACCGCGGCCAGGACCTGATGAGCCATTCGCCCGCCGCCGTCGAGCCGCGGCAGTTGCGCGATCTACACATTCAGACCGTCGCCAAGAACCCACCTCCGGCCTAGCGCGGAACGTTCGTGGTCATGATGACGTAGACGAAGTAGGCCATCGCCAGCGCGGTCAAGCCCATCAGAGCCGCCAGCACGCGGCTGATCCGGCGCATGCGCAGGATGTAGACGCCCGCCGCCACCGCCACCAGTCCGCAGGCGAACACCGACGCGAAGAGTTCGTACACCGTGCGGGTGAACTCCGCGCTGCCTTTCCAATGCGTCTGCGCGCCGGGCTCGCCGTTGTGCAGGATCCATCCGTGGATGAGGTTGGCCAAGTAGGCCATGCCCGCACTCAGGCAGAGCCCAAGCACCACCAGCAGCCAGCCTCGCGCGGGGTGGACCGGCGGCC
>CAXUIU010000490.1:0-2727 GCA_964250955.1 uncultured Chthoniobacterales bacterium | reverse complement strand
ACTTGGCGACGAGCCAGGTGGAGTGGGACGAACGCGCGCAAGGCTTCTACGATTTTCATACCCGCCAGCCCGAGATGGCCAAAGTGTTGGCCATGATCTCGCCTGAGGATCTCACCCACCGGGAGCAAGCGCTGCGAGCCGCGTTGCGGCCGGACGATCCGCAGCCTTATTTTACCGAGTACCGGGTGCGCCAGCGCGACGGCAGCCTGCGTTGGCTTCAGATCAAGGGCCAAGCGACTTTCGCCGGGGAAGGAACCGAGCGGCGCGCGGTCGGCATGGACGGCACGGTTGCCGATGTGACGGAGACCAAGGCCGCCCAGGTCGCGTTGCGCGAGAGTGAGGCGAAATTCCGACAGCTGGCCGACGCGATGCCGCAGATCGTTTGGGCTGCTCGGCCCGACGGTCACCTGAGCTATTACAACGAGCGATGGTACGAATACACCGGCGCGTCGCGGGAGAATTTTGGGGACGATTCGTGGACCCACATCGTTCATCCCGACGATCTTGGCCCCGTCGCGCAACAATGGGGTGACTGCACGGCATCCGGGCGTCCTTACGAGCAGGAATTTCGTGCGCGGCGCGGCGTTGACGGGGAGTACCGCTGGTTTCTGGGCCGGGGGGTGCCTATCAAGGATGCCACCGGTCAAGTGTTGCGTTGGCTCGGCACGAACACGGACATCCACGAAAGCCGACGGTTGCGGGAACAGAACGCCCATCTGCTCGACAGCGAGCGATCCGCCCGCAGCGAAGCCGAGCGCATCAGTCGGGTCAAGGACGAGTTCCTGGCCACGCTCTCCCACGAGCTGCGCACCCCGCTCAACGCTATCTTGGGCTGGACGCAGGTGCTCCGCGGCGACCCCGCCAACACGGAGGACATGGAAGCGGGTTTGGCGACCATCGAGCGCAACTCCCGTGCGCAGACACAGATCATCGAGGACCTGCTCGACATGAGCAAGATCATCTCGGGCAAGGTGCGCCTGGACGTGCAACCGCTTCAGCTCGACCACGTCATTACCGCAGCGGTCGAGACCATGGAGCCGGCCGCGGCAGCGAAGGGCATCCGCTTGCAAGCCCTCATCGACCCGCAGGCGCGCATGATCTCGGGCGACCCGAACCGCTTGCAGCAGGTGTTCTGGAACCTGCTGACTAACGCCATCAAGTTCACGCCGAAGGACGGCAAGGTGCAGGTGATCTTAGAACGGGTGAACTCACACCTGGAAGTCAGCGTGGCGGACACCGGCGAGGGCATTGCCCCAGAATTTCTACCTTACGTGTTCGACCGTTTCCGCCAGCAGGATGCCTCCACCACGCGTCGACATGGCGGCCTGGGGTTAGGGCTGGCCATCGTCAAGCAGTTGGTCGAACTGCACGGCGGCAGCATCCAAGTGGAAAGCGCAGGACCGGGACAAGGCACTGCCTTCAAGGTACTGCTTCCGCTCTCGGTGGTGCAGCCTGCCCCCGATCCTGCTAGCTCCGAGCGCCGACATCCCCAAAGCGGCTACGCATCAGCACCCATCCCGTCGGAACAATTGGATCTCACCGGCCTCAAGGTGCTGGTGGTCGACGATGAGGCAGACGCACGCGCCTTGATCCAGCGCCTTCTGGAAGATCGGGGCGTCCTGGTGCAAAGCGTCGGCAACGTAGTCGAGGCCATGGAACGGCTGTCATCCCAACGTCCCGACGTGCTGGTCAGCGACATCGGCATGCCGGAGCAAGACGGCTACGCGCTCATCCGCCAAGTGCGCGCCCTTCCAGCCGAGCAAGGCGGCAGCACACCTGCCATCGCGCTGACGGCCTACGCGCGCTCGGAGGACCGGCTCAAGGCTATCCTGGCAGGCTTCCAGTCCCATATGGCCAAACCGGTCGAGGCGGCCGAACTGCTGGCTTTAGTGGCGAGCTTGGCCGGGCGGGTCGCAGTGCATTGAGGAAGGTTGGACAGGAACGTGGATAGAAATCCTTTTCAGATTGTGTGGGCAAAACACCGGTCAGAAGGCGATAAGCACGACCGCGCAGGGAAGGTTTTGAAGCAGCACGCCCACGCTCTGGCCAAAGGAAAGATGTTCGCCTAGACGAGTCTTGGCTCCGAGCACGACGAGGTTGTGCCGTCCGCGGTCGATCTGGCGCAGGATCGCCGTCTCGTGGTCGGCGCTGACCCGCACGCGCACGGTGATGTTCACACCCTCGCGCCGTCCGAGCGCCTCCATGTCCTTGAACACGTTGCGTCCGGCCGCGTAGAGTTCCTCCGGCCGCCGCAGCAGGTCGCTGTCCACGAACGGGCGGCTGATGTGCATCGCCGTCAGCCGGGCGCCGCTGCCCTTGGCCATCGCCACCGCGATCTCTGCTCCTGCCAGGGAGTAGTCTGTCCCGATGATGGGTAGGAGGATATCGAGCCCTTGCTCCGTCGCGTGACCGTCCTCGGCTCTTGGATCCGAGCGGACGACAGCCACCGGACAGCCGCACCCGCGGATGATCGCGTCGGTTTCGTGGTTGAAAACCGCCC
The DNA here is from genome assembly GCA_964250955.1 of uncultured Chthoniobacterales bacterium. Classification (GTDB taxonomy): domain Bacteria; phylum Verrucomicrobiota; class Verrucomicrobiia; order Chthoniobacterales; family SZAS-18; genus CAHJWO01. The sequence continues at coordinate 227 of CAXUIU010000490.1, read as the reverse complement.
CGTCGGCGGACGGCGGCTGGGAACCCAAGCCGACAAAGAGCATGTCGTAGCCGCGCTGCGTTTCTGCCAGGACGGCGTCTTGGACGGCGGCGTCGGTGCGCCCGGTGGAAGTAATCAGTTCGTCGGCGGTGAACAGCGCCTCCGGTCCGCCGCCCTCCTCGGCGGCGGCCACAAGGGCCGAGACCGAACCGGCCTGCGCCTTCGCGCTGGTGTGCGCGGCGCGGTGC
>CAXUIU010000489.1:0-2732 GCA_964250955.1 uncultured Chthoniobacterales bacterium | reverse complement strand
CCTAACTAGCAGTGGACGAACGAAAGTCGCATGACAAGGTGAACGCCGTTCGCCTATTTCGTTTCAGACGATGTTTGTACGGGAGCTTTTTTCTCTGCCACTTCAACCGGCGGCGCCTCGACCCGCCGCCAGAATGGCTCCAGTTCGACGACGAGGAAGTCCAGCACGTCCTCGGGCGAAAACGGGACGTCGCCCGCCACCGCGTCCAGGTACAACACCCGCGCGGCATACAGTTCGGCTGTGGAGGTCGTGTCCAGTTCGACCACGTCGAAGAAACTCTTCTTCGCCGCGTCCATCTCCGGCGCGATGATCCAGCGCGCCCCCGGCACGCGCATCTGCTCGGCCGTGCGGAAGAGCACCGCCTTACCCACCACGTTCCCCGCACGATCCAGCGGCGGCGAGGACGGCGACGACACGCAGCACGCCCGCGCCTCGTTGAGGATCGACCGCCAACGCTTCCAGTTGCTGCCCGTCTCGAAGCCAAGGAACACTTTCCTTCCGTCGCCCGGCGGCGTCCACATCACGGGCAGGAGGTCGTCGCGCACGCTTCGCGGGTTCGTCGAAACGGTCCGTTCGCGCCGGCTCCGCGCCACGTCCTCCACCAGCCAGCGGAACACGTCCGGGTTAAACCCCAGCCGCCGCGGCTTGCGCGCCAGGTCGTCCGCGTAGCGGTCCAGCCACCCGGTCAGCTCCGGCTTGCCGGCAATGGCCGCCTTCTTTTCGGCGACGGCGCGGTCCTGGGCGTTCCACCACGTCTCGGGCGCTTCCCAGCGCGTGCTGCACGCCTGTAAGAACTGCCGCGTGCCCATGCGGTTGCGTTCGGTCGGGAACTTCCCCGCCAACCAGCCGTTTGCCAGGAACGCCCCCGCTTGCACCGCCGGCACGTCCGCCCCCTTGCAGCGTAGGCGTACGAGTTCTTCCGCCTGCGCGCGGTTGAGTCCTTCCAGAGCCAGGGGGGTGAACCGGTCGCGGTCGGCCGTTTCCATGTGCCGGGCGACGGTTTCCTCCCAGGGCTGCTGGTTGGCCGTGACGACCATCATTTGGTTCGGCGCGAGCAGGTGAATCTGCGCCACCACCGTGCCGAAGCACCGCGCCAACCCCGCCGCGTGCCCGTACGCCTCCGTCTGGTCGAAGCAGAACACGAACGGCCGGTAAAATGCCGCCAGCCCGCAGAAATCCATCAAGCGCCGCCAGCACAGTTCGTTGATCTGGTCGGGCGCGTCCGCGGGGGTAACCTCGCCCGTGCGCAGGCCGAGGACCTTGGCCTCGTCGGGTTCGAGCGCCTGCCCGCTCAGCCACGCCAGCGCGAGCGCGCGCGCCTCCTCGTCCGGCCGCGACGCCGCGTAGCGGAAGAGCACCCGCAGCCAGCCCGGCGACTGAGTTTGGAGGCCGGCGCGGCGCAGTTCGTTCTCCAGGTCGCGGTGGAAATGCTCGAAGGTCGTGCGCATCCAACCCGCCCACGGGTGTGCGGGGTCGGCGAGCGAGAACGACCCCACCGGGTCCTCGCGCAGCCACGCGGCGGCCCCGGCGGGGTCGGGGTGTTCAATGCGGCCCTGTTCGATCAACCCGGCGACGAGGTGCGCCAGGACGCCGTGGGCGAAGGCGTCGAGCTGCGTGGGCGGCTCGGCGCCGGGCGCGGCGACCGGGTTCTCCGCGCGGTCGGGGAAGGTCAACTCCTGCACCGTGCGCAGGAGCACCGATTGCCAGCACAGGCTCGCGCTCTGAAAGGGGGTGACGTAGATCAGCGTCGCGCGCCCTTCCAGCGCCGTGAACAGCCGGCCGATGAGGTGCGACTTGCCGTAGCCCGGCTGCGGGGAGACGACGAGTTGCGCGGGCTCGGACAGGGCGCGGCGCACGCCGGAGGCGGCCCCGTCGGGCCGCAGGCGTCGAAACTGCGCCAGGAGTTTGCCCAGCGCGTGGTCGTTCAACCCCGCCACGGAGGCGTACGGCTGGCGCGGTTCACGAAACACCCTGTCGGCGAACGGGTTATCGGTAAGCTCGGTGTCCATGCGCGGAAGACTCGGTAAAGAAAGCAGCAGACAACGTGCTGGCCAAGCCAGGAAGTTTCAGCCGTCCAGCCTTACTAGGAGATACTTCTCGCCATCCAGCTCGACGGCCGCCGCCCGCGTCGGGGCGTCGGCCAGGGACCAATCGCCCAGGCTCAACGTCGCGCGGCCCTCGCGCCAGAGCGCGGCGAGGCGTTCCCCGAGCGGGGCGCCGCCAGCGGCTTGTTGCAGGGCGGCGATCTTCACGTCGGGGAATCCGCCCGACTCGCGCACGAGCCGCGTGTAGGCGAAAAAGAGCGCCGCGTCGTCCCCGTCGGCGGGCGGGATGGCCGCCGGTGGCTCGGCCACGTCGTCCTCCAACCACACGCGCAGCGGACCCGCGAACGCCACGAACATCGTCCGCCCATGCCGCAGCGGCACGACCTGGCGCGCCGCCTGGAGGTGGTCAATGGCCGCGTCGAAGAGCGCGTGTTCGTGCCGGGGCAGCTTGCGGCGTAGTTCCGCGGCCTTCCACAGGGTCGGCGGCGTGTTCAGCGTGCCGGCCACGAACGCCCCCGCCGCCAGCAGCCGCGCTCCGACTGACGCCGCATCAGGAAGGTGTTCAGCCAGGAAATAACGCGCCGTCTTGCCCACGCCAAGCATACCGACGACACCGTCCGCCACGAGCGCCGCGAGCGCCTCGCGCCGGGTGACCGCGGCGGGCGACTTGCCAGCCAAGCGCAGGCC
>CAXUIU010000488.1:0-2750 GCA_964250955.1 uncultured Chthoniobacterales bacterium | reverse complement strand
AGACTGAACTGGCCGTGTAGAGGGCTGGCCGCAAGACGGGCAGATAAAACCGATGCGGCGCGAGAAATGGGCGTCAGTACGCTGGATGAGCACCACTCCGGCGACGAATGTAGCCGCCATCAGTGCAAACGCGACCGGAACGGCAAAGCTTCCCGCAAAGGAGCTGAAGACACGGACAAAGCTGAAAAAGTACAGAATGAGAATCGCCGGTCCAAGCGTAGAGAACATCAAGACGAAGACGGAACGATTGTGCCGGTGAACACAAGCACGCTGCATCGCCCGCCAGTCGGCGGGAAGACTATCGAGTCCAGGATACGCTGACATACGAGAGGGTCTGACGCCTTCAAGCTCAGCGATGGCAGGGAAGACAAGCGCGGAACTCGGAACCAGTCCCACCCGCCCTGCCTGTCCGCTGGAGCGCGTGGTTAGGCTGGTTGCGCGATGGTATAGCGTGGAGGTCTATATGGGACTGGATGCAACCGTGTGGGCGGACGACGAAAACGAGCACGAACTGGCCGGAGTACGCATCGGCAACATCGCGCACGTAGGTGAGCTGCGAAAAGAAGTGGCTGACCTGCCGGCTGACTACCCGCTGATCTCGGGGCGGGTGCTCTACAGTGGGAGCCACTGCGGAGATGAGATCGAAGCCGGCGAGGTCGCGGCGCTGCAAGCCGAACTGCAACGGCTGCCAAATGGCTCGGAATATCTGAGCCAGTTCCGAGCGGAGTTGCTGGAGTTGTGTGAGGTCGCGCTGAAACATGGCAGAGCGATCACCTTCTGAGCGGGCAAGCGGTTGCTGGGCCTGACATTGTATTAGGGCTCAGTTGTGACAGTTTACGCTGACTAGCCCACTCCTGACAAGGTTCAGGGAACACTTCACTTCTGCTGCGAAATTTAGAGAACACCGCATTTGTGGTGCATAGCAACAACGCTCACACAGATGAGCGGCCGAGTTTTACTTCACTCTCCCAGTTTGTTGCCTCAGGAAAGCTGAGACAGCAATTTACAATCTAGTAAATCTCCACTGGAGAACGCTTCCCGTCCTCCGGCGCGCGCTGGCTGGCGGATTCTTCGCCCATCACTTCCACACGCAGAGCCCACACCTCGGCGTCCAGTTCCCGGAACGCTTCCTCACTGAACGCCGCCGGCGGCGACAACCGCGCCCTCGCCGCGGCGATGGCAGTCAGGGCGCGTTCGACGTGCGCGCGCGGGGCGCGTTCGAGGATCGCGTGGGCGGTTTCCAGTTGCTCGACACGGTGACAGATCATCGTCAGGTCGGCCCCGGCGGCCAGCGCGAGGTGCAAGGTTTCTTCCAAACTGTAGGTGTTGAGGATCGCGCCCATGTCGAGGTCGTCGGTCATCACAAGGCCGCGGAAGTCAAGTTCGTCGCGCAAGAGGCCGTTGACGGCGTTGGACGAAAGCGACGCCGGGCGCACGCCGTCGGGGTCGAGGCAGGGATAGTGCGCGTGGCAGACCATCACGCTGTCGAGCACGTTGGCCATCTCGCGGAAGGGGCCGAGTTCGACCGCGTCGAGTTCGGCGCGGGTGCGATTGATGACGGGCAACGAATGGTGCGCGTCCTCCCGCGCGCTCGTGTAGCCGGGGAAATGCTTGCCGCACGACAACACGCCGCCCGCGCGCAGTTCCGAGTTGAAGGCACCCGCCAGCCGCACAGTTTGCTCGACGGTCTCGCCGTAGCAACGACCGCGCAGGGAGTTGTCCACGCTCTCGTCGCCGTGTAGGCACAGGTCGAGCACGGGGCAGAGGTCGAGGTTGAAGCCAAATCCTCGCAAGAGCCGTGCGGTCAGGTTCGCGTGGCGGCGCACGAGCGCGGGGTCGTTGCGGCGGCGGAGCGCGGTCGCGCCGGGCGGTTCGTTGCCGACCGCCTTGAGGCGCGACACCCGGCCGCCTTCCTGGTCAATCGTGATGAAGGGCTCGGCGTGGCTGAGATCGCGCAGATCGTCGGTGAGCTTCCGCAGGCCAGCGGGCGTGACGATATTGCGCGTGAAGAGGACGTAGCCGCCGGGCTGGACGCGCCGCAGGGTGGCGGCGGTGGCGGGGTCAAGTTCAGGGCCAGGCAGGCCGACGAGGAGGATCTGGCCGGGGTCGGACATGGAAGGCCAAAGGTAGAAGGCAAAAGACAAAAGGCAAAAGGCAGAAGGTGGGAAAAAGGCCGGGCTTGGATTTTGCGGGCCGTTCGCGCAGTGTACGGGCTTTTATGCGGCGATCTCTGCTCCTGATTCCTTGGTTCCTGACTTTTAGCGGCTGCCTTTTGCCCGCGGCCTTTTCGCAAGTTCGTCTCGGCATCGACACCCTGCGCGACACGGGCTTCGCGGCGGTCAAAGGCAAGACCATCGGCCTCGTCACCAACCAGACCGGCACCGACGCGGCGGGCGAGCGTGACCGCGACCTGCTCCACCGCGCGGCGGGCGTGCAGCTCGTCGCGCTCTTCACCCCCGAACACGGCCTCGACGGCACGGAACTGGCCGGCAAGTACGTCGCCTCGCGTAAGGACCCCGTCACCGGGCTGCCCGCTTACTCCATCTACGGCGCGACGCGCAAGCCCACCCCCGCGATGCTCAGGGGCCTCGACGCGCTCGTCTTCGACCTGCAAGACATCGGCGCGCGTTCGTACACGTACCTGTCCACGATGGGCAAGTGCATGCAGGCGTGCGCGGAGAACAAGATCGAGTTCATCGTGCTTGATCGGCCCGACCCACTCGGGGGTGAGCGCGTGGAGGGGCCGGGGG
>CAXUIU010000487.1:0-2758 GCA_964250955.1 uncultured Chthoniobacterales bacterium | reverse complement strand
GTAGCGGCATCGGCCAAGCCCGGCCGTTTGCCGCCGATTCTCTTACGTCAGAGTTGCCCAATCAGGTTCACGACTGCCGAGGTCGACCGGTACTCGCCAAGGCATCCCATACACCCATGAGTTGGGAGATGGCGGCATCCAGCACGGCGGTCGATGCCCCGTCACGTGCCTGCGTGGAGAGACCCACCAGGAACGTGTTGAACAGAGTAGTCATGGCAGCCACGTCGGTGGCAGCGGACAGTTCCCCGACCTGGATTGCACGTTGCACGCACGCTAGCAGGTTCGCACGGTTTTGTTCGCGTTCCTGCATCAACAGGCGTTGCAGGTGCCGGTTCTCCGGCGAACCCGTGCTCAGCGACAACACCACCAGGCAGCCGGGCGGATGTGCGGGGTCGGTCTGCATCCGGGCCGAGAGCCGGAGTGCCTGCTCGATGGCTTCACGGGGCGGCAGATGCGGGTTTCCGAGCGAGGCGACCACCTGGCCATGGGTGGCGAGGTAAAACTGGAGCGACTCGCGGAACAAAGCCTCCTTGGAACCGAAGGCCGCGTAGAAACTCGCCGTTGAAATGCTCCCCATGGCCGCTTTGAGCTGCGCGAGCGAGGTGGCCTCGTAGCCTTGCGCCCAGAAAAGGTGCAGGGCTTGGCGCACCGCCTCGTCGCGGTCGAAGCCGCGCGGGCGGCCCAGCTTGGCGGGGGAATCTCGCGGCTTGGTCTTGATGCATTCTAGACTAGTTGATCCAAAAGGGTTTGACAACTCTCGCGGCGTGCCTAATTGTGGATCGTTCGATCTAGAAATGTCCGCATGAACGCTTCATCTCTCCAGCAAAGGGTCGCCCTGGTCACCGGCGGCAGCCGTGGGATCGGTGCTGCCATCGCTCGACGCTTGGCGCGCGAAGGTGTAAACGTCGCGTTGACCTACAGTGCTTCCGCCGAACGGGCGGCCCAGGTGGTCGAGGAGGTGGAATCCCTGGGAGTACGGGCATCAGCCATCCAGGCCGACAGCGCCGACCCTCTGGCCATTGAGGCAGCCGTCGAGCGAACCGTCCGCGACCTGGGCGGGCTGGACATCCTCGTCAACAACGCGGGCGTGGCGATCTTCGCTCCACTGGCCGACTACAAGCTGGCGGACTTTGAGCGCACCTTCGCCATCAACGTCCGCGCCGTGTTCGTGGCGATCCAAGCCGCGCTCAAATACCTGCCAGCCGGTGGGCGCATCATCAACATCGGCAGCACCAACGCCGAGCGGATGCCTTCCCTGGGTGGTGGCGTCTACGCCATGAGCAAGTCCGCTCTGCAAGGCATGGTGCAAGGTTTTGCCCGCGACCTGGGACCACGCGGCATCACGATCAACAACGTGCAGCCCGGACCTATCGACACGGAACTCAATCCCGACCAGGGCGACTTCGCCGAGAGCCTCAAGCGGGTCACGGCCCTGCCGCGCTACGGCACGGCGGACGAGGTGGCGGCGATGGTCGCCTACCTGGCCGGCCCCGAGGCGGGCTACGTCACCGGCGCGCACCTGATGATCGACGGCGGCTTCAGCGCCTGATGACTCAAGCAACAAACCTCCAACCCAGCAAATTCTCACCTCTTCCTACGATGAACATCAGCTTTCTTGGTGTCGGCAGCATGGGCGCCGCCATGGTGCCCAACCTGATTAAAGCAGGCCACCGGGTCAGCGCCTGGAACCGCAACCCGGACGAAATCAAGCGCCTGGAAGGAGTCACCCCCTTGCCATCGCCCGCCGCGGCGTTCGCCAACGATGCGGTGATCACCATGCTGGCTAACGACGAAGCGGTGCGCAGCGTCGTCATCGATTCCGGTGCGCTCGTCTCGGCCCGCCAGGATTGCGTGCACATCATGATGGCGACGATCTCCCTGGCGCTGGTCGAGGAACTGCAAGCCTTGCACCGCGACGCCGGAATCGCTTACGTGGCCGCCCCGGTTTTCGGCGTGCCTGCCGTGGCGGCCAAGGGCGAGTTGAACATCGTCGCGGCGGGCGAGGAGACAGCCTTGGCCCGAGTTCAACCGCTCTTCGACGCGCTCGGACAAAAGACGTGGCGGGTCGGCGAGGATCCCCGCCATGCCAACGTGGCCAAGATTGCCGGCAACCTGATGATCACCCTCGCCATCGAAGCGATGGGGGAGGCGACCGCTCTGACCGAGAGCTACGGGTTGAAGGCCGCCGATTTCCTGGAGATCGTCACGAGCACGATCTTCGCCAGTCCGAGCTACCAGCGTTACGGCGGCAACATCGCCAAGGGCAGCTACGAGCCGGGGTTCAAACTCACGCTGGGCCTCAAGGACGTGAACCTGGCGCTCGCCGCCGCCGGGGCGAAGCAGGCCTCGCTGCCTGCGGCGGAAATTGTCCGCGAGAATTTGCAGGGGGCTATCGCGGCGGGACTCGGTGACAAGGATTGGTCCGCGCTGGCCAGGATGACGCGCCGCCGGGCGGGACTGCCGGAGGAAACCGCCTGAGGGCAGCCGCCCTTTTTGCTTCATCCAACCCTTTTCAGCATGACGCCGCAGCCATGGACCAGTTTATCGCCGGCTACGGCCCGTTGCCCGCCGACCTAGCCGCCTCCGAAGACATGGACGCGGACCGCCTCGCACGCCTGCTCGACCGAACCGGACCGGTCATCCTGCTCACCCACTCGGCGTCGGGCCCGAGCAGGTGGCTGGCGGCTGACCGCCGTCCCACTGTTCTTCGACCCGCCGCAAGCGCTGCCCAAGGGAGTGCGCGCCGCGCCGCCCGGCT
>CAXUIU010000486.1:0-2761 GCA_964250955.1 uncultured Chthoniobacterales bacterium | reverse complement strand
CTGTAAGCCCATGGGGTACAAAGGAGCGGGACGTGGTAGTTGGCGGACGTGTCGGCCACGCGAAAGCGGATCGGCACGCGGTCCAGGAACGTTTTCTCCCCGAAGTAGTCGCCGACGAAGAACGTGAGTTCGTACTCGCCCGCCGCGAGCGCGTCGCCGGTGAGCAGCGGGGTGTCCGTGCGGCCGTCGGCGTTGGTGACGATGGTCTTCAACACGGCGGCGCCTGAGCGCAGTTCAATCGTCATGCCAGCGGCCGGGCGGCCGTGCAGGAGGTCGAGGACGTGCGTGCTGAGCTTGCCCATCACTGAACCAAGTCCTCCAGCCGCAGGCGCGCGATCTTGTAAATCTCCTCCAGCGCCGCGGCTCGTTCCTGTTCAGCGGTGTGTCCCAGCCGCACGGGGAACGCCGCGAGGATGGCGTCTTTTTTGTTCAGGCGCGCACAGATCACGAAGGGGAAGTCGAAGCGTTCCCGGTACTCGGCGTTGTACTTCCCGAAGAGCGCGACCTCTTCCGGCGCGAGGTCCATCAACCCGGCGGCGGCCTGCTCGCCGCGCGACTCGGCCGTCAACACCGCACGGCCGACGAGGTCGGGGTGCGCACGGATCAACGCGAGTTGTTTTTCCGCCGGCGCACGGCGGACGACCGCGCACATCGCCGTCCAGAGTTCTTCCACTCCGTCGAAGGGTCCTCGCCCCGCCACGGCCTGCGCGATCCACGGCGAGCCCTCGAACACCGGTCCCACTACACGCACGAACTCCGCTGGCTCCAGGGCGTTGACGGCGGCAAGACTCATCGGCGGCGACATCGCGTGCATTTTTCCCTTGGGCTTTCCCTCCCGCCAAGGCTTTACTACCGGCCAGGGCATCCGGCAAACAGTTTATCCATGGGCGCAAAACTGATCGATCACCAATACGGTAAATCTCGGGTGCGCGTGCTCAAGGTCCTGCGCGACGGCGCGACGCATACCCTCAAGGAACTCACTGTCTCCGTGAGACTTAATGGAGACTTCGAGTCCTCCTACACTTCCGGCGACAACGGCCGCGTGATCCTCACCGACACGATGAAGAACACCGTCCACGCCCTCGCCAAGGACGCGCTCGGGCCGGAGACGGAACGCTTCGCCGTCACGCTGGCACGGCATTTTCTGGAACGTTACACGCAGGTTCGCAAGGTGACGATGCGTATCCGAGAACGCGTCTGGGATCGGCTTTCGGTCGATGGCACGCCGCACCCGCACAGCTTCGCCCAGGCGCAGGGAGCGCGCCCGACGGTGATCGTTGCCGCCGTGGCGAAAGGCATCGAACTGGTCTCGGGTCTCGAAAACCTGCTCCTGCTCAAATCGGCCGCCTCCAGCTTCAAGGGCTATCCCAAGGACGAGTTCACCACGCTGCCGGAAACCGACGACCGCATCTTCGCCACGTCGCTCGTCGCGCACTGGACCTGGGACGGAGAACCGGCCGACTACCGTCGGGCCAACGAGACGATCCGCACCGCGCTGGTGCGCCCCTTCGCGCTCCACCACAGTCCGAGCGTGCAGACAACGCTCTTCCAGATGGGTGAGGCCGCGCTGGCGGCGTGCGCGCAGATCAAGCGCATCCATCTGGTGATGCCGAACAAGCATTACCTGCCCCTCAACCTCGCGCCCTTCGGCCGGGAAAACGCCAACGACGTTTTCCTGCCGACCGACGAACCCTTCGGGCAGATCGAGGCGACGATCACCCGCGACTAAGGCCGCATGACGCCCGACGAACTCCTGCGCGAACTCCTCGACGCCCGCGCGCACCGGGAGCGTTGCGCGCTGGTGACGGTCGCGGCGGCACGCGGTTCGACGCCGCGCGAGGCGGGGGCCAAGATGCTTGTCTACGCCGACGGCCGCACGGCCGGCACGGTCGGCGGCGGGCGCCTGGAAGCCCTCGTGATTGAGGAAAGCCACCGGGCGCTCGCGGTGGACTCGCCCGCCCCCGTACTCAAGACGTACCCGCTGCGCGAGGGCCTGAGCGAATCCTTCGGCGCGGTGTGCGGCGGGGAGGTGACGGTGCTGGTCGAGCCGCAGGCGTTGGCGGAGGCGCTCTTCATCGTCGGCGCAGGGCACTGCGGCGAGGCCATCGCGCGGCTGGCGCTCGGGTGCGGCTGGCACGTCACGCTGATCGACGACCGCGCCGAGATGCTCGGTGGCGCGCCCGCAGACGCCGTCACGGTGACCGCCACCGCCCCCGCGGAATGGGTGGCCACGCGCGAGTGGCAGCGCGACGAGGCGCTGGCGCTGGTCAGCCGCTCCTATCCCATCGACCGTGACTGCCTGGTGGCGGCGGCGCGGCGAGGCGGGATGGGTTACCTCGGGATGATGGGCAGCCGACGCAAGGTGCGGATGGCCTTCGACGAGGCACGGGCGGCGGGGATTCCTGAGGAAAGGCTGGCGGAGGTATACGCGCCGCTCGGGCTAGACCTGCGCGCCGAGACACCAGCGGAGATCGCCGTAAGCGTGCTGGCGCAGATTTTTCAGGTGATGCGCGGTGCGCCGGGCGGGCACCTGCGCTCGACGTGAAAGTGGCTTCACGCAAAGTCCGCAAAGCCGCAAAGGAGGAGAAAGGATGGAGGGGAAAACTTCCTCTCTTATCTTCTTTACTCCTTTGCGGCTTTGCGGACTTTGCGTGAGGCTTTTCAGACCTCGAACAGCGGCAGCACCTGCATCTCGGGCACGCGCACGAGGCCCTTGTCGGTCAGGCGGAACGCCGGGATGACCGAGAGCGGGATCAAGTTG
>CAXUIU010000485.1:0-2784 GCA_964250955.1 uncultured Chthoniobacterales bacterium | reverse complement strand
AGGGGGCGGTTACTACGACCGGTTGCTCGCGCCGCGCGACCCCGTGAAGACGCGTCTGGTCGGAGTGGGGTTTGCGTTCCAACGAGTCGCAGGGTCGCTGCCGCTGGCCGCACACGACGTGAAGATGGACGAGGTTTGCACCGATTGATTCACGGCGACACCGCCAGTCGCCCGGGCGACTCGCCGCGCGCGAGGATCGCGCCGTTTTCCTTGTACGTCTTCAGCCGGAAGTGCGTCGCCGTGGCGATCACGCCTTCGAGCGAACTGAGCTTCTCGCTGACAAAGCTCGCCACCTCGCGCAGGTTCTTGCCGTCCACGATCACCAGCAGGTCGTACCCGCCGCTCATCAGGTAGCAACCCTGCACCTGGCTGAACTGCGCGATGCGGTTCGCCAGCCGGTCGAAGCCGCCCTCGCGCTCGGGCGTCATCTTGACCTCGATCACCGCCGTCACGAACTGGTCGCCGATCTTCTCGGTGTCGATCACCGTGGAATACCCGAGGATCACGCCGCTTTCCTCGTAGCCGGCGATCCTTTGCTTCACTTCCTCCACAGGAAGGTTCAACTGCGCGGCGAGATCCTCGCGCGGGGCGAGGGCGTCGTGCCGGATCAGGTGCAACAGCGGGTCCATGCAGGGTGGGAGGTTAGTCTCCGAAGCACACGTCCACCGCCCGCGCGGTTTCCACCATCTGGTGTGCCGGGCTGACGACGCGCAGCTTGTGAACCGCCTCCGCGATGGGCACGCCGGTCACCTGGTAGTTCTGGTAGGAGACCATCGTGCCGAAACGTTTTTCGTTGATGAGCTGCACCGCCATGACCCCGAAGCGGGTGCCCAGGATGCGGTCCAACGTCGTCGGTGTACCGCCACGCTGGAGGTGGCCCAACACCGTGCAACGGGTTTCCTTGCCCGTGCGCGCGGCCATCTCCGCCGCCACCTGCTCGCCGATGCCGCCGAGCTTGTACTCGCCCGCCACCGCGCTCGTGCGGACGGACTGCGCACCGCCCTCGGGCTTGGCCCCTTCCGCCACCACCACGAGGCTGCTCTTGTAGCCTTCTTCATCGCGTTGGCGGAGATAACCGGCCAGCTTCTCGTAGGTGAAGGGGATCTCCGGGATCAAGATGGCGTTCGCGCCGCCCGCCAGACCGCCGTAGAGGGCAATCCAGCCTGCGTGGCGACCCATGACCTCCAGGACCATGACCCGCTTGTGAGAGTTGCCCGTGCTGTGCAGGCGGTCCAGCGCATCGGCCACGCAAGCCACCGCCGAGTCGAAGCCGAACGTCATCGCCGTCGCTTCCAGATCGTTGTCGATGGTCTTGGGCACGCCGATCACCGGGAAGCCCGCCTCGAAGAGTTGCAGTCCCGTCGTCAGCGAGCCGTCCCCGCCGACGAGGATCAGGCCCTCGATGCGCAGCCGTGCGAGGAGTTCGCGCGCATTCTCCACCGTTTGCGGTGCGACGCCGATCTTGTCGCCCGCGCCGACCTTGCTGATGAAATGACCCTTGTTGGTCGTGCCCAGGATCGTGCCGCCCTGCGGCATGATGGATGCCGTCGAGTGCCGGTCGAGGATGCGGTAGTCGCCCGGCGGCAGGAGTCCCTCGAAGCCGTCGATGAAGCCGACCACCTCCCAGTTGAGCTTGTCGGCCGCGCGCACGACGCCGCGGATGACGGCGTTGAGCCCGGGGCAATCCCCGCCGCTGGTGAGGATGCCGATGCGTTTCTTGTTCATAAGGAGAGGAACTCAGAGACCCTGCTTCGGGTCACTTGGGTAGCCGGCCGCCGCCCACTGGTCGTAGAGCGTCGTGCCACGCTCGATGAGCCCCGCACCCTCGCCGAAACGGTCGGTAGAACCAAGAATGACCACGATGACGCGGCGCGGGGTAATCTGCGAGGTCGAGCCCTCCACTTTCACGATGGGGTCGCGCGCGGCGCTGACGATCAGGCACTCGCCCGCGCGCGTCGTGGAGCCCGTCTTGACGCCGTCGATGCGCTTGGTGCCGAGGAGTTCGTTGGTGTTGTGGACCATGAAGTCGGCCGGCGCGCCCGCGCGGTGCACGGTGATGCGGCGTTCCTTCTGCGAGACGAAAAAGCGGAAATCCGCCTTGGCCATCGCGTGGCGGGTCAGTCGCGCCATGTCGGCAGCGGTGGAATAGGGCTTCTCCGCACCGTCGCTGCCGGTAGGGTTGAGGAAGCGGGTGTGCTCCATGTGGAGGTGGCGGGCGAGCGCGTTCATCTCGGCGATGAAGCGCACGCCTGCCGCCGACGGGCCGTCGCGGCGCGCACGGGGCGCATCCCCGCCCGAGCCGGGTGCGGTGCGCAGCAGGTCCGCGCCGACGAACTCCGCCAGCGCGTCGGCCGCGACGTTGTCACTCTGCAAGAGCGCGGCGTAGAGCAGGTCGCGCACGCTGACCTCGTCGCCCGTCTGGAGGCCGCCGGGCGTCCCCGTACCGGCCGCCGCCACCGCCGCGGCGGGGACGGAGACCGTCTCGTCGAGCGTGTGGCCGCCTAAGCGCACCCAGTCGAGCACGACGACAGCCGTGGCGACCTTGGTCAGACTGGCGACCTGGAGCTTGTCGTCGGTGCGGCTACCCGCCAGGACGTGCCCGGTCTGGTCGTCCACCACGATGAACGCCTTCGCCGTGGAGGAGCCTCCAACGCCAGTTGTGCCCAAAGACGACTGCGCCCGGCTGGGCACGAGGCCCGCCGGGTGCAAGAGGATCGTCAACGTCGCGGCTCCAACGGCCAGGAAGCCGCGGCCAAAAACTCGGGAATTACGCACGCCCTGTTT
>CAXUIU010000484.1:0-2799 GCA_964250955.1 uncultured Chthoniobacterales bacterium | reverse complement strand
GCGTGGCGAGCACCGTCACCCAGGGCACCGAGAGCTGGATCGTCCACCCGAAGAATGCCTGGTTGATGACGTACGTCAGCACGAGTGAGAGCGCCAGCCCGGCCACGATGCCCAGAAAACTCGCCAGCGTGCCGATAAGCGCGCTTTCCACGAGCACGATCCCTTGCACCTGCAGACGCGACGCGCCCAGCGCACGCAGGACGCCGATTTCCTTCTCACGCTCGGCGATGAGCGTGGTCAGGGTCAGGAAGATGCCGATCACCGCCACCACCACCGCGATGCCGCGCAGCACTCCCGTGACGCGGAACGTCTGGCCGAAGATCTCGAATACCTTGTCGCGGATCGCCCGGTTGGAGAAGACAAGGAACTGTCCCTGCTGGTTGAACCGCGCGCGGATGCGGTCCGCCGCCGCGTCCACGTCGGCCGATTCTTTCAGGTAGATGGCCGCCGACATCACGCGGTCGTCGTGCCAGTGGCGGACGAAGTTCTCGCGCGAAATCGCCACGATCCCCGAGTCGCGCGAGTAATCATAGTACACTCCAACCACCGCGAACTCGACCGGTCCATCCGGCGTGGCGATGGGTAACTTGTCGCCCGCATCGACGTGGTAACGGTGCGCGAACGGCTCGCTGACGTACACCGCGTCCGGTCGGTAGAACGCGGCCTGCTTCTCCGCCGCGCCTCCACCCACGAAGGCGAGTTTGTTCTCGTTGTCGCCCTCCACGACCGCCATCGACACCCGGTCGCCCCGGACCGAGACGCCCACCTCGCGCACGGTGTCTACCTTGCGCACGGCCGGTTCGCGCCGCAACGCGTCGAGCACCTCGGGCGGGAAGAACGCGCCGTTGCCGAGCGTCTCGTTGGCGGCGGGGGTCATGAAGATGTCGGCGACGATGGCCCGGTCGATCCAGACCTCCACCGTACGGCGAAAGGCGTGGATCATCACCGAGATGCCCACGGTCATGGCCACGGCCGCCATGAGTGCGGCGACGATGATAGCGGTGCGGTGCAGCGAGCGGTGGAGGTTCTGCGTGGCGAGGCGCAGCAACGTGGAAAACGACGACCAACCCGTGCGGGCTTGGGTGTCGATCCGTTGGAGCACCAGCCGGAAAGCCGCCGCCGCTCCCGCGATGAGGGTCGGCACCGTGAACGCGAAGCCTAGCAGCACGAAAAACGCGCTGCCGAACCCGAGCCACGGCGGCCCGCTGGTCAGCGAAAGGACCGCGCACAGGACCGCCACCCCCAGCGTCGCCAGCCCCGCCAGCAGCCAGCGCGAGGCGTGCAGGCGGCTGCGTTCCATGGTCAGCCCCAGACCGAGACTCAACGCCGCCACGGGGTCCGCGCGCGCCCCCTCGCGCGCCGGCAGCCACGCCGCCGCCAAGACCGAGCCGAGGCCGAAGAAGAAGGCGCTGCCGACGAGCAGCGGCGTCAGGAAGTACCGTTCCACGCTCACGAGCAGGTACAGCGTGCTGATGACCCGCGCGATCTCGCGCCCAAGCAAAAACCGGGCGAGCATCACCCCCCCGACGATGCCCAGCAGCACGCCGAATGCCCCGAACAGCACCGCTTCCCCAAGGAAGAGAGCCTGGACCTCTGCGCGTGTGGCCCCCAGGGCACGCAGGATGCCCGTTTCCACGCGCCGCCGGACGACGCTGGCGGCGATGGTGTTGTAGATGAGGAACATCCCGACCAAGAGCGAGATGAGCGAAAGCGCGCCGAGGTTCAGCTCGAACCCGGCCAGCATCCGTTCGACCTGGCCGCTGCGCTGGCCAGGCGGCGAGACGGTCACGTCGGCGGGCACGAGCTTGGCGAGTTCGGTCGCGGTCGCGGCGGCCTCACGGGGGCGGTCCAAGAGAAGTTGGACGCTGGAGAGCTTGCCCTGTCGGCCGAACATCTCCTGTGCCCAGCCGATGTCGAGCGCGCCGACACGCGAGTTGCCTTTGCCGGCGGCGGTGTCCACCAGGCGCATCAGGAAACGCACGGTCGCCGTTTGCTCCCGCCCGTTGACCTGCAAGCGCAGGGTGTCGCCCACCTTCAGGCCATGCTGCTGCGCGAACTCGTCCGAGATCGCCAGCCCGTGCGGGTCGCCGAGCCAACTGTCCAGGTCGAGATCCATCGCGTCCTTGGCCGCCTGCCCGCCGACGGCGAACGTGGCGAAGGGCAGGTTGGTGAACACGTCTACGCCGAGGATTTGCAGGTAGTCGCCCGGAAAATCGGGCAGGGTGGCGTAACCCTCCACAAGCGGCGTCGCGGCCTTAACGCCCGGCGCGCGACTGAGCTTCGGGCGCACCGTCTCGTCGAAACCCCCGCTGGGCGCACGCACTTCCAGGTTCGCCTTGCCCGCGACGAGGTCGATGCTGGCGGAGAACGACTGGTTGGCGCTGTGGTTCGCGATCTGAATCGCCAGATACACCGACACGCCAAGGGCCACGCTGAGGATGTTCAGCCCCGCTAACAGTCGATGACGGCGCGTGTAGCGCACGACATGCCAAAAAAAGAGCCGCAAAAACTGCCTGTTCATCAGGAAACATACGATTTAATAACGTTGTTAATTAAAAGAACAATGTGTGTGAAAAAGATGCAGAAGCCGCAACGGCAATGCATTCTTTGCCATCCCGGATGCTTGTCGGTTAAGGTGAATGACGATGCCTCCAATCTCCGATGCTCCCAGCTTGCCGGTGGCGACTCTTCCGCCCGCAGATGACTGGCGTACGTCGGATCAGGACGAGATCAACCGCCGCCGCCTACGGGCGCAGGAGGAATCACCAAGAATTACCAATCGGGACGAGCGTTTCCCGA
>CAXUIU010000483.1:0-2809 GCA_964250955.1 uncultured Chthoniobacterales bacterium | reverse complement strand
CCTCGTACAGGCGCACGGTTTTACCGGCCTGCGCGACCGTGATGGCCGCGGCCAAGCCGTTGGGACCCGAGCCGACCACCACCGCGTCTAGAGAGGAAGCCATGCGAGGAATCTACAATTAAATGCTTGCCCGCCAAGAGTGGCACGGGTTGTGTTCACGCGAAGGTACCCCGTCCCACGAAATGACTCCCACCGTCGAACGCACCGGCGTCAAGTTCCTGCCCGACAGCACGCGTGTGCTCCTGCGACCTTTCCTGCCTGGCAACGACCAGCGTGTGACCAAGGTCATCGGCCGGGTCCTGTCGCTCTCGGACGCGGAGGTCGCCGACCGGCTGCGCGGGGTCATGGAGGAGTTCGGCGGCCGGCACACGGGCACCGAGAATTTGTTCGAGACCCACTACAAGACCGTCGCCCCGCTCGGCCTGACCGACCGCGCGCCCGACCGCGCCCGGCGGCTGCTGATCGGCTCGTACTTCACCAGCGAATACGCGCTGGAGTGCGCCGCGCTCTTCAATCCCTCCATCGTCCCGCATCCCGACCAGAGCGGACTGCCGCCGGGGGCGCTGCGGTTCGTGATGAGCCTGCGCGCGACGGGCGAGGGGCACATCTCGTCCATCGAGTTCCGCGAGGGGATCTTCGGCGCGGATAACTCCATCACGGTCGAGCCGACCAACCGCTTCGTGAATGCCCCCGAGGTCGTCGCCGACCCCAACTACGAGAAACCGCTCTTTCGCCGCAAGCTCGACGAGATGGGTTTTCGCAACGGCGTTACCAACGAGATCCTCGACCCGCTGCCCGACGATTTCACCCTGCACCAGTTGGGGAAATCCATCGCCGCCCGCCAGCGCCGCAACACCCAGCGCCCTACCCACGAGGAAGCCCGCGCGCTGGAGTGCATCCACTGGCTGGCCAAGAGCAACTACGAGGTGGCCTTCGACTCGAAGGTGCCGCTGAGCGAGCGCATCATCTTCCCCGTCAGCGACAACGAGAGCAACGGCATCGAGGACGCACGCTTCGTACCCTTCACCGACGAGGACGGCGAGACCTGCTACTACGCGACCTACACGGCGTACAACGGCAAGGTGATCCTGCCGCAAATCCTGGAGACGAAGGATTTTCTCCACTTCAAGGTCAGCACGCTCAACGGCCGCGCCGCCCACAACAAGGGCATGGCGCTCTTCCCCCGCAAGATCGACGGCCGCTACGCGATGATCTCGCGCCAGGACGGCGAGAACCTCTTCCTCATGTACTCGGACAACGTGCATTTCTGGGAGGAAGCGCAGGGGCTGATGCGTCCGACGTACCCGTGGGAGTTCATGCAACTGGGCAACTGCGGCTCACCCATCGAGACGGAGGCGGGCTGGCTGCTGCTGACGCACGGCGTGGGGGCGATGCGCAAATATTGCATCGGCGCGATCCTGCTCGACCGCGACGACCCGGGCCGGGTGATCGGCCGGCTGTCCGAGCCGCTGCTTTCCCCCAACCAGAACGAACGCGAGGGCTACGTGCCCAACGTCGTCTACACCTGCGGCGCGCTCGTGCATGCGGGCAAGCTCGTGATGCCCTACGCGATGAGCGACTCGGCGTCGAGCATCGCCATCGTGGCCTTGGACGAACTGTTGGATTGCCTGCTGAAGAGCGGAGCGTGAGAGGCGTGCGCAGGCCCGCTACCACCAGAACAACTCCGTCCCGCTCGTGGCGTCGCGGCTCAGGTTGTCCTCGAACCAGTTGACGATCTGGTAGCTGTTGACCGGGCCGGCCGTGCGCAGGGTTTCGTCGTAGTGGACGTGGGTCTTCGCGGCCACGGTGATGGTCCGGGCCACAAAGCCGCCGTAGATGCCGTTGTAGCCGCGGGCGTGGTCGTCCGCCTGGGAGTCCATGAGCGTGCCCCGCAGGCTCTCGATCTGGATTTCGGTCTGCGCGACCTTGTTCAGAGCCGTCTGCAGCTTGGCCAAATCGCTCTTGGTCTGACCGTTGGGCGCGGGATATCCCGAGAGATCGCTGGCGACGGGGCTGACCACCAGTGTGGGATTCGGGGGAGTGACCCCGGCGGATTGCAGGTCGCCCTGGTATTTAGCAAGGGCTTTGTTCCAGTCGTCCTTGGCTTTGTTCTGGTCGTCGAGCAGCTTGTTGAGCTGGTCGCCTGCGTTCTGGCTGCCAGACGTGCCGGAGGCGGCTTGCAGGGCGAGATTCAAGTCATGGTTGGGCGCGTAGATGATGCCCTCGAAGTCCTGGGTCGTGGCGATGTTGATCGAGCGCGGGGGCAAGGAGCCATCCGCGTTGGCGGCCGGCTGGATGCCGTTGAGCACGAGGTGGCTGGCGAGCATGGAATTGTTGAAAATCCCGAGGCCCTGGAGGTCGATGTTACCCGTGAAGTAGATGATGGTGTTGACCCCCGCGCCGACGTTGATGGAGTTCTCGTTGGTGGTGGCGATGTCGCCTTGCACGTAGATTTTGATGTAGGAGGGCGTGCCGGCCGCGGCGCCGTGCGGGGCGGTGATGTTGATGGTGCTGCCGCCCTGGGTCAGGTTGATGCCGTCGAGCCGCACGAGGGCTGGGCTGGTGGCGCTCGTGCTGGCCTGGTAGGTCCGGCTGCTGGTGACCGTGCCGCCGTCCCGCATGTTGCTCCAGGTGGAGTTGAGCATGGCGGGGGTGACGGGAGTCAGTTCCTGGTAGAAGGTGCTCGACTGCTGGCCGCTGACCTTGTCGCCGGCGTCCACGGTGCCGTTGTTGGTCATGGCGCTGCCGTTGACGGTGGCGTGGTTGGCGTTGATGAGCTGGCCGTTGGTGGCGAGGTTGCCCATCTGGC
>CAXUIU010000482.1:947-2810 GCA_964250955.1 uncultured Chthoniobacterales bacterium | reverse complement strand
CTTCACCCCACGGGCACGGATCGAGTCGGCCAGTTCTTTGAGGCTTTCCTCGTCGAACTCGACGCGCGGCTGGTTGGGATCCTCGGAAATTTCTTCGAGGTTCACCTCCAGGGGCCGTCCGCTGGCGGCCGGCGTTTCCAGGAGCGCTGACAGGTCGCCCAGACCGTCCAGGCCAAGGGTGGAGGAAGCGGCGGAAGCGCGGGAAGATGCTTTGCTCATGGGTTACGGATGTGGAGTGGTGCCGTTTAGTTTCATGGCGTCGTGCAGGTGCGCGGCTACCTCGCGCATCTCGCGCACCGCCTTGCGGGCGGCGGTCTTGCGAATGGTCCAAACCGGCTCGCCGAGAGCAAGCGCGTCGGCTACACTGCTGCGCAAGCCCACGGCGGTCGGGATCAGCAGGCCTTTGTAGGTGGTGCGAAGTTCGTCCAGGTGCGCTTGGTGGCGCGGGTTACGGCTGTCCACCTTGCTGGGCAGGATGCCAAGAAACTTGAGCGCCGGGTTGCCCTTGCGCACGTTCTGGATGGTCGAGACCATCATGCGAATGCCCTGGAGCGAGTACGCCTCCAGTTCGATGGGTGAGAGCACGAAGTCCGCGGACACGAGCGCCGCCACCAGCCGCACGCCGAGCGCCGGGGCGGTGTCGATCACGCACACGTCGAACTCCTTGGAAAGCGCGCGGAAGTTATTGCGCAGGCGCGACGCCGATTCCTGGAGGTTCTTAGATTCCAGGTTGGCCAAGGGCGCGTCCGCGCGGAAAAGGCTGATGCCGGGCTGGCCCGTCACCTTGGGCGGTTTGTCGGTGAAGAGCGCCGACGCCTCGCCCAGGATCGTGTGGTTACGCAGGGTAAAGCTCGCGTTGCCCTGCGTGTCCAGATCCACGACCAGCACCCGCAAGCCGCGCTCGGCGAAGTCGAACGCCAGGTGGGCGACCAGCGCGGTCTTGCCGACCCCACCTTTCTGGTTGGCGATGACGAGGGACTTCATGCTCGAAAGGAAAGAGAAAGAGCGCGCTTTAAGCTACAGGTTGCGGTTGATCTCGTTCTCCGCTTCCTTGATCCAGCTTTCCACGATGAAAGCGCGCGCGTCGGGCAGCATCCCGCCGATTTCCTTGAAGCCTTTGCTGCGCAAAAATCCCAGGTACACGCGCTTGGACGCCTGGGACACGGAGCCCTTCGTAATTTGATACTCCTTGGCGATGTCGGCCTGCTTGATCCCACGCACCAAATCGGCGTGGGCGATCTCGAGCACCCGGGCGGGTGGCGGACGCATGTACTGGATGGCACTGGCAAACTCCGCCTCGGTCATCTTGCGCTTCAACCTCATCTGAGGGCCTACCTTTGCAGGATTTACGCTGGGCTTAAACATTTTTCTTCCGTGGGCGAAAACTTGTGTGCGTCGGCTCGGTTTAGCCGCTAAACCGCCGTCGCGCCCCAAAATTCCTGTAAACTTATTGTCCTAAAACTGGCACAAATCGGCACGTCAAAGGATGAATATTTCCACTTGGGGCATGATGGCCACCGACTCGTCACCCACGACCGCGTCGCTTGGGCAGGCCGACCAGCGTCAGAATCTTTTCCGTGTTGGCCCCACCCGGGTTGCGGTTACCGCACTCGTAGCCGCGCAACGTGTTGAGCGGGATTTCCAAGCGTTCCGCCGTCTGCTCCTGCGTCCAGCCTTTCGCTTTGCGCCACTCGACCAGCCGCGCGACGAGCGGATGCACGGTCAGTTCCTCGTTGGCCGCAGGTGTCGGCGCAGATTCCGGGACAACCGGGTCGTGGTCGGCTCGGGCGTCGGGCTGGGGCGCACTGCGGCGGCGGCGGTTCATGGCGGGCAAAGCGGCAAATCGGCGGGCAAGATAACATC
>CAXUIU010000482.1:0-937 GCA_964250955.1 uncultured Chthoniobacterales bacterium | reverse complement strand
GCCGCCGGGGGGCCCAGTGGGGGGGCGGGGTTTCATGCGGGTAAAAGGGCAAAAGCGGCGGCAAATAAAACATCTCCCCCCCGCCGCTCCGCCAGCTCTTTTGCGACGCCAAAGCCAAGGGCAAACAGAGGGTCATTCCCCTTTGTAGCCGAGGGTGAACATTTCCGGGGCTGCTCCGTGCGCTTCGTCACGCTCCCACCGCAGGACCAGCGCCTTGACGTGCTCGCGGCTGCGCTCGGCCGCTTTCTGGAGACCCCAGGCGCACACGTCCTCAAGGCTTTGGTCGGTCACGACCTGCTCGACGCCGAGCGCAAAGGCATTAACGGCGGTATCCCGGTCCGCGGCGACTTCGGCGTGGTAATCACCTGCAACAGCCGCTTGCGGGTGCGTTTGGATGGCGATGCCGAGGCGTGGCGCCGTCGGCTGCTCATCGTCCGCTACGAGCGACCACGACCGGAGCGACCCGAGCGAGACTTTGCCGGGCGGCTTCTGGCGGAAGAGGGGCCGGGAATCTTGCGTTGGATGGTCGATGGCGCTCGTGCCCACCTGACGGAACTGGAAACGACCGGCGAGTTTGCTCTTACTCCACGCCAACGCGCCCGGGTGGATGCTTTGCTGACCGGCTGGCTGCGCGCGGCTTGGCGCGACGGCGATTGGGACGTGGCCGCTGGCCAGTTCTTTTCGACGTGGAACCACGACGCCCACGTGTGGCCGCGGGCCAGGCTGGACGAGATCCCGGCACACTGGCCGGTGTGGGCCGCACTAGACTACGGCTTCCAGCATCCCACGGCCGTGCTGCTGTTCACCGAGTATGAGGGCACGATCCGCGTCGTGGACGAGTGCGGCGGGCCGAAGAAGCTGGTGCCCCAACCCGCCGAAGAGCTCAAGGCCATGCTTAACCGCCACGGGGTTGCCCTCGCGCGTCTACGTTCGTTCG
>CAXUIU010000481.1:0-2810 GCA_964250955.1 uncultured Chthoniobacterales bacterium | reverse complement strand
CCTTCGCCGCCCTGCGCCCCGCGCGCGCCGGGCGCGGTGCCCCCGGACCTCCCGCCGCCGTGGACGCGCGGCGGCGCGCGGGCGTGGACGCCGCCGTGGAGACCTTGCGCTCGCAGGACCGGCACGCCCGCGCCGTGGCCCTGCTCACCGCCGCGCGCGAACGCCTCGACGCCTGGCCGTGGCAGGAGGGCGCGGACCCCTGGGCCGTGATCGACGCGGGGCTGAGGCAAACCTACCGCGCCGCGCGCCGTGCCCTGCGCCGGGCGGTGGCCGGCGGCGAGGAGGAGGAACTTCACGAATGGCGCAAGCAGGTCAAGGGTCTCGCCGCGCAGGTCGCGCTCCTGCGGCCGTTGCGCCCGCGGGCCGCGGACCGGATGGGTGGCACCCTCGGCAAGCTGGCCGACACGCTCGGCGACGAACACGACCTCGCCGTGCTGGCCGCCACGCTGGCAGACTCCGGCGGCGGCGACGTGCCGACGGTTGATCTGCATGTCATCGAAGAAGTCATCGAGCAGCGTCGCGCCACCTTGCGCAAGAAGGCGCGGGGGCATGGGCGGCGTTTCTTCGACGAAAGGGCCGGGGAGTTCGCGCGGCGCTGGCGCGAGGGTTGGGAGCGGTTGCGCGGCGCTTGAAGCAAACCGCTTCGCCTGTGCCCATACTCGGTCCTTGACGCCCCACCCCACCCTGCTTTCTAGTACCGCCGACGCACCGCCGAACTTGCCCGGGAAGACGGCTGCCACCGTCCGGGGGATTGCCCAACCGGCACCGGTAGCACCGCCGCGCGCTTCTTCCCAGCCGTCCGGCGGCGCGCCGTTGTCACCCACACGGTTCCATCCCCGCATTTTTACCCGCCGGTAATGTTCAATTTCCTCATGGGATTTTTCTCGAACGACATCGGTATCGATCTCGGTACCGCCAACACTCTCGTCTACGTCAAGGACCACGGCATCGTGCTACGCGAGCCCTCCGTCGTCGCCGTCAAGGCCGGCACCAACATGGTCCTGGCCGTCGGCAACGAGGCCAAGCGCATGCTCGGGCGCACCCCGGCCAACATCGTCGCCGTCCGCCCGCTCAAGGACGGCGTCATCGCGGACTTCGAGATCACCGAGGCCATGCTGCGCCACTTCATCACGAAGGTGCACAACCGCCGCAAGATGGTCCGCCCGCGCGTGGTCATCGCGGTGCCCTCGGGCATCACGGAGGTCGAAAAACGCGCCGTGAAGGAGTCGGCCACCCACGCCGGGGCGCGCGAGGTCCATCTCATCGAGGAACCCATGGCGGCGGCCATCGGCGTCGGCCTGCCCGTGCAGGACGCGGCCGGCAACATGATCATCGACATCGGCGGCGGCACGACGGAGGTCGCGCTCATTTCGCTCTCGGGCATCGTGTTCTCGCGCTCGGTGCGCGTGGCGGGCGACGAGTTGGACGAAGCCATCGTCAACTACGTCAAGCGCGCCTACAACCTGATGATCGGCGAGCGCACGGCCGAGGAAATCAAGATCAAGATCGGCAGCGCCTTTCCACCCGAGAACCCCGACAAGGAACTCACGATGGAGATCAAGGGCCGCGACCTCGTCGCCGGCCTGCCCAAGACGCTGACGATCACCAGTCAGGAGGTGCGCGAAGCCCTGCAGGAGCCGGTCAACACCATCGTCGAGAGCGTGCGCATCACCCTGGAGCGTTGCCCGCCGGAACTGGCGTCCGACCTCGTGGACCGCGGCCTCGTGCTGGCGGGCGGCGGGGCGCTGTTGCGCGGGTTGGACGAACTCCTCAAACAGGAGACCGGCCTGCCCGTGCACGTCGCCGAGGACCCGCTCTCCGCCGTGGCCGAGGGCACGGGCAAGGTGTTGAGCGAGATTAAGTTCCTACGCCAGGTGGCTTCCAGCGAGCGTTCGTGGAGATGAGAGGAAGTGACGAATGACGAAGGGCAGAAGAAGCCGTGCGCGGTGCCTTTTGCCTTCTGTCCTCCGCCTTCTGCCTTCGTCATTTGTCATTTAACCAATGTCCCGCTCCTCGATCATCGCGCTGGGCGTCTTCGTCGCGCTGGCCGTGCTGGTGCTGACCATGCGCACGGCCGTCGCGCAACGACTCCAGCAGCGCGTGCTCGAACTCGTCCGGCCCATCCAGACGGCCACGCAGTCGACCGCCTCCCAGTTCCAGGCGTTCGGCAACGGGCTCAAAACCTTGGACCAGCTCGAACATGAGGTCGGCCAACTCCGCGTCGAGAACGAACAGCTTCGCACCGCCAACGAGCTGATGAACGAGAAAATCGCCGAGAACAACCGCTTGCGCGACGCGCTCGGCTTCAAGCAGCGGTCAAATTTCAGCCTGATCCCGGCGCGCATCATCGCGCGGAGCACCTCGACGTGGTGGAGCACCGTGCAGATCGACCGCGGCGAGGCCGACGGGCTGGACAGCGACATGCCCGTGGTCACCGACCAGGGCCTCGTCGGCAAGACCACCACCGTCGCCGCCAACACGGCGGTCGTGCTGCTCATCACGGACGAGAACTGCAAGGTCAGCGCGTACGTCGAGGGTTCGGGTGACCTGCCTGTCGAATCACGCGACAAGGGCCTCGTCTCGGGCGAACGCTTCATGGACTTCGGCTCACCCGAGACCGTGCTCAACTTCCTGCCCAAGACCGCGCAGATTGCCCCGGGCCAGAAGGTGTTCAGCTACGGAGCGTCGGGCGGGGTGTTCCCGCGTGGGCTGCTGCTGGGCGTGGTGCGCACCGTGACGCCGCACGAACTGGACATCCGCGCGACGATCACCCCGGCGGCGATCGCCATCGACAGCGTGTAGGCAGCCTT
>CAXUIU010000480.1:0-2832 GCA_964250955.1 uncultured Chthoniobacterales bacterium | reverse complement strand
CGCCGCTTTGTCCAAACAACCAGCCTTCCGCCTCCCTGCTGAACACTTGGTAGGATCCATTGCAGCATGACGACTGTTTTTTGACACGCCAATTTGCTGAAGATCAACAAGAAGTGACCGCAGGCCGCTCGTGTTCACGCTCGACCATCCCTAGCTTTACCTCCTCTCAGACACTCGAATCCACCACCACAGCAGCACGGCGGTGCGGATCAAGGCGGTGACCCCGAGCTTCTTCCGAGTCACGGGGGCGTTCATCCGGCGGCCCGGACGCCTTCAGCGAATCATCGCGGTGACACTGCGGTCAACACGTTGCCGGCAGCGGTGATCTGACGCTCGTAGACGCCGTCGTTGGTGCCGAAGCGGAAGTAGCGCTGGCGGCTACTCTGGCCCGTGTGCCCGGTGATCGCCCCGGCGGCGCTGATTTGCAGGGTGTCGGCCGCGTCGACTTCGTTGGTGATCGTCCGCAGCGAGGGCAGCAGGCCGACGAGGGCCGCGTCTTGGGTCAAGTACTGTTGGACCACCGTGGTGGCCTGCGTGGCGGAACCGTCCGGCGCGATGGCCTCCGCGATCTTGAGCGTCAGCGGGTAGCTAAAGCTCTGTACCTCGCTTGACCTCCGCACACCCTCCTGCCGCTGGATCACCAACCCGAGCGTCGACGTTTGTCGGATCTCCTGCACGTACTGCGTGGCGGAGATGGTGAAGTTTTGTTGGTTCGAGAAGTTCACCGCGCCCTGGATCTGCGTGTCCACCCGCCCGTGGGAAGTCTGCGCGTAGCCGGCAACGGTGAACCGGCGCGCGGATGTAACGGACACCGTGCCATTTGGATAGCCGGTCGCCGTCGAAATGTTGGTTTGCACGACGGGCGATGGCGGCTGGAGACTGTTGGCGGTCAGGCCCCCGGTTACTTGGGTCGAGCCTCGATCCAAGTACAAATAAAGAGTAGCCGTGGCCAGGAAGTAGTTATCGGCGCCGGCGACCCGCAGGCTGACTTGGTGCGGCGCGCCGTTGCTCAGCAACCCCGCAAATGGTGTCAGATCGACGCGGAACGGCACGAAGTTAAGCGTCTGCACGCCGGGGATGGGCCGCCACAAATAAGGATCGATGCCGCCCGTGTAGATCCAGGGGTACACCGGCGCGAGCCCGGCCGGCTGGCCGTCCACGCTGATCTCCGCTTCTCGGAAGGCGGTGCCGGGGCTGCTTTGCAGTTCGGCCGCCAGGTCGTCGGGCACGCTGGTGTACCAGAACTCGTCCGAGCCCTGGCTCTGGGTGAACACGTCGAGGTACGCTCGCTCGACGTTGCGGGGCAGCGTGAAGGTCTCGGTCAGCGCTTGGTCGCCGGTGGAAAGCGTCGCCGCCCCGCCCGTCGCGGTGGGCAGGCCAAGCACCACGTCGGGAACGGGCGGCGCGGGCGTGCCTTTCGCCGGGGGATAGAACTCCAGATGAGCGCTGCCCTGGATGATGCCCGTGTAGGTGCCGTTGACCAAGTTGCCCAGGTACGCGGCTCCAGGCTGGGTACTCGCCAGGAGGGTGGCGTCGTCAGTGATGTCGCGCTCGACGTGCCAAGTGGGGCTCACGGCGGCGGAGGGCTCAGCCGTCGTGCCGTAGTACACGTTGACGTTGCCGATGGTGATCTGAGCGGTGCGGTCGAACTGCCGGCCGGCACTCACTGAAAAATCGGCGACGAACACGATCTTTGCCCAGGGGCCGCGTGGATTGGCTGGGGGCGCGTAGGCAAACGGGCGGGGGTTGAAGTCGGTGAAGGTGACGGCGTTGAAGAGCGGCACCACGGTGGGCGAGGTGCCCGGGCGAGTGACCGGCGGGTCGGCCGTGACGGTGTTCGCAGAACCGAGGACCGGGGAGGCGGCCGGCGTCTGCGCGAGCGTCAGAGTCGGCTGGACGCTGGCTCCAAACAGCAGGAGAGAGGCCGTGGTGAAAGCGGTCAGGCGCGGGCGCAAGCGGAGATCCAGGTGCATCGGCAAGCACTACAAACAAAAAACGGGCGGCAGTAAACGGAAAAACGTTGGCTTGGGCGCTCTCTTGAAGAGTGCTTATGCCGGCTCACGGTTCTGACACTCCCATCCCCAGCCCGCATGGACCGGTCGTTCGGCCCACCTTTGGTCAAAGGTGGAATGCTGGATCGGAGCCAGCGCGCCGTTTGTTAACCCGCCGCGATGGTCCAAGGCGAGAAAACGGTTTCGTAGTCGGCGATGCTCGTAGGGGCGCAACTGATTAAGGATGCACTCGTCGGCTGTTACTCGTTACCCTAACTTGTCGACTGTTCCCTCTCTCCTTGGAGCTTTTTCACCCGATCAACTCGGACGGGAAGTTGCGCCGACAACCTTCTCTTTGCCGAGATTTTTACTTGGTTTTTGCTTTCCTTCTTGCCGACGGCTGCTGCGTTGGGGAGGCAGTCTTTTTGTTAGTGCGTGTAGCGGCTTGAGGCTTCGTGGCAGCCTTGCCCTTCTTCCCGGCACGGCTGCTAGCTTTCGTGGCTGGCTTTGCTATAAAAGCTTTCTTGGCCGTTTTGGCAGCCGCCGCTCCGGCGCGTGCCAGTCGGTAAGCGGTGGAGCGCGACACTTTGAGCAAGCGGCACACGGCTGTCACGCTGTTGGCTGGATCGGCAAGCAGTGACATGGCCATCGCCTGCTTGCGCGTGTCCGTGTTCTTGGGCCGCCCGCCTACGCGCCCACGAGCCCGCGCGGCGGCCAAGCCCGCCAAAGTGCGTTCCCGGATCAAGGCGCGCTCGAACTCTGCCAAGGAAGCAAAGATGTGGAAGATCCGCTTGCCGCCCGCCGTGGTGCTGTCGATGTTCTCGGCCAAGCTCTTGAAGCC
>CAXUIU010000479.1:0-2836 GCA_964250955.1 uncultured Chthoniobacterales bacterium | reverse complement strand
TTTAGCGCGGACCTCGCTGTCGATCTGTCGGCGGCGGCTGTCCCAGAGAGGTTCCTGCTGCTTGTAGGCCTCGGTGTGCACGCCGGCGGCGGCGCGGGCGCGTTCCTGAGCCGAGGAGCCGAGGCCGGGCTTGGCCAGGCCGCACTTGCCCTGGCGCTCGCCGAAGTCCTGGTCTGCGCCGATGATTGCGTCGCAGACCTGGGTCACCGTCCTGTATTCCTCGTGCAGATCGAGGTACGGCGCGATGCGTCCCTTCACGTCGTAGGCGTGGTTGGGCATCTGCCGAGCCTCGCGCAGATCGTGCGGAATGTGGTCCATGTCGCCCTGGAGCAGGTTGCTCAGGTCCCTGAAATCTTTCTTGGCGACGGCTGCCGCGTCCTTCTTGGCCGCCGCCTCCGGTCCTTGCAGGAAGGAGAGGGGATGGGTCTTGAAGTAAAACTGGTACGCTGCGCCGGCGGCGAGAGCGAGGACGATCAGAACAAGGAGGACTCTCATGGCGGAGGTTTTCCGCGCGGGTTCTAGCACCAACGCGGGTCAAACGTCCAGCCAAAAAGTGGCCGTGAGGTGTTTGTGACCACGGTAGGGACGCCTCTCCGGGGCATCCCTAAATTTTCTGCCGATGAACGGCTAGCCAGAAGAAATCAGGGACTGCCTCGGAGAGGCATCCCTACCAATTGGGACCACCGGCCGCTCGGCGGCCTGTTCGGAAACTTGGCCGGGTTCCAGGCGGTAGGACTCGAAGGGAGCGAGCAGCTTGGGCGGTAAGGTAGCGTGGACGTGCGTGCCCGCCTCCGTGTACTCGGTCGAGAGGACGTGCCCAGCGCGGTGCAAGGTGCTCAGCAGATCGCCGCGCTCGGGGGGCAGGAGGAGTTCGACCGCTTCCACGCGGCCGGCGAGCTGGTCGGCCATGCGGCCTTGGAGTTCGTCCAGGCCCGCTCCGGTGCGCGTGGAGACGAAGATCGCCTCCGGGAAGTGTCGCCGCAAGCCATTGAGGATCGGGTCGTCGGGGCCGAGCAAGTCGATCTTGTTGAAGACCGTGATGACCCGTTTTTCCTGGGCGCCGAGTTCGGCCAGCACGTCCATCGTCGTCTTGTGGAAGGCGAAGATTTCCGGCTGGCTGGCGTCGAGCAGGTGGACGAGGAAGTCGGATAGGAGCGCCTCTTCCAGCGTGGACTTGAACGCCTCCACCAACCGGTGCGGCAGCTTGCGCACGAAGCCGACCGTGTCAGTCAAAAGGAGCGGTTGGCCGCCGGGCAGGTCGATGCGCCGGGTCGTCGGGTCGAGCGTGGCGAAGAGCTTGTCTTCGACGAGCACGTCCGCACCGGTGAGTTTCTTCAACAGCGACGACTTGCCCGCGTTGGTGTAACCGACGATGGCGGCGTGCGGCACGGGGGTGCGCTCGCGCTGCTTGCGCTGGGTGGCGCGGCGGCTGCGGACTTCTTCCAACTCCGCCTTGACCGTGTCGATGCGTCGGCGCACCAGCCGGCGATCGATTTCGAGCTGGCTCTCGCCCTCGCCCTTGCCGCCGAGGCCGCCGCCCTGCTGGCGGGAAAGATGCCCCCACAGCCGGGCCAGGCGCGGCAGGGAATACTCCATGCGGGCGAGTTCGACCTGGAGCCGGGCCTCGTGCGTGCGGGCGCGGCCGTTGAAAATATCGAGGATGACTTCCTCGCGGTCGATGACGGCGAGGCCGCTGAGTTCCTCCCACTTGCGCTGCTGGCCGGGAGTCAACTCGTTGTCGAAGATGATGACATCGCACTCCTGCGCTTTGGCTTGGGTGGCGATCTCCTCGGCCTTGCCGGTGCCGACGAGATAGGTAGCCTGGGGGCGCTCGATCTTGGCGAGGTTCTGCCCGGCGACGGTCAGACCGAGGGTGTCCACCAACTCGCCTAACTCGTCGAGCAGGCTACGCGCTTCTTCCACCGTCTGCGGCTTCCACCACGCACCGACGAGCAGGGCACGCGTGACGGACTTAGGTTTTTCACGAACGTCGAACATTCAGGAGGGGCTGCGGCCACGGGCACCGGAGCCATCTTCACCCTACTCTCCTTCGTCCTCCTTATCAACCGTCGGCTTGGGCGATTGACCAGGCAACGGCACGGGGTTGGTCGCGGGTTCGCCTTCCTTGGCGGTGACGACGATCCGTCCGTTCTCGACGACGATCTTGTCCACCTTTTCCATCGCCTCCGCCCACGACTCGCCGCGCCGGCGGGCGTCGCGCATGGCGTTGTTGAAGATCTGGCTGATGTCGATCTGGTTGAAGAAGCGCAGCACGAAGTCGGACATCGTCTGGCCGTCGAGCGACTCGACCTTGCGCACGTGCATGGCCGCCTCGTCGTCGGTGTACGACGCGGAGAAGTACACCCGGCCGTTAAAATATGCCTTCTGCCCGCGGCTGCCGCTGTTGTTCACGGGGAAGGACGCCTCGGCCATGATCTCGCTGTCCTTGATGTCCACGAAGATGCGTCCGCGGTTCTTCTTGAAGTCCGGGTCGCGGGCCAGGAGCGTGTTGAGGTCGTCGGCCGACAGCGAGAACGTCGCCGCCTTGCCGGCGTTGATCGCCTGGACGAACTCGGTGTAACGCCGCTGCACGTCCTGGTACTGCGCATCGCTGGGTTGGAAGGGCCGCACCGACACGGGCTTGTCCGAGACGAACATCTTGAAGGTGTTCACCATGTACCAGCCCGCCCCGCCGACCAGCACGCCCAACAGCATGAGGATGATGACCACCGTGATGCAGCCCTTGGCGAAGCAGCCCAGACCCCGGTTCGGCACCGGCGGCGGGTAGCCGGGCTGTTGCGGGTAGCCGCCGGGTTGGTTCGGGTAGCCGGGCGCA
>CAXUIU010000478.1:0-2837 GCA_964250955.1 uncultured Chthoniobacterales bacterium | reverse complement strand
CATGGAGAAGATCGTGCCCAAGGAAGAAGTGCTGGCCGGCCGCACCGTGGGCTGATGCTGGTCCGTCCTCGCCGTTGAAACGCAAGGCGCACCGCTCCGGGAGCACCGCGTCAACCAAGCCATGAAGCTGCACGAGTTTTTCGTGACCAACGCCGGGCAGGCCGGGTTGGTACAAATGCTGACCGAATACACGCTGGAGGCCACGATCCTGTGCTTCCTCGTGATGACGGTTTTCTGCCTGGCTTCCAAGGAGGCGGTGCACCCGGCCCACCGCACTTCGGCGACGATCACCGCGTTGATTTGCCTGGCGGCCGGCGTGTCATACGCGTTGATCCGCACCTACTACCACGCGGCCTTGGAAACCTTCGTCGCCACCGACGACCCGGCCGAGCGGCACCGACTTATCTATCAGGCCTACGTCAACATCGCTCAGTACCGCTACATGGACTGGACGGTGACGACCCCGCTCCTGCTCGTCAAAAATGTGATGATGCTCCGCGTCAAACCCCACCAAGCACCCGGCACGCTGGGCATCCTGTTGGCGGCGGACGTGCTGATGGTGCTCTGTGGCTACATCGGCGAACAGCAGATCGGCGACGATGGGCTGGTCCAGGCCGGACCGCACTATCTTTGGGGTGGAGTCTCGACGCTGTTCTACCTGGCCATCCCGGTCCTGCTGTATCGGGTCTACCATCGATTCGCTCACCAGGCCGAACCAGAGGAACGCCTTGCCTACCGTTGGCTGGCGTACGCGACGGTGACGACCTGGGGCGTGTACCCGCTCGGCTACATGGTGCCCACCCTGTTCCCGCAGGCCAACCTGAACTGGGTGCACATCGCCTTCTCGGTGGCTGACGTTTACAACAAGGTGGGCTTGGGCGTGGTGGCCTACCTGACAGCCGCCAAGCTCATGGAGAAGATCGTGCCCGAGGATCGGGTGATGCCTGCGCGCACCGTGAGCTAGCACTCCCCACAGAGGAAGCACTTCAGCCCAAGTTCCTTCATCGCCGCCGCCTTGGCGAACATCCCGTGCCGGGCGCTCGCCTCGTCCGGCGCGTAGACGACCTGGATATGGTTGGCCTTGTGGCGAGCCATCATCTGGTCACGCGTGATGCCGGGCAAAACGGCGTGCATGATCGGCCACTGCGAGGTCGTCAGCCGCCAGCGTTCGGCGGTCTCCTCCTCCGGCAGGGCGACGACTTTGCCCACGCCCGTGTCGTAGCGCAGCGCACCGTCCTCGACGTACACGCGGCTCCACACGATCCAGCCCGGCTTGCTGACCCCTTTGAGCGTGCCGCCGCCCAGCCGGAAGTACATCGACGGCTGCCGTTCACTGCTCGCCCCGGCGTACCCGCCGACGAAGTGCGCCGCCGGGGCCGCGCCCGAGATCAGGAACACCCACACGTAGTCGTCCACGTCCCCGCCCTGGTAGTGCCGACCCCAACGCAGGTCGTGGAGGGTGTTCTCGGGCGGGTAGCCGAGTTCGCGCCAGAGCCGGTAGGTGACCAGTCCGTCCAGGCCGGCGCATTCGTCCACCTCGTTGAAGTGCGGCAGCGCCTCGCCCGGGAATAGTTCCAGGCCGGTTTTTTCGTGGTAAACGGGCGGACGCTCGGTGTTGTTGAGCAGTCCTTCCACGAGGTCGCTGGCCGGCGCGAGGTCCTTCAGGCCCTGCTGGTACTGGATGCCAATCGCCGCGCAGCCGAACTCGTCGGCGATCCGCACGGCGGCGACGTACATCTTGCACTGCGCGAGCACCTGCGCCTCCGTCAGGTCGTGCGTCTCGTCGGGACCGAGGTGGAACTGGGTCCCCCGTTCACGCAGCCAGTCGTACACGCCGCGCGCCTCGTGGTCGTGGACCGTGCCCATGCGTGCAAACAGCGTCGATTGGCTCAGCCGCTCCTTGAAAACTCCCGTCGCGTGCAGCAGTTCGTCGGGGAGGATGGCGTTGTACATGCCCATGCAGCCTTCGTCGAACACGCCCAGGATCGCCTGCTCGCGTCGCAGCCGCTTGGCGAAATTCTTGCCCACGGCCGCGGCGTCACCGGCGGTCTTCTTCTTGAAACGCCGGACGTGCGCCAAGTCATGCTCGACGTGGCCCTTCTTGAGCCATTGATGGAGTCCTTTCGTGAAGAACTCGTCCTGAAAATCCTCGCTCCACAGCGTGGAATACCGCACGCCCGCCTTGGTCAGCGAGCCGTTGAGGTTGAGCATTCCGACGAGGCCCGGCCAGGTGCCGCTCCAGTTAGCGACGGTGAGGATCGGCCCGCAGTGCGCGGTGAGGCCAGGCAGCACGTGGTGCGAGTACTGCCAGACGGCCTCGGCGACGATCAGCGGCACGTCGGCCGGGATCGTGCGGAAGACTTCCATGCCGTACTTCTGGCTGTCGATGAAGCCGTGGCCCTTTTGTTCGTTGAAGGAATGCGCGCGCCGGACAGTCCAGCCCTCGCGCTCGACGGCGGCGACCACCTGGGCCTCCATCGCGGCCTGCGCGGGTTCGCACTTCTGGTTGGCGGATTCGCGGAGGTCGCCGCTGGCAACAAGGTAGACGGTCTGGCTGGACATGTATGAGGGACGGGTGCGTCTTTTTTAACGCACCCGCCCCGGCGGCGCCATGTATTCCGGCCCGGCAGGCTCAATCCGCCGGCGCGGGCGGCGGGGGCGGCGGGCGGAAGTCGCGGCGGTCGATGACGCCGTCACGGTTGGCGGCTTTTTTGAGCGCCGTGGCAGCGGCAGCCATCTCGTCGGCGGAGATCACGCCGTCGCCGTTCGTGTCAAGCATATCGAAGAGTCGATCCCCGGGCGGCGGACCGTGGTGACGGTGCCCGGGAGGCCCACCC
>CAXUIU010000477.1:0-2842 GCA_964250955.1 uncultured Chthoniobacterales bacterium | reverse complement strand
TCTGCTTGAGCTCAGCGTTCTCCTTTTCGAGCTGCCGGTACTTGCGCGCGTCCTTTAGTTCCATGCCGCCAAACTTCTTTTTTCCAGCGATAAAAACTCGCCGCTGACACGTTGTGCTTGCGGAGGACTGCCTCCAAGTCCTTGCTCTGGTCGGCCTCGCGCAAAATGCGGATGATCTCCTCAGTCGTGTGTCGCTTTTCTGTTTCATGGTCGGTTCCTCTCTCTTGTGGGTAGGAACCTCTCACTGAAACCGGACCAGTTGCAGGGGCCTCAATCAACGGCGCTAGGCAAAACGAGTCGGCACGAAGGGACCTTTACCATCGTGCCGGCCCGTTTGTCAGGTAAATGCCGGAGACCAGCTTGGTAGTTTGACTGACCGCTAACGGGGACGCAGCAGTCGTTTTTTCGTGCGGTGCCGCTATCGAAAACCATCAACACGTCCTCACGGTGAAACAATTGTAAACCGAAGGGCGCACAATGGTCGAATCAGGACCCACTTATGGAATCTCCTGACCCGCAGAAAACGATCTCGACGCTCAACACCCTCATTGAAGCCCTCAAAGACGGGGAGAAGGGCTACCAGCAGGTGGCCGACGCGACGCACGACGCGGACCTCAAGAAGCTCTTCGGCGGCTACGCCGGGCAGCGACACGAGTTCGCCGAGCAACTCCAGAAAGCGGTTTCAGAGCTTGGCAACGTAAAACCGGCAACCAGCGGCACGGCGACCAGCGCGGTGCACCGCAGTTGGATTGGCCTCAAGAACGTGCTGACGAGCCAAGACCGCCACGGCATCTTGGCCGAGTGCGAGCGCGGCGAGGACAGCGCCGTCAAGTCTTACCGGCTGGCCCTGGCGGATGCCAGCCTGAATGCGTCGGCCAAGGCGTTAGTACAAACACAGCACGACGCCGTGCTGGCCGCGCACAACGACATCAAGAAGCTGCGTGATGATTCCACGCGCGCGAAGTAAGGCAACGCACTCCAACTCGGGCCAACACGTCGACTGTGCAACGGCCCTCCCCATGGCCACGCGCCACCCGCAAGACCCGGAGCGTGTGCTAGGCACTCTACTGGAAACCGTAGAGTAGTTCCCACGCGAGGCAGCGACGTACTACGACCTCGCGTGCTGCGAGGCCCTGAGCGGCAATCTGGACCTTGCGCGCGGGTGGACTTGGCGGCGCTGCGTGGTGGGGCATGACTGCGACCTCTCGATCCAACTGTTTCTTGCACTGCGCGCGGATGCGTTCCTGGAAGTGCTTTAGTCTCTCGGGTGTGATCACCGCGACCGCCGCCTGCGCGCTGGCGCTGACTGTGACGGAGGAGCACGGCGACGGCTGGCTTTGCACGCTTTCCGGCTGTGCTGCCAAGGAGCACATGAGGTGATCCGGTTCGCAGGTGGGCGTGCCTTTGGTTGTTTGACTCAATGCTGCACCCATTCTTCTAGCTCCGTGAAATGAGTGCCAAACTGGATTGGTGTGAAGCCTTCCGGCGGAGTAGGTTGTTCCCAATCTCGATTGGGGCAGGCGGCATCTTCCGCGTGGCCTACAGTCGTTGCGTTTTTTCAAAATGTTCCAGCGCCCGCAACAATCAGCCGTGCCTAGAACAGACGGCAGAAAGGATGAAACGGCGGTTCGTGCCGTCCCCGCGTTGGATCGACTGGCTGCCTTGGTAGGCAAGCTCTTGCGGGTACCCGTGGCGCTCGTGAGCCTCGTCGAGGAGACACGCCAGCAGTTCCCCGGGATGTACGGAACGCTGCCCGCCCCGTTCGACCAGCGGCAGACGCCGATCTCCCATTCCTTTTGCCAGCACGTGGCCGCCACGGGCGAGCCCTTGGTGATCCAGGATGCCCGCTTGGACGAACGAGTGGCGTGCAACCCTGCCATCAGAGACCTCAACGTCGTCTCTTATCTCGGCATGCCCCTAACGATCAGCAGCGGCCAGGTGCTTGGTTCGCTGTGTGCCATCGACTCGGTGCCGCGTGTTTGGACGGAGGATGAGCAGAACACCCTGCGTGAACTGGTTGGTTTTGCGCTGACCGAACTCGAAGCGCACCACAACGAGCAGCGACTGCGCGAGGCCGAGCAGGCACTGACCGCCAAGACGGACTCCGAGCGTGACCGACTCATCGAGGCTTTCCGGCGCTCGCCCTCCTTCATCGTGGTGCTGCGCGGGCCGCAGCACGTCTACGAGTTTGCCAATGACAGGTACTGCCAGCTCGTCGGTCGGCCTGCTCAGGACATTCTCCAGCGGTCGGTACGGGAGGTTCTTCCGGAACTGGAAGGCCAAGGATTCCTCGAGTTGCTCGACCAAGTTTACGCCACCGGCGAAGCCTATGCCGGTAAGGATGCGACGGTCCTACTCCGGAGCGAACCAGGACGGTCGCCGGTTGAACGCTTCATCGACTTTGTCTTCCAGCCAACGCGGGCGGCGGACGGCAGCGTGGACGGGATCTTCGTTCAGGGAGTGGATTTGACCGAGCGCAAGCTGGCGCAAAAGGCGACCGCTCAGGTCGCCGAGCAGCGACGCTTGGCGTTAGACTCGGCGCAGATGGGCTGGTGGCACCACGACTTGGCGACAGGCCAGGTGGAGTGGGACGAACGCGCCCAAAGCTTCTACGATTTTCCTACCCGCCAGCCCGAGACGGCCAAAGTGCTGGCCATGATTCCGCCCGAGGATCTCACCCACCGGGAGCAGGCACTGCAAGCCGCGTTGCGGCCGGAGGACCCGCAGCCGTATTTCACCGAGTACCGGGTGCGTCAGCGTGACGGCAGTCTGCGTTGGCTCCAGATCAAGGGCCAGGCGACTTTCGCCGGGGAAGGAACCGAGCGGCGCGCGGTCGGCATGG
>CAXUIU010000476.1:0-2844 GCA_964250955.1 uncultured Chthoniobacterales bacterium | reverse complement strand
GAACCCTCGTATGCAGCTTGGGAAGCTGCCGTTCTACCATTGAACTACACCCGCGTGAAGACAACGCCAGATGTTGTAAGGCCGGGCACGCGCCGCGTCAAGCACGCTCGCTCACTGCCAGGAGAGCACGTCGTCGCCGTAAGTGTAGTTTGGCGCGGTGCCAGTGCTGTTTTTGTTGCCCTTCTGTCCATCCTTGCCGTACGACCAAGCGATTATCCCAAAGTGCAACGTATCGTTGGCCGTAGAGGATGTTTCGTTCTGTGCGTCACCGTCGTTGGTGTATGGATGCAGGACCGCATCGCTATATCCGGTGTCATAGCGGACGTAATATCCATTCCCCCAGGGATCGGTCAGACCACCCGTTTTTACCGTGAAAGTAATTCCACTCACCGTGTTGGATGCATCCTGGGTGGCAAAGCCGCTCTTTGGCGTCGAGGGTGTCTTCACATCCTTCCCTTCGAAGTACACGATGCGCCGGGTGTTGACCGAGCTCGTCGCATCATCGAGGGCGCGCAGGATGCTAAAAAGGGACTGGTTGGTGTCGTTCCTCCAAGTCTTGTCACTCGCTACCCCGGGCGCGGGGTTCGGATAAACGCCGTAGTCCGTCTGGAAACTTTTGACTGCCGTGACGATCTGGCTCTCGGTGGACTTCGCCTCGGTCTTGCGAGCGCTGTCCATCACCGAATTGGACACCGGCAGCAAGACGCCGGCAAGCACCGCAATGATGGAGATCACCACGAGCAGTTCCAGCAACGTGAAGGCCGCCAAGCCTCGGAAGAGCGGGGTTCCAGCGAGAGGAAGGGTGTTCATAGGGAAGCGGGCGGTCCTTTTCCTTTATCCGAAGCGCGCGGGCGAGACAACGCCTTATTGGGAAAGGCTACTCGGACAACGGTCGTTTGGTCAGCGGTACCACCGGCCGCCCCCCGTGCCAGACCGTGTCGAGACGCAGGGTGGCTTCGATGCCGTCGAGTGGATTCCCTTCGAGCACGAGGAAGTCCGCGCGTTTGCCCGGCTCCAACGTGCCGCGGTCGGCATCCTGGCCGAGGACCCGCGCGCTGCCCGCCGTCGCGCAGACGAGCGCCTGCATCGGGGTCAGGCCGGCCTGGACGAGCAATTGGAGTTCGCGGTGTTCGGCCCAGCCGGCCAGCCGCGTCGGCATCGCCCCGGAGTCTGTGCCCATGGCGATCGTCACCCCGGCATCGGCGAGGGTCTTGACGTTGCGCAGGCCCATGGCGAACGCCGCCTTGTTCTTGGGCGTCATCGGATCGGCGATGATCTTCTGCCGGTACTCCGGTCCGAGCCACGTCTTCAGAAGCTGCGGACCTGCGGAGACCTCGAAGCCAGGTTCGTGCATCCACGCGGGCTGTTCGGCGTAAACGAACTGGGATTCGTCCAACGCCAGAGTCGGGATGTAGGCGATGCCATGCGCCTTCATGGCGGCGATGAGTTCGGCATCGATGGGCAGGTCGCGGACGCTGTGGGCGAACACGTCTACCCCGGCACCCGCCAGCGCCTTGGCGTCCTGCAAATAGAACAGGTGCGCGGCCACCCGCAGCCCGTGGCGGTGCGCCTCGTCCACGGCGGCGTGGGCTTCGTCGACGGCGGCGCGGTAAACCTCCGGCTCCATCTTGGGAAACTTGCCGAACATGTCGTCGAGCCAAAGCTTGACGAGGTCGGGGTGCCGCGCGGCGGTTTCGCGGACGGCGGCACGGGCTTCCTCGGCGTTCTTCGGACGGTAGACCTGATCGCCGGGCAACGGGAACGGCGGTACGCCCCCGGGCACGCCGATGCCGCGGTCGGCGGTGAAAATGTTCGCGCCGCCGAGGGTGCCCGCGCGTTGTTCGTCGCGCCAGGCGTAGAGCACGTCGCGGTTGGTGCCCAGCGAAATCACGGCGGTGACGCCGAGGCCCTCGTACACATCGAGTTGGTGGGCGACGTTCTCGCGGGTGTAGTTCTCGGGGTTGGCGGCGGAAGCGCCTTTGACGAGCCCGAGGTGGCTGTGCGCGCTGATGAGACCGGGGATGATCGTGCGTCCGCGGGCGTCGATCACCCTCGCACCGCTGGGCGGCTGGTAGTCCGCACCCATGGCGCCAGCGGCGGCGATCCGGCCGTCGGCGACGACGAGGAAGGCTTTTTCGATGGGATCGTGGCCGGTGCCGTCGATGAGGCGTGCGCCGGTGAGCACGACCGTCTCCGCGCGTGCAACGGACAACGCGGCAGCCAGCAAGCACGGGAGGAGAAGTCGGAGGATTTTCATACCGGAAAGCGAGAAGAGGTTCACTGGCACACAGCGGCGAACCCGAGACAAACGCACGGCGTCAACATCACAACGTCCACCAGGCAGCGCAACGCGTCAGCCGAGCAATGCCGCCGCCCACCGTCCAGGCAAGCCAGGGCCGCCGCTGCCAAGGCCACCGGCAACAACAACGGCGTGCGCCACTCCAGGGCGAGAGCCGCCGCAAGCAGCGCCGTCAGCACACAGAGGTGGCGCAGACCGCCGTCGTTCACCAACCGTGGGAAGGCGTTGAGCAGAGAGGCAGGGTCGCGCCGGTCACCGAGGCCGCGTTCCCAGGAAGTGATCAGCGCGCAGTTCAAGAAGCAGGTCACGCCGAAGAGCGCCACGGTCACCGCCAACGGCACCGAGGACGACCGGCCCAGGGCGAAAAACACGGTGCCCAGCGCGAACATCCCGCCGACGGTCGCCTCCTTCGGCCAACGGCGCGTCCAACGCGGCGGACGCCCGCGATGGATCAGCCAAAAATAAGTCGCCGCCGCCGCCAGCAATCCCAGTCCTCCGCGAAACTCCCCGCCCGGCAGCATGCGCGGGGCCATCCCCACCAGCAC
>CAXUIU010000475.1:2475-2866 GCA_964250955.1 uncultured Chthoniobacterales bacterium | reverse complement strand
GAGTTTTGAGAGCGCGATGGAACGGCTCGAAACGCTCGTCGGCCAGATGGAAAACGCCCGCCTGCCCCTGGAGGAACTCATCCGTTCCTACGAGGAAGGCATCAGACTGGTGCGCGTTTGCAACGAGCGCCTGAGCGCCGCCGAACAGCGCATCGAGATCATCACCCGCGACGCCGCCGGCCAGGCTCAGGTCAGCGAAATGACCCCGGCCGCCGCCCGCGAAACCGCCAAGCAGCCGTCGCCCACGCCGTCTGCGGCTGCCCGTCCGCCCAAGAATCCCAATGAAGTCAGCCTCTTCTGAACCGTTCTCCGTCCAGGCCCGCCCATCGCGGAACCCAAGGTGCGTCTCCTCGACAAGATCCAGTCACCTGCCGACCTCAAGGCGTTGCCT
>CAXUIU010000475.1:0-2465 GCA_964250955.1 uncultured Chthoniobacterales bacterium | reverse complement strand
AGGAACTCATCTACGTGATGAGCGAGTCCAACCCGCATGGGGTCGGCGGCCATCTCGGGCCGAACCTCGGCGTGGTCGAACTGACCATCGCGCTCCACCGCGTCTTCGACACGCCCAAGGACAAATTCGTCTTTGACGTGAGCCACCAGGCGTACGTCCACAAGATGTTCACGCCCAAGGGCCGTCCGGGCGACATCAAGAGCATCCGCCAGTACCAGGGACTCAACGGATTCATGCTGCGCACCGAGAGTGAGCACGACTGCTACGGCGCGGGCCACGCGGGCACGGCGCTCTCCGCGGCGCTGGGCATGGCGGCCGGCCGCGACCAGCGAGGGGGCAACGAGCACGTCGTCGCGGTGGCGGGCGACGCGGCGTTCACCTGCGGGGTGAGCTACGAGGCGCTCAACAACGTGGCCGAGACCACGAAGAAATTCATCGTCGTACTCAACGACAACGAATGGTCCATCGCCAAGAACGTCGGCGCCATGGCGGGCTATTTTAACCGCATCGCCACGAGCCCCACCTACAAGCACCTGCACGAGCAGGCGGGCCGCTTCATCCAGGCCATCGGCGGCAAGGGCGTGCTCAACCTCGCCGGCCGCGTGGAAGCGGGCCTCAAGAACGTGCTCCTGCCCAGCGTGCTCTTCGAGGACCTCGGGCTGCGCTACTACGGACCCATCGACGGGCACGACACGGCGCTGCTCATCCGCACCTTCGAGTTCCTCAAGACGCAGGAAGAGCCCGTCATCCTCCACATCCTCACCAAGAAGGGCAAGGGCTACTCGCCCGCGTTGCAGCAGCCCGACAAGTTCCATGGCTTGGGCAAGTACAAGCTGGAGACCGGCGAAACCGCCGCGGCTGCACTCCCCACCTATTCAGAAATCTTGGGTGACACCATCGCCAACTTTGCCGACAATAACTCGAAGGTCGTCGCCATCACGGGCGCGATGCCGAGCGGCACGGGGCTGGGGCGTTTCCAGAAGCGCCACCCGAAGAAGTATTATGACGTGGGCATCGCCGAGGAACACGCGGCGCTCTTCGCGTGCGGCTTGGCGGTGCAGGGGATGTCGCCGTTCCTGGCGATCTACTCGACGTTCATGCAGCGCGCCTACGACATGATCATCCACGACATGGCGCTGCAAAAGCTCAACGTGCGCCTGTGCATGGACCGCGCCGGACTCTCGGGCGACGACGGCCCGACGCACCACGGGCTCTTCGACATCGGCTACATGCGCCACGTGCCCAACACGGTGTTCATGCAGCCCAAGGACGAAGAAGAATTCGCCGATATGCTCTGGACGATGGCGAACTACCATGAAGGCCCCATCGCCATCCGCTACCCGCGCGGTGCGGGCACGGGGGCCAAGCCGAAGCCGCAGCCTAAACTCCTGGAGATCGGCAAGGCCGAGGTCGTCCGCCACGGCAAGGGCGGGACGGCGCAGGTCGCGCTGTTCGGCCTGGGCGGCATGTGCACGATGGCCGAGGAAGCGGCCGACCTGCTCGAAGCGCAGGGGATCAGCGCCGCGGTCATCAACCCGCGTTGGATCAAGCCGATGGACACGGCGATGCTGGAGTTCTGGGCGCGTTCGGTGGAAGTGGTGTGCACGCTGGAAGACCACGTGCTGACCAACGGCTACGGCTGCGCGGTGATGGAACACCTCAACGAGGCACGCATCCCGGTGCCGGTGGTGCGGTTGGGTTGGCCGGACCAGTTCATCGAACACGGCAACATCCCGGTGTTGCGCGAGAATCACGGTTTGACGGCCAAGGCGCTCGTCGCCCGCGTGCTGCCGCTGCTCAAACAGAAGGCCGGCAAAGAAGGGGCGGCGGCGTAAGATGCGAGCCGTTGTTCTCTCCGTGGCGCTGCTGCTGGTGGCAGTGGGTTGCGCCGGGCAGGCTTCCGGGCCGGTGGACAACCATCCGCCGACCCATCCGCCGGGCACCAACATCGGCACGTCCAACCCCGGCGTAAATCAGGGCACCCAGACGACGACGGCGACGCGCTCGACCGATTCCTAGGGCGCGGATGCGGGTCGCCATGCTGCGTGGTGCCATCTGTTGATGCGTTAGGACCTGTTCACACTACTTGATCTTGCCCGCGGGTTTGGCAAGGTAGCGGGTGGAACTAACCGGCGAGCAGTACGAGCGGATCAAAGGGTGTTTGCCACGCCAGCGTGGCAACGTGCGCGTGGACAACCTGGCGCTGCTCAACGCGCTCTTGTACGTGCTGGAGCACGGCTGCAAGTGGCGGGGTTTGCCCCGGCACTTTGGTCCTTGGCACACGGTGTACATGCGCCTGAGTCGCTGGAGCAAGGCCGGCGTTGTTGAGCGCGTGTTCACGCGGCTGCAAGAAGAACAGATTTTGGCCGTCCGCATCGAAGCCGTCGGCCTGGATAGCACCAGCGTGCGCGTACATCCCGACGGCACCGGCGCACGCAAAAAAACGGACCACAAGCCATCGGTCG
>CAXUIU010000474.1:0-2885 GCA_964250955.1 uncultured Chthoniobacterales bacterium | reverse complement strand
CGCCCCAGCCGTCCACCCGCCGCGTCGAACGCCAAGCCTGGCACCAGCACGAGATCGAACTCGTCCAACGTCGCTTCCCGGGCGGCGCGGCGCGGCGGTTCGCGCAGGCCCCAACGCGTTGGCTCCAGCTCGTCCAACCCGTCAGCGTCGTACACCTGCAGCATCGTTCCTTCCACGCGTGGGTAAGCCGCCCGTTTGCCCGCCAGCGCCCCGTCTGCCCACAGCAGGTCGAGGTCCGGCTCGGCGGGCAGCGGTGCAAAGAGGAGCACCCGCGTGGACCCACGCCACGTCGGCAATGCTGTGATGCGTCGGATGATCTCCCGGCTGCGCATGGCGCGTTTACCAGGATCAAGCCCCTGCAAGCGTCCCCGCATCGCGGTGCGCCACGCTGTTTTTTGCGACAGGTCGAGTGGCATCGCAGCACGACACTACTTGCCGACCCACTGCCA
Organism: uncultured Chthoniobacterales bacterium; assembly: GCA_964250955.1. Classification (GTDB taxonomy): domain Bacteria; phylum Verrucomicrobiota; class Verrucomicrobiia; order Chthoniobacterales; family SZAS-18; genus CAHJWO01. The sequence continues at coordinate 2,436 of CAXUIU010000474.1, read as the reverse complement.
ACGGTTGTCCACGTAGACCACCATTCGCCTGCCGTCGGAGGTGGTGGCTTTGCTCTGCAACAGTATCTTATTCGGCTCGTCGTTCTCGGTGCCGCCGAAATAATCGTATCCCATCGGCGCACCCGTACTATCCAGCGGACAGACGAACAAACGCTTGTCGTGCAAGTAGGCCGGCACGAGCTGGTCGAGGGTTTTAGGAAAGTTTCCGTCGTTATCCTCGGCGTACATCTTGCAAGCGAGGCCGATCTGCTTGGCTTCCACAATCGTGTCGCGCGGCCTGCCTTCGGTGTCCACCCAGTGGAAGAAAGGCAGCGCGAGACCGAAGATCAACCAGAGGATCACGACCCCATAGAGCACCAGCGACAGATAACCGGTGATCAAACCCGCGATGGCCATGCCGCGTCCACGCAACTGCCCCCTGGACCGTTTGATCTGTGAAAGCGACGCATGACCGCAGATCACCGCGGGCAGGGAAGGCAGGCCGCCCAAGAACGGCCCGAGCAAACCGAGTAACATGCTCGCCACCGCCGGGCCGGAAGTCTGCGGCGCCGAGGGCGGATGGAAGGCCGCCGGAACCGGCGGCGCGCTCAGGCCAAGCACCGTGAACAGCGGCAGCCAGTTGGGCGCACCTTCGTACCACGCCAGATCGCTTGTCCGGAGGGAACCAGTGGCCAGTTCGTGCCGGATCTGCTCGGGAGGGTGCGGGCCGGTCTGTTGACCCGCCCGGAGGACGTAGAGCTGCATCGCGCCCGAATTTACCCTGGAGCGTCCGCGGGAGGAAAGTTCAATCACTGCTTGCCGCTCAGACCGTGTAAGGCCCGTGCTCCAACCCGAACGCCGCGTGCGCCAGTCGTGCGGCCTCGGCGACGTTGGCCTCCTCGATGATGACGGCGATCTTGATCTCGGAAGTCGTGATCATCTGGATGTTGATGCCGCCGCGCGCGAGGCAGTCGAACATCTTCGCCGCCACGCCCGAGTGCGAGCGCATCCCGATCCCCACCACGCTGAGCTTCGCCACGCCGCCGCGCGAGGTCGTCTTCACCGCGCCGACGGACTCGATGACCGGCCGCAGCACCGACTCGGCCGTGGGCAGGTCGGCCTGGTTGAGCGTGAAACTAATATCCGTCGCGCCGCGCGCGGAGACGTTCTGCACGATCATGTCGATGACCACCCGCGCGCCGGCCAGCGCGTTGAACACCGCCGCCGCCGTGCCGGGGCGGTCGGGCACGCCCTCGACGGTCACCTTGGCCTGGTTCTTCTCCACGCTCACGCCGCGGATGACGACGTTTTCCATGCTGGCGGTTTCTTGCGTAATCATCGTGCCGGGGTTGTCGTTGAAACTGTTGCGGACCTCGAACTTCACGTCGAATTTTTTGGCGAACTCCACCGAGCGCGACTGCATGACTTTGCTGCCGCTGCTCGCCATTTCCAACATCTCCTCGTAGGACAAATTTTCCAGCCGCCGCGCGTCGGGCACGAGCCGCGGGTCGCAGGTGTAGACGCCGTCCACGTCGGTGAAAATCTGGCACAGGTCCGCGCCGACCGCGGAGGCGAGCGCGATGGCGGTCAGGTCCGAGCCGCCGCGGCCGAGGGTCGTCACCTGCCCAGCCATCGTCTGGCCCTGGAAGCCGGCGACGATGACGACGTGGCCCTCATCGAGCGCGGCGAGGATTTGCTTGGGGGTGATGTTGGCGATCTTGGCCTTGGTGTGGACACCGTCGGTGACGATGCCCGCCTGCGCGCCGGTCAGCGAGAGCGCGGGCACGCCCTGGGCGTTGATGGCCATGGCGAGGAGCGCGATGGTCGTTTGTTCGCCGGTGGCGAGGAGCACGTCGAGTTCGCGTTCGGTCGGGGCGGAGGAGACTTCCTGCGCGAGCTTGATGAGGCTGTCGGTGACGCCCGACATGGCTGAGACGACGACGACGACACGGTGGCCGGCGCGCTGGGTGTCAATGACGCGTCGCGCGACGTGGCGGATGCGCTCGGGGTTGCCGACGCTGGTGCCGCCGTACTTCTGGACGAGCAGGCTCATGGGAGCGGCGGGATCATCGGTGAAAAACGGAGGGCACTCTGGCGGCGATGTGGGCGGTGTGCAAGGAGCAATGTCGCCCCCGGCGCGAGGAAATCAGAGTTGCCCAGCGGGCAGTTGGAGGGCAGGATCAGCCGCCAATTTCTGCAAAAACGCATCGTTGGCGCGCACGTACGTGGGAGCATTCTCTTTGTGATTTGTCGCAGAATCCCACTTGCGGCCCACCGCGTAGGAGGCTTTCTCAAACGCTCTGTAGCGAGCGGGTGGAAGCAGCCTTTTTGCGCAAGCCACCACCAACGCGCGTTGGTTTTCTTTGCCCAGCAAGTGCTCTGGCCGCAGGGCAAAAGCGTGTTGCAGCAGGCGCCGGATTGCGGTGTCTATTTCGGCAGACGGGTACAGCATCATTG
>CAXUIU010000473.1:2566-2885 GCA_964250955.1 uncultured Chthoniobacterales bacterium | reverse complement strand
GGGCACGGCAGGGTTGGTCTAAAACTCTTTCCACTGGAGAATCTGCGGCTGCGCGCCCGTTTTGCGCGCGACGACCTCGATGGTACGCGACGTGTCCAGCGCCTGCCCGCGGCTGATGACGCGCACGGTCGGATCGTTGACGCCCAGGAGCGCCTGCAACTGCGCGAGCGTGTTCTGGTCGAGGCCAAGGAGCACCGCGGCGTCGGCCACGCTGTTGATGGGATAATCGTCCGGCGTGCCGTCGAGCTTGTCCGGTCCCTGGCGGCGCTGGACGAACGCCCGCGCGCGGTCACGGCCGACGCCCGGCAGCGCGCCGATG
>CAXUIU010000473.1:0-2556 GCA_964250955.1 uncultured Chthoniobacterales bacterium | reverse complement strand
CGCCGATGAGGTCGGCGTCGGCCCACTTCAGGTCGATGGGTCCCTGGCTGTAGAGCGTGAACCAGTTCTCCCATCCCTCCTGGCGCGTGAGAGGTTCGTTGCCGACGACGCGGCGGACTTCCGAGAGGTCGCTGAAGGGCTTGCCGGGCACGGGCGCGCCGTCGACGGCCGTCTGGCTGCCGTTGAGATGGTGGACGTTGCCGGGGCTCGTGAAGTCGAGCAGGCAGTCCACGAACACGTCGCACTCCTCGGCCTTGAGGCCCTTCATGCGCAGGTATTCCTTGAGCAGGTCGACCCGGGCGAGGTCCTCGCCGGCGAGCGCCCAGTTGAGCTGGAGCTTGCCGCCCTCGCCGACGATGCGCGCCTCGTAGCCGTGGCCGCGGTCGTTCTGGTGGCGCAGCGCCGGGGTGCGCACGGTCGTCTGCGGGTGGAGCGCGTACTGCAACCCGGTGAAGGCCAGCGCGCGGGCGTCGAGCGCGTGCGACTCGCGCGCGGCGAGGAAGACCGACTGGTCCACCCGCCGCGCCAGCCCGATGATGACGAAGCTCAGCACGAGCAACGAGCAGAGCACCAGGATGAGCGCGATGCCGCGGTCGCGGAGACGCGGCGGGAGCGGCGAAGAAGCGGCGCGCGGCATGTCAGAGTCCGGTCCCGGTGTTGGGCGCCATCAGCGGCTTGGTGGGATCAAACAGCCCCGGCGTGATTGTAGGCGGGCGCAAGCCAGACGGCAGCGCAGGGGGTGGACCGGGCGGCGGAGCGGTCGGTGGTCCGGCCGATGGCCGCCCCGCCCCGCCGCCCTTGGCGATGATCGGGGCTACGCCGGGCGGCAGGTTGCCGTTGCCAGCCAGGGCACCGCTGCCAATCGCGCCGCCGTTAGGCAGGGTCAGGGCCGCCGCGGCGAGGTTCGCCGGGAGACGTGGCACGCCGCCGCCGGGCACCTTCTCGACGAACTCGTACGGCGCGCCGCCGTTTTCCAGCGCGAGGCGCACCCGCACGAGGCCGGGGGCCATCGTCGGGTCGTTCCACTTGTCCACCCAGGTGTTGAGGCGGGGATCGAAGTAGTCGAACTCCAGCGAGCGTACCCCGTCGAGCAGCCGCACCCAGCCTTCAGGGCGCGTGCCGGCGCTCGTCCGGTTGTTCTTCTCGTCCTGGCTGGCCGACCACGGTTCGCGGTTGAGCACGAGGGCATGGTGACCGCTGCCGGCGGGGAGTTCGCGCGTCTCGAAGGCGACCTGGTAGAGGCCGCGCGCGTCGGGCGTGAGCAAGGCACCGCCCGCCGGGCAGAGCATCTGGAGGATATCCTGGCGGCCGTGCTCCCCATCGTTGGCCGCACCGGTGATGGCCTGCGGTTCGCTCATCGGCAGCGCGGCGAACTGCGCCGCCAGGAGCCGCCGCAGGCCGCCGAGCGACTCCGCCCGCGCGTCGGTGCGCGTCGCCACGTCGGCCACCTGCACCGTCGTGCCCGTGAACTGGTAAATCGTGCCGCAGATCACCGCCATGATCGCCATGGCCAGTAAAATCTCGATGAGGGTGAAGGCGGCTGGGCGGCCGGTGGGTTTTGGCATGGCGTTGCTCCTCCTTCTGCTAACCCTGTCCGCGCAGCAGCGTGAACACCACCTCGCGCGCGTGCGGCGTCCGGTTGCCGTCCTGCCACTCGACGCGCAGGGTGATCTCGTGGAGGTCGGGCAGGAGGACATGGTCCTCGTTTTCGACCGAAAGTGTGCGGCGGCGTTCGATCAAGGTCATCCCGTCGAACATGCCCTTGAGCTTTTCCTTGTGGTTTTCCTCGGGCAGCACGGGGCTGGCCTGGAGTTCGAGGGTGGCGTTTTGCAGGGCGAGCCGGGCGCGTTCCTCCTGGTCGCGGATGCTCTGGGCGGTCGTGCAGTTGGTCACACAGCGGCCCAGGGCGATGACGCCGACGACGAAGATCGCCACGGCCAGGAGGATCTCGACAAGCAGGAACCCACCCGCGCGCCGTCGGAGAGTGAGGGACGGATTCATCATCGGGCGACGAAGGTGCGCAGGGTGCCACGGACCGAAAGCGGGTTATAAACAGCCTCCCAGCGGCCATGCGGTCCCTCGTAGCGGACGTTGACGGGTTCGCAGACCCCGGTGGGCCAGAAGGTCCAGACCTCGGCGGGGTGGTCGCTCAGGGAGGCGTCGCGCACGAGGGAGTAACGTTCGCCCTCGCGCAGGGCCGGCGACCCTGTGGCCGGCAGGGCGGCGGCGGGCCCGCGTTTCTTGCGGTCGTCGGCCGGCTGGTCGGCCGGGAAAAGGTTCACAATGCCGTTGCGCGTCCAGACAAGGGTGTAGGGGCGGTGTTCGCCGACGCTGCGTTTCTGCGCCTCGGCGACGAGGGCGTCGAAGCGGTCGAAAGTGCCCTGGAGCTGGTTGTTTGCTAGTTGCCCCGTGAAGCTCGGCACCGCCACGCCCAGGATCAAGAGGATCAGGAACACCGCGATGGCGACCTCGATGAGCGTGAACGCCCCCTGGCGACGCGCGCGGAGACCGGGAACAGCGGGGAGGAACATACCAGCGGCTACCTTAGCGGATGGC
>CAXUIU010000472.1:0-2892 GCA_964250955.1 uncultured Chthoniobacterales bacterium | reverse complement strand
CGACGACGGCGCGTCGACGGAATTCGTCTTCGCCCGTCGGGCTGACGCGCGCGCGCTGCCTGCGGGGGCAAGCTTGCTTTTCGGTTGGGTGCGGCTCGACGAAGAAGGCACACAAAGCTCGCCAGGGGCGGCCTTCACCGGTACTCTCGCCCCCGAACCGTAGAAATTCCCCCATGTTTACTTCCACCGCGTCGCGCGCCTGGCTGGCCGGCGCGGCTTTCCTCGGGATCGTCGCGCCCTTGTTCGCCTGTGGTCCGTTCCCGCCGGAACAAATCCTCCTCAGCCACCGGGTCGTTCTGCGCACCCCCGTGGGCGACTATGCGCAGGAAGTCCTTGCCCTGACCGCAGAGGACAGCGCGCCGACGCTCCCGCCGGGGATGACGCGCGTGCCCGCCGCCCCGTCCGAAAAACGCGACGCCCTCGTCTCGGCCTAAGAGGAAGTACCGCGCCGGCGTGCGCGTCGAACATGCGCCCGACGGCTTTCGCTTCGACGAATATGCCCGGACGATCCGAACGGGAGCGGCCTCGCCGAACGGTGGCCCTTTCGTCCTGCCGCCGGAGTTAGCCGAAGGTCTGCCGGCGGAATGGATTGACTACCAGCAGGGAGCTTACCTGTTCTGGCACAAGGATTTGCCGGGGGCACGCGCCGCGTGGGAGCATCTGCTCGCCCGACCGTTGGCGGAGCGGCGGTATCGCTCGGTCTGGGCAGCCTACCTGCTCGCGCGGATCGACGACCAGCCGGATGAACCCACGGCGGATCGCGCCGGTCGTTACCAGCGCGTGCGTGCGCTCCGCGCCGAAGGCTGCCGCGACGTGTTCGACATGGCCTCGGACGCCTTCGGCTGGGAGGGCCGGCTTGCACTCGACAAACAAGATTTACCATCCGCGGCGCGCCTCTACTATCTGCAAGGCATCAGCGGCGTGGGATTCTCCGACCCGATGGCCTCCTCCCTGCGGACCGTCGCCGAGGAGGCGCTCAAAGACGGACCCGCTTCGGAACCGGTGGCCGCGGCGGTGCGCGACCCCTTTTTGCGCCGTGTGGTCACGCTCTACCTGGCGTGCCGCCGCCGTTTCGCCGACGAGGAACCCGGGCCGCCTGAAGACCCACCGGCCGAGAACAAACTCGCCGTCCTGGAAAAGGGTTGGCTTACCCTTCTGACCAGGGAAAACGTCAACGCCGTGCGCGAGGCGACGCCGATTGCTTGGAGCGCGTACCAGCAGGGCGACCACGCGTTCGCCGCCGCGTGGCTGGCCAAGGCTCCCGCCGCCGATGGCCTGGCGTGGTGGCTGCGCGCCAAACTGGCCTTGCGCGATGGCCATCCTGACGCCGCGGCGAAGTGCTTCGACCAGGCCGTGCGCGCCTTCCCGGTGGAAATCCGCGCGACGGACAACTGCCTCGACAACACCACGAGTCTCGCGGCGGACGGGGCGGAGTTCCGCGCGAACCAGTTCCACGCGGACCTGGGGATCGTCAGTCTCTCGCGCCACGACTACGTGCAGGCGCTTTCCGCGCTGCTACGCAGTGGCTTCTGGCGCGACGCCGCCTACGTGGCCGAGCGCGTGATGAACACGGACGAACTGCGCGCCTACGTGCACGGGAACTTCCCGGAAGCCCCGCCGGCCGCCTCCTCTTCTTCCAACCCCTTCCCTGAGACCGCCGTGCCGACCAACGTCCAGACGATCCAGGCCAGCATCGGGCGGGATGGCAGCGCCAACCCCGCCGCCTATGCGTTGCGCTACCTGCTTGCGCGCCGCCTCGCACGGGACGGCCGGTACGCCGAGGCACGACCGTATTACCCCGCGCCGCTGCGGCCCAAGCTCGACGAATACGCTGCCGCGCTCAAACTCGGCCAGAACGACCGCCAGTCGAAGCCCGCCCGGGCCGAGGCGCTCTGGCGCGCCGCCAGGATCGAGCGTTGGCTGGGCATGGAGCTTTTCGGTTCGGAGGACGATCCGGACTGGCTCGTCGTGGACGGTCAGTACGACGACGAACACTACCGCGAGGAACGCACGGGGTTCCGGAGCGCAGCGGCGCAAGGTGGCATTCCGAAGCCTACACCCGCACCCGCCTACGTGCCGTCGGTGAGCGCGGAAGAGAAGCGCCGGGTGGGCAGCCATTCCGTGCGTCCTGAGGAGCGCTTTCACTACCGCTACCTCGCGGCGGACCTGGTCTGGAAAGCGGCGGTGTTGATGGGTGACCAACAGGAGGAAACCGCCCGCGTGCTGGCGAGCGGCGGCCGGTGGCTGGAGAGTGTCGGGGAGGGTCGGGCAGCTGACCGGTTCTATCTCGCCATCCTGCGACGGTGCAACCGTACCGCACTCGGGCAGAAAGCCAATCAAACAGGCGCTCTGCCCGAGGTCCCGGACGAGGAGCCGTAGAGGCCCAGGATCTCTTGGGTTGATGGTAACACTTACCCACCTGTCGATATGCAAAAACTCGCCCTCGCCGCGGCGCTCTGGCTGAGCCTCGGCGGCCTGCCCACCTGCCGAAAAACTCCGGCTGCGCCCCCCAACGCGGACGAACAGGCCGCCGCCAAAGTCACGCCCGCCAGGGACCCGGTACTCGAACAAATCTACGCCTACCGCGTGCAGGTGAGGCAGCTCTACAACGCGCGCCGCTTCGACGAACTCGAAGCCCAGGTTGCTCCCTTGCGCGCTTCCAAGGAAGTCTTCGGCAACGGCTCCTGGAAGGTCGTGCAGTTCTACGGGTCCTTCGGCTGCCGCGACGAGGAACCGGAGTCCATGTGGCAGACCCACGACGGGATTCACCGCGACTGGATCGCCGCCAAACCCGACTCGGCCGCTGCCCGCACCGCCTACGCGGGCTTCTTGACCGACTACGCCTGGCACGCACGCGGCAGCGGCTACGCCAAGACCGTGACGGAGGAGGGT
>CAXUIU010000471.1:0-2896 GCA_964250955.1 uncultured Chthoniobacterales bacterium | reverse complement strand
GGCATCCAGTTCTTGAATGGATTGAGCGCCCGCAACACTCCTAGTCCCAACGCCAATCCGCCGAACGCTCCCAGCGTTCCCACGACGATCCCCTGCCACAGGAACACGCCGACGATCTGTTCCTCCGAAGCGCCTACGGCTTTCATGATGCCGATCTCGCGGGTCTTCTGCACCGTGACCGTGATGAGGGTGATCATCACGCAAAACGCCGCCACCACCACGACCACCGACAGCAAGACGGCCATCGTCATGCGCTCGACCTGGATGGCGTTGAAGAGCGCCGCGTTCTCGTCGATCCACGTCCGCGCGTCCAGCGGCGAGTCCAATCGTTCGAGCAACGCGCGCTTGATGCGCTCGACGTGGTACGGGTCGTCCGTCTTGGCGGAGATGCCGTGAACGAGTCCTTCCAACTCGTAGAGTTCCTGGCCGAGGTGCAGCGGCACGAACAGGTGTTGCGAATCGAACGGCGCGCGGCCCGAATCAAAAATCCCCGTCACCGTCACGTCCGTGGGCACGACCATGCTGCGCACCTCGTCGAGTTGCGCGTCGGTCGGCTGCTGGCCGCGGAGTTTCTCTAGCTGGTTGGCGACGGCTTCCAGGCCGCGCGGGGAATAGATCGTGACCTTGTCGCCGACCTGGATGCCCAGCGTGTGCGCGAGGTCCACGCCGACGACGGCCTTGTCGCCATCGAGATCGAACTCGCCCTTGCCCTTTTTCATCAGCGCAGGGATGTCGAGGATCGTCTTCACCAAGTTTTCGTCCACCCCGATGATCTCCGGCGAGAGCCGTCGGTTCTGGAAGTCGACTAATACCGGTCCGCGCATGACGGGGGCGGCAGCCAGGATGCCGGGCGTGGCCAGCATCTTTTTGCGCACCTCCTGCCAGTTTTCCACGAAGCCGCCTTCCTTGATGACGGTCAGGTGCGGCTCGAACCCGAGGATTTTCTCGTGCAGTTCGCGGTCGTAGCCGGTCATCACCGAGATGACGATGATGAGCAGTGCGACGCCTAGAGCCACGCCGGTCACCGAAATCAGCGTGATGATGGACACGAACGTCCGCCGAGGACGCAGGTAACGCAGTCCTAGGAACAATCCGAAAGGCAGCCGCGGCGCGGCGTCGGCGGTGGTGTCAGGTGGGGTGGTCGGCTTGGCAGTGGTGGGCATCGGCGCGGGGGACCATGGCACGCACGCGAGACTTTGGCGAGGATTGCTCCACGTGGAACATCCCACAAAACCTTTGCAAGACCCGCCGGCGTGAGCGTTCCTAGCTTCTACTCTGCCTGCCGAAAGACGTAACGAGGGCGGGGTCGGGCGCAAACTGCGCGGGCCTCTCCAGCCCGTTCGACCGGTGCCGCCGCAGCAAGCCGTTTGGGCACCGCATTGCCGCGGGACCCCGCCCTCCTTTTGTCCTTCGGGGGCTCACTCCTTCGGGCGCAGATGGGGGAAGAGGATCACGTCGCGGATGCTGTCCGAGCCGCTGAGCAGCATCAGGAGCCGGTCGATGCCGAGGCCGATGCCGCCGGCCGGGGGCATGCCGTGTTCGAGGGCAAGCAGGAAGTCCTCGTCGAGAGCCATCTGTTCGCCGCCGGATTGTTCGAGGAGCCGGGCGCGCTGCACGTCGGGGTCATTTAACTCGGAGTAGCCCGGGGCGAACTCCATCCCGTTGACCACCAACTCGAACACGTCCACCAGCGACGGGTCCTCGGCGTTCTGTTTGGCGAGGGGGACGAGTTCCTTGGGCAGGTGCGTAACGAAGAGCGGGTCGAAGGACTTGGCCTCGACCAGTTTCTCGAAGACTTGCTGCGTCACCTCGAAATCGACGGCATCGGGCGCGAGATCCAGGCCAAGTTCGCCCCGAGCGCGGGTGACGCGTTCCTCCGGCGTCAGCGCAAACCATCCCGGCGCGGCCCCTTCCACGAGGTCGCGGTAGCGCGCCCGTCGCCAGGGTCGTGCGAGGTTGATAGTCCGCGTGATGTTGCCCTCGGCATCCTTGAGTTCCAACTGCTCTGCGCTGTCGGCCAAGCGGCAGATCAGGTCTTCCATCAGGTCGGCCATCAACGCAAAATCCGCGTACGCCCAGTACGCTTCCAGCATCGTGAACTCCGGGTTGTGCCGACGCGAAAGACCCTCGTTGCGGAAGTTGCGGTTTAGCTCGAACACCTTCGGGAACCCGCCGACGAGCAGCCTCTTCAGATACAACTCCGGCGCGATGCGCAAGTACAGGTCGATGCCGAGCGCGTTGTGGTGCGTCTTGAACGGCTCCGCCGCCGCCCCGCCCGCGACGGGCTGCATCATGGGCGTCTCGACTTCCAGGAAGCCGCGTTCGTGGAAGAACTCGCGGATTCCGCGCAGGACCTTGGAACGCAGCAGGAACGTCGCACGGGATTTTTCGTTCGCCAGGAGGTCGAGGTAACGCTGCCGGTGCCGCGCCTCCACGTCGGCCAATCCGTAGTAACCGCTCGTCGGCGGCCGGAGCGCCTTGGACAGCGGCACAAACCGGCTGACCCGGATCGTCGGCTCGCCGGTCTTGGTGATAAATCCCTCGCCCTCGATCCCCCAGAAGTCGCCGAGGTCGAGCGCGTCGAGGATGGCCTTCTGCTCGGGCGGCAGGTTCTTGGCGTTGAGGTAAAACTGGATGCGCCCGGTCAGGTCGCTCAAGTCGAGAAAGTGCGAGCGGCCCATGTCGCGGTGGGCCGTGACGCGGCCAGCAACGCGGAAGACCGTTCCCTCCGCGAAGCGCGCCCGCACGTCGCCCACGGTGCCGTCGGTGTCGAAGCGTGCACCGAAAGGATCGGCGCCGGTCGCGCGCAAGGCGTCGAGCTTCTGGCGGCGGACGGCGAGGAGGCGGGAGGATTCTTCGGGTGGGGTGGAGGCGTTCTCGATGCTCATGGGGCAAC
>CAXUIU010000470.1:0-2898 GCA_964250955.1 uncultured Chthoniobacterales bacterium | reverse complement strand
ACCCAAACCCGCCCCCTCCACTTGCCACCGGCCCGTAAACTCTCCGGCATCTCCGCCTTTTTCCCCGCGTACAACGACGGCGGCACTATCGCCTCGATGGTTGTCTCCACCCTGATGACCCTGCGCGAATGCGCGCAGGACTACGAGGTCATCGTGGTCAACGACGGCAGCGCCGACTACACCGGCCCGCTCCTCGACGAACTCGCCCGCATCCACGCTCCCCACCTGCGCGTGATCCACCACCCGCGCAACCTCGGCTACGGCGCGGCCTTGCGCCGGGGGTTCGCCGCCGCGCGGAAGGAGTGGGTTTTCTACACGGATGGCGACGCCCAGTACGACCCGCGCGAACTCCACGTCCTCCTCGCCGCCTGCCTCGCGCACGAAGGCCAGGTCGATGTCGTCAACGGCTACAAGATTAGCCGGCACGACCCCTGGTATCGACTCGTGATCGGCCGGCTGTACCATCATTTCGTAAAAAGGCTCTTCGGGCTGTGCCTGCGCGACGTGGACTGCGATTTCCGCCTGATCCGCCGCGCGCTTTTCGACCGCGTCAAACTGCGCTCGGACAGCGGGACGATCTGCCTGGAAATGGTCCGCAAGTTTCAGGACGCCGGGGCGCGCTTCGTGGAGGTGCCGGTGCATCATTATCACCGGGCGTTCGGGCACTCGCAGTTTTTCAACTTCCGCCGGCTCTGGCGCACCGGCTGGCAACTGCTCGGGCTGTGGCGCGAACTGGTCTGGCGCACGCCCAGGCGCGAGGCGGCCGTTCACTTCCTCGAACCCGCGGCGGTCGCGGCAGGCGACGAGGGGCGTTGAAAGACACGGTCACCGCGCGGGCGTACGGCATCATGCGCGCGGTGGAAGACGCGCATTGGTGGTTCGACGCGATGGAGGCCACCACTACGGCCTTGCTGCGGCGCGGTGGGCCGCCGAACGTGCGCGACGCCCTTGACGCCGGCTGCGGCACGGGGCGCAACCTCGTCTTCCTGGAACGATTTTGTGGGGCGGGCGCGGCTGTCATCGGCGTGGACCACTCCCCCGTGGCTCTCGGACACTGCCGGGCACGTGGATTGGCGCGGCTAGTGCGCGGGTCGGTCAACGCATTGCCCTTCGACGCGGGACGGTTCGACCTCGTGACGAGCTTCGACGTGCTGACGGCCGGGACGGTCGACGACGCCCGCGCGCTCGCCGAGATGACCCGCGTGCTGCGTCCCGGCGGACGGTTGCTGGTGCGCGTGGCGGCGTACGATTTCCTGCGCAGCCGGCACGACCGCGAGTGGAACATCACCCGGCGTTACCGGCGCGCCGAACTCCGCACGAAACTCGCCGCCGCCGGCCTGCGCGTGCGGACCGCGAGTTACGCGAACACCTGGCTCTTTCCCGTGGCGCTGGCCAAGCGGCTCGCCGAGGCCGTCCGCCCGCCGCGCGAAGACGCGAGCGACCTGCAAATCGGCGCGGGCCGCGGCTGGGTGCCGACCCTGTTGCGCACGCTGATGACCACCGAACGAGGCTGGGTAGCGGCCGGGCGGCTGCCGTTCGGCCTGTCGTTGTACGCGCTGGCCGAGAAGCCGGCCTAGCGTTCCTCCAGGAGGGCGAAGTTCGCTTGCCGGTTATCGGCGGAGGACCGATGCAGCTTTTTGCCGTTTTGCCAGCCCGCCACGTGTCACTCGGACGGCCTGGTCAAGCATCAACCGCAACGCAGGCGACATCGTCTCCGGACGCCAGACGGCGGCGATTTCCAAGGTCAACGGCGCGTTCGCCAACGGCCGGTAAATGACCCCGGCGGGTTCCTGGCCGGCCGCCGAGCGTGGCACGAGCGCCACACCGAGGTTGGCGGCGACGAGCGCGGCCATGGCTGCCGTCGAGGACGCCGCGTGGCTGGCACGCGGCTCGAACCCGTTGGCGCGGCACAGATCGACCACGCGCTCACGGAAGCCCGCGTCCGGCTGGTGCGAGCAGAGGACGAAGGGTTCGTGATGCAGTCGCTCCAAGGCAATTTCATCCAGGCCGACGAAAGGAGCGCGCGCCGGCAGCATCGCCACGAGTGGTTCGCGGAAGAGGAAACGCCTCGTCAATTCCTGATCCTCCACCGGCAGGAACACAAAACCCACGTCCAACCGCCCCGCGCGCACGGCGTGGCATTGTTCTGTGCTGGGCAGCTCGAACAACTCTGTGCTGACCTCCGGCGCCGCCGCACGCAGGGCCTCCAACAACCGAGGTATCAACCCATAGCCCAGGGGGCTGACGAACCCCGCCTTGACCTTCCCCTGCGGTTGGCGGCCGGTGGCCCGCGCCCGGTCGGCGGCACGCGTGAGACCTTCCAGGTGCGGCCGGACCTCCGCGAGGTAGCTGCCCCCCTCCGCCGTCAGTTCGACCGGACGCGCTTCCCTCCGGAAGAGGCGGACGCCCAAGATCGATTCCAATTGTTGAATCTGCCGGCTGAGTGGCGGCTGGGTGATGCCGAGCCGACGCGCCGCGCGCCCGAAGTGACGTTCCTCCGCCACGGCGACAAAGGCTTGTAAGTGGCGCAGGTCCATCGTCGTTGACAACAAACCGATACCCTACGCGCATCGCTTCATGCCGCAATTGTCATCGCTTGCTGGCAAGGGTCGGTGCGAGACTGTCGGCATGACACAGACACGCACTTTGGGAGTCGGGATCATCGGAGCGAGCGCCGGGCGCGGGTGGGCAAAGGATTCGCACGTTCCCGCCGTGCAGCGTCTGGCCGGACTGGAACTGGCCGCGGTCGCCAGCGGCAGCCAAGAAAAATCCGACGCCGCGGCGAGGGCGTTCGGCGCGCGGACAGGGCACGGCGACGCACGTGCCCTCCTGCGCGACCCGGCTGTGGACATCGTCGCCGTGTGCGTGAAGGTGCCTGACCACCGCGAACTCGTGCTT
>CAXUIU010000469.1:0-2901 GCA_964250955.1 uncultured Chthoniobacterales bacterium | reverse complement strand
CTGCACGCCAAAGTGCCCGCAAAGTCGCTGAGCTGTCTCGAAGTCCAGACGCACTTTGACGGGCCGAGACGCTTCCAAGGCTTTCAAGGCGTGTACGAGCACGAAGATGGACAGGCCTAGCCGTTTGGCCAGTTCGATCAGACTCACACCGAGAGCTGGCAAGGCCAAGTGCGTCACGATGGGCACCGGTGGCTCGGAGGGAGGCCGTGGAGTAGACTCGACAGGTAGGAACAGAACGCCGCCGGGGTCGGGGCAGCCCGACAAAAAGGCGTCCACGCGGTTTGTGAAGAGTCTCATGACGTACGTCGGTGTTCAGAATGGCCTAACAGGTAGTGGACGCCACAATGACGCTTTGTTTTACGCCATTTTGGCGTCTATTCCGGCCCCCGCGAGTGGAGAAGCCGGAAAATATGCCATCTGGCTTAACTTGGTATTAGACGAAAGTATTTTCTTCTAATCTGCTAGTTTGTCATTTTAACATCTGCGGCGGTAGGAAGGTCGATGCTTTCTCCAAATGGACCGGGGTACGCGGCTGGTCGAGCCATTTCAGCACGCCCCAAGTCGCAAAGATTAACGCCACCGCGCCCGCCAGGAAGAACATCCCGAAGCGCGTCATCGCCGAGGGGGGATCGACTTCCATCGCTACCCTCCGAAGAGCTTGCCGAAAGACCGCATGAACCGCTTGGGAAAACCTTCCTTCTGCGGAGTTGGGGTGTTCTGAGGAACTCCTTCGGGCGTTTGGCCGGGCGCGACGACCTGCGGGTCAGTGGTTTCTGCGGCGCCCTCGTGCGTGGGGCAGGTGTGGAAGGGCACCCGGCTCTCGGGCAGATCGATGGTGTACGCCGTGCCGGCCGTTTCGCAGCCGTCGGTGGCGAGTTCGTTGGAAAACGCGCACACCCGCACACGCTTCAGCGGCTCGGGCGGCTTGAAGTCCTTCGCCGGGTAGCGGTCCCCGGTGGAAGCCTTGTTCATCACCTGGCACCACACCGGCAGGGCGAGCGCCGCGCCGTAGCCCTTCTGGGTGATCGTCTGCGGCCGGTCGAAGCCGACCCACACCCCGCAGGTCAGGCTCGTCGTGTAGCCGACGAACCACGCGTCGTGGAAGTCGTTGGTCGTGCCTGTCTTGCCCGCGCCGGGTTTCTTGAACCCGAGCGAGGCAGCCTCCGCGGCGGTGCCCTTTTGCAGGACCTCGCGCAGAACCGTGTGCGTGATCCACGCGCAGCCGGCGTCCATCACGCGCGTCTCGGCGTGCGGGGCGCGGTAGATCGTCTTGCCCTCGTTGTCGTCGATGCGCTCGATGAAGTACCCCGCGCGGCGCACCCCGGCGTTCGGGAAGAGCGTGTAGGCTTCCGTGAGCTTACGCAGGGTCGTGTCGAAGGTGCCCAGGTAGATCGTCGGGTCGTTGGGGATGTTGTCCCCGAGCCCGGCGTCGGCCCCGGCCTGGCGAACCTTGTCAATAGAAGCGAGTTGACCGACGCGCACGCTCATCGTGTTGCGCGAACGCACCAGCCCGACCTCCGCCGGCAGCACGCCGCCGAAGGTGCCGTCGGAGTTCGACGGGTTCCACTTGGGGGCCTGCGGGAGTTCGCCGGGCTGGATCGGGCCGTCGGAAATGTTCGCGCCGGGCAGGAGGCCGCGCTGCCAGGCGGCGGTGTAGACGAAGGGCTTGAACGTCGAGCCCACCGGCCGGCCGGGCGAGTCGGTGGCGCGGTTGAAGTCCGCGCGTGACTTGTACTCGCGTCCGCCGACCAGCGCGCGGATGGCCCCGGAGCGGTTCTCCATGACCACCAGCGCGCCTTGAAGATAGTCGGTGCCGTGGCTCTCGTCGGCATCGGGATTTTGACCCTTTTTGGGATGGTCGAAGCCGGGGCGGTTCTCGATCTTGGCGAGCTGGGTTTCGAGGGACTGGGTGGAGAGTTCCTGCAAGCCCTTGTCGATGGTTGTGTAGATCTTCAGACCGCCCTCGTCGGCTTGTTCGTCGGTGAGGAGGTCGGAGAGTTCGTTCTGGACGACCTCCATCGCGTAGTTGTCCTGGCCGTTGGGCACGCGGTTGCGTGAGACCTTGACCTGCTCGGCCTTGGCGGCTTCGGACTCGGCTGGCGAGATCAGGTTGAGCGTGACCATGCGGTCGAGCACGGTGTCGCGTTCGTGGAGGGCAGCGGGCAGGTTGTTGAGCGGGGAAAAGCGGTTCGGGCTGCGGATCAGGCCAGCCATCAGGGCGGACTCGGAGAGGTCCAACTGCGCGCTGGGCTTGCCGAAGTACGCCTGGCTGGCCGTCTCGATGCCATAAACGCCCGAGCCGTAGAAGATGCGGTTGACGTAGAACCCGAGGATTTCCTGCTTGGAGTAGCGCCGTTCGATGCGCAGGGCGACGAAGGCTTCCAGGATCTTGCGCGTGAGCGTCTTGCCGCCGAGCGGCAGGCTGTTGCGGGCGAGCTGCTGGGTCAGCGTGCTGGCCCCCTCGGCGGCGCGGTGGCGGGAAAGGTTGCGCAAAACGGCGCGCGCGATGCCGTGCGGATCGACCCCGTGGTGGCTGTAGAAGCGGGAGTCCTCCCGGGCGACCAGCGCGTCCTGGAAGTTCTTGGACACCTTGTCGATCTTGACGACCACGCGGTTCTCGCTGGCGTGGAGGCGCGCGTAGAAGTTGCCGTCCATGTCGAAGACCGTGCCGCTCTGGGGCATCTCGCCGAGTTTTTCGAGGTCGAACGTCCCCGCCCACATGGCGAAGAAAATCGTTACCCCGATGGCCGGCGCGGCGACGAGCAGCACGAGCCAGTACCACCAGCGCAGCCGCGGCAGCCGGGGCCGCCACGGTTGGAGCTTCCGGCCGCCGCCGGTCGAGCCGGGGGCGGGCGGGGGGCCGATGGTCGGCGGGGTGTTCAAAGGGAAGGGTTGGCCTGG
>CAXUIU010000468.1:0-2916 GCA_964250955.1 uncultured Chthoniobacterales bacterium | reverse complement strand
ACCCCGACGCGCGCCCGGCCGCCGAACTCCTCGTCAGTCCCGCCGTCGGCCGGGTCGGGCGCGCCGAGGCGCTGGGCTTGTCCTACCGGCCGGCGACCCTGGGCGAGCAGTTCGGCCCCCTGTGGACGACGTTCTGGTTCAAGGTGCGGGCGACGGTTCCGCCCGAGTGGCGCGGGCAGCCGGTGGACCTCTTGTGGAACTCGCACTCCGAGGCCATGCTGTGGGTGGACGGCCAGCCGCGCCAGGGACTCAACTACGAGCCGACCGGCGGCGACAAGAGCGTGCGCCCCGACGCCCGGCTCCTAGACCGCGCCGCGGGCGGCGAGACTCTTTTTTTCGAGGTCGAGATGGCGTGCAACCAGACCTTCGGCTACGGCCAGGGATTCGAGACCTTGCCCTACGAGACGGTCAGCCGCTTCGTGCTGGACCGCTGCGACGTGGCGCGCTTCGACACCGAAGCGTGGGACCTCTACCACGACCTCCTGATCCTGTCCCAACTCGAAGCCGAGAGCAACAACCCCGCGCCTGACCTCGACGGGTCCTGGGCCGGACTCCTCCTGCACGAACTCAACCGCGTCGCCAACGTCCTCGACCCCGACGACCGCACCACCTGGCCCGCCGCCAAGGAAATCGCCCGCGCCCTCTACGCACACCGCAACGCCCCCCTCGTCCACGAACTGAGCGCCGTCGGCCACGCGCACATCGACACCGCCTGGCTCTGGCCGCTGGCCGAGACGTACCGCAAGTGCGTGCGTTCCTTCAGTTCACAGTTGGCCTACATGGAGCGTTACCCGGCGTTCCGTTTCGCCTGTTCGCAGGCGCAGCAGTACGCCTGGATGAAGAACGGCCAGCCGGAACTCTACGCGCGTATCCGGGAACGCGTGCAAAGCGGCCAGTGGGTGCCCGTTGGCGGCACCTGGATCGAGCCGGACTGCAACCTGCCCTCAGGCGAGGCGCTCGCGCGGCAGTTCCTGTACGGGCAGCGGTTCTTCCGGGCGGAGTTCGGCGCTTATTGCAAGGAGTTCTGGAACCCCGACGTGTTCGGCTACAACGGGCAGCTTCCGCAGATCATGCGCCAGAGCGGCATCAGCCGTTTCCTCACGCAAAAACTCTCCTGGAATCGCTTCAACAAGCCCGACCACCACACCTTCACTTGGCGGGGCATCGACGGCAGCGAGGTGCTCACCCACTTCCCGCCGGCGGACACCTACAACGCGCTGACCCGCCAGACCGGGCGGACGGAGGTGCGGCAGTTGCGCGACAATGCGCGCCAGTACAAGGACCACGTCCGCTCCCGCCAGAGCCTCCTGCTCTTCGGCCACGGCGACGGGGGCGGCGGGCCGACCCCGCGGATGCTCGAATTCCTCGCCCGCGCCGCCGACCTGCAAGGGCTCCCGCGCACGACCCAACGCTCCAGCGACGAGTTCTTCACGCGGTTGGAAGAGGACGCGGGCGTGCTGCCCGTGATGGTGGGCGAGCTTTACTTCGAGTACCATCGCGGCACCTACACGAGCCAGGCGGCGGTGAAACGCGGTAACCGCCGGAGCGAATGGGCGCTGCACGACGCGGAGTTCCTGTGGACGCTCGCGGCCAAGCGGCGCGGCGCGGAGTACCCGCGCGCGGAGTTGAACCGGCTGTGGCAAATCCTCCTGCTCAACCAGTTCCACGACATCCTGCCCGGGTCGTCCATCCGTGAGGTGTACGAGGACGCCGCGCGCGACCACGCGGAGATTTTGGCAGGAGGGGCGCGGATGTGCGCACAGGCGCTCGCCCTCCTCGCAGGCGACGGGAAGGACGGCGCGCCGCAGCCGGTGAACACCCTCGGTTTTGCCCGCCGCGAGATCGTGTCCGATCCCGTCGGCATGCTCGTGTGCGTCGAAGCGCCCGCGTACGGTGCCGGCGTGGCCGCGGAGCCCGGCGACACCGTGCGCTTGCAGGATGACGGCGCTCGGATCACGCTAGAAAATGCCTGCCTGCGCGCCGTGCTGTCGCGGGATGGTTCGGTGCTCAGCTTGGTCGAGAAGACCAGCGGCCGAGAGGCATTCGCCGCACCGGGTAACCGCTTCGACCTCTACGACGACCGCCCGACCGCTTACGACGCGTGGGACGTGGACCCGTACTACCTGGAAACCTGTCAGGAGTGCCTACCGGCCGACGCGTGCGAGGTGGCGCTGGACACGCCGTTGCGCGTGGAGGTGCGTTTCGGACGTGCGGTCGGTACGGGCAGCCGTCTGGAACAACGCGTGCGCCTGGACGCGGGCGCGCGAAGGCTGGAGTTCCACACGACGGTGGATTGGCAGGAGGCGCACCGGTTCTTGAAGGTGGCTTTCCCGCTCAACGTGCGCGCAATGAACGCCACCTACGAAATGCAGTTCGGCTGCGTGGAACGGCCGACGCATTACACCAACAGCTTCGACCTGGCCAAGTTTGAGGTGCCAGGCCACAAGTGGGCTGACCTGAGCGAATACGGCTTCGGGGTGGCGCTCCTGACCGAGAGCAAATACGGCTTCCACACGCTCGACAATACACTGCATCTGAGCCTCTTGCGGGCGCCCAAGTACCCCGACCCGCAATGCGACCTGGGCCGGCACGAGTTCGCCTACGCCCTGATGCCGCACGCGGGCGGCTGGCGGGAAGCGGGTGTCGTGGCCGAGGCGCACCGCTTCAACGTGGGGCTGCGGTGGACCAGCGGAGGGAGAACCCTGCCTGCCGGTTCACTGGCGAGCTGCGACGACGCGAACCTCGTGCTCGACACGATCAAGCTGGCCGAGGATTCAGAGACCGCCGTGATCCTGCGCCTCTACGAATGCCACGGCGCGCGCGGAACCGCCCGCGTGCGGGTCGGCTGGACGGTGGGGCGGGCGGTACGGGTCAACTTCCTGGAGGAGGAAGGGGAGGGCGGGACAGTCTTCGTAG
>CAXUIU010000467.1:0-2919 GCA_964250955.1 uncultured Chthoniobacterales bacterium | reverse complement strand
CCTCTTACCCCGCCATCTCCCGGAGCAGGAAAAGTCTGGCGAAGCTCCAATCCCTCAGAATTGTCTTCTCGGATACCCGTAAAACATCGGCGATCTCCCGCGCATCCAGTCCGCCGAAGAAACGCATCTCTACCACTTCACACTGCCGGGGGTAGGTCTGCGCCAAGCTCTCCAACGCCTCGTCGAGCCGGATCAACTCCCCGTCGCGCACCACGGGCAATTCGCCCGCGTGTTCGAGCGGGATGCGTTCGGAGCCGCCGCCCCGCTTCGCCGCCTGACGTGCCCGGGCATGCTCCACCAGGATGCGCCGCATCGCTCGCGCCGCCACGCCGAAGAAATGTGCCCGGCACTGCCAAGCGGTCTTTTTGTCGTCCACCAACCGCAGGTAAGCCTCGTGGACCAGCGAAGTCGGTTGCAGGGTGTGTCCGTACCGCTCCTGCCGCAGGTAGTTGCGGGCTAATCGGCGTAATTCGTCGTACACCAGCGGCATCAGGCGTGAGGCTGCCGCCGGGTCACCTTGATGCCATGCCACTAGCAGCCGGGTCACATCGTGGTTGGAGGAGGTGGGCGCCATGGGAGCGAACGGACTCCGGTCGGCTTCATCCTAGCAAACAGTTGCCGCCGGAAAAACTTTTTCAGTTCCTCATGACCGTTTTGGCCGCCTTTTCGCGCCTTATCTTGTGAACGCATTGCTTCGACCATGAAAAAACTACTCGTCGTCTCGGGCGGCCTCGTTGTGCTGGCAGGGCTGCTCCTGCTGGCTGCCGGGTGGGCTCACCTGGGCCAGACGCCCGCCAAACTGACGTGGGACCAACCCGAGTTCCGCTCCTCACTGATGACCTTCGCCTACAAGGTGTACGGCAACCCCAAAGTGGAAAATGGACGGCACTTTCTGTCCAAGATCACCTTCAAGAACACGGGTGAAGTCCCGGTGACGGACTTCGCCATCTCCTACAAGCTCCAAGATTACGTCCCCTGGACCGACCCGGAGACCATGCCGGAGGTACCCGCCGGGTTCTCCTTCGCCAAGCTCTACTATCCCCGCCTGCCCGCCGAGGTGACCAAGCTGCACACCCAGACCACCTGCACGCTCCAGGTCAAGACGCAGTGGAAGGAAAACGGCCGCCCCCGAGAGGAGGTCTTCAAGCACGACATCCTGCTGCACCCCGTCAACGAGTTGACGTACTCCGACCTGCCGGCCGGCGAGGTGGAATCCTGGTACGACGCGTTCGACACGTCGGACTTCGCCGTCTCGATGGTCACGCCCAACGACCCAGTCGTGGCGGCGTACGCGGCGCAGATCACCAAGCTCTCTGGAGGCACCACGGCGGGCATCGCGGGTGGCCCGAAGGAAATCTACCGCCTCTGTGGAGCCGCCTACGAGTACATGTGCCGCTCGGGGCTACGCTACACCGGCGACTCCGGGGTGCCCGCGAACTTCGACGACGTGAAGACGCTGGCCCAATCGGTGCGCCTGCCGCGCGATGTCATCCAGAACAACAACGGGCTCTGCATCGAACTGGCGATCATGTGGGCCTCCGTGCTCCAGCACCTCGGCGTGGACGCCGCCCTCGTGATGGTGCCCGGGCACTGCTACGTCGTCGCTTATTCGCAGGCGCAGGGCATGGGCATCGACAAGGGCATCCCCATC
Organism: uncultured Chthoniobacterales bacterium; assembly: GCA_964250955.1. GTDB lineage: Bacteria > Verrucomicrobiota > Verrucomicrobiia > Chthoniobacterales > SZAS-18 > CAHJWO01. Next base: position 1,268 of record CAXUIU010000467.1, on the reverse strand, counting down.
GAGTGCACCTCCATCACGCCCCAGGCGGTGAACAAGGACGCGCCGGTTTCCTTCGACGACTCCGTCAAGATGGCGATGGAGGAGACGGAGCAGCGGCTCAAGGCCGGCATGATGATCGTGCTGCCAGTCCGCCAGTACCAGAGCCTGGGCTTCACCGCGCCGGAGCTGCCGGACGTCGACCTGCCCCGCGTCACGGAGATGCTCGAAAGGCGCATGGGACCGGCTCAGGCGCCACCGAACAACAACGCGCGGGTGGCGCAACAGCAAGCCCCGGCCCAGGCCGAGGAAACGACTGACGGCAACGAAGGCAACCAACCGCCGAACCCGCCTCCCGCGCCTTCGGGCGGCGGCAACCGCTGGACCTACCCTCCCGCGGGTCTGAGCATCGACTTCCCGGCGGGCTTCGCTTCGATCATGCCGCCACGCAACCCCGGTAACGTCCTGGTGATGGTGGCCACCAACCAGTCCACGTCGATGGCGTGTGAGGTCATGCACGTCACCGGCACCACGAACCCGCAGTCGGCGATGGACTACATCATCAAGTCCTGCCAGAAAGAAAACATTCGGCTCAACTGCCAGAAGATGAACCGGGGCGAGAACGGCTTGGTGTACCTCACCGGCAACACCGAAAACAACGGGGTGGCCTCGCAGTGGATCGCTACCGCCAAGCCGGTGCAAAACGGCGTGGTCTTCGTCAGCGCCGAAGCCCCCAACGACAAGTGGAAAGCCCAGTACAACCGCGCCGTCGACCTGCTCAACCACGTCCATTTCCAATGAAAAGACAACCTTCCTTCCCCGCGTGTTTCCCGCGCCCCGCGGCCCGGTGGTTCGGTGTGGCGGCGTGCGTGGCCGGCCTCGGTGCGGTGCTCCCCGGCGCCCGCGCGCAGCAGGCCCAGCCCAAGACCGCCGACATGGACTTCGCCGTCGCCACCGACGGTTCGCTGACCATGGCCATCCAGATGACCTTCGACGCCGCCAACTGGCGGGGCTGGAAGGCCATGATCGGCGACGAACCGGCGCGGATGCGCGCCCAGATGCGCCACCAGTTCGCCGCGATGACCCTGGAGGACTTCAAGCTGGAGCGCGACGACATGAACCGCGTCGCCAAGATGAGCATGCACAGCCCCAGCGGCCCTGACCTGCGCGAGGACGGCTCCTTGCAGCTCCCGGTGGACGGCTGCTTCCGGTTGGTCAACCACACGGGCCGTGATTGGTTCTTCAGCGGCAACAACCCCAGCGCGGGCGGCTCGCTCAACAACGTGAAGGTC
>CAXUIU010000466.1:0-2923 GCA_964250955.1 uncultured Chthoniobacterales bacterium | reverse complement strand
TGGTCGGGTCGGGGACGGTCTCGACGCGCAGGTCGTTGGTGCCGTTCCAGCAAAGGGCTCGCATGATGTTAGATGAAGAAAGTTAGTAAGCGTTGGCGGTGGTGCCCGTGCGGGCGGAAACGTTGTCCTTGAGGGTCGGGATTTCGCCCGCCTCAGCGAGGGCTTTGAAGCGGCGGAGCGCCTTGTCGGCCAGTACCTGCGGCACGATGCCGAGTACCTTGGCCGCACCCTTGCCAAACGAGCCGCCGGGCGGATCGAAGTCGATCTGCAAGGTGGCCACCGTGCCCCGGCCACCCGTCGCGGGTGAAAACGTGATGGAACCGCCGTTGGGAACCTTGGCTCCCCGCGTCGAGTACCAGCGCAACAGACGGCCGGGCTCCTCCTGGACGATCTGCGAGTCCCATTGCAGGCTGGTCTTGACTGGACCGTTGACCGTCCAGTGGGCACGGCCGTCTGCTTGCGTGGTCACGGTGGCAAAGTGGCCCATCACCTGCGGCAGGGTTTGCGGGTCTTGCCAGAGCGTGAACAACTCTTCGGCGGAACGACCGATGGTGACGTTGGTTTCAACGCGGGTGGCGTCTTCTTCCGCTGGTGCGTCTGACGAGGACTTGCGGCTGAGCTGCCAAGCGCAGAGAACGTCCAGTGCCGTCACGGCGACTACCGTGGCTGTCGCTATTTCCAAGCGCTCGCGCTTGGTTCGATTGCGCTGTTCCTCCAACGCCTTACCCAGGAAAATCAGGTCTATCACGTCGCCGCCGACACGCGACCAGACCGACGCGGCGGATGGTTCCTTCTGCGCAAGGATGATGGCCCCGGCAGCGATTTCGCGCAGGCCGAGAAGGCGGAGGGTGCCTTCGTGGCCGCCGGTGCCGAGATAGCGGTCGAGGCGTTTGCCGGAGAGGAGTTCCGTCAAGCCGAGGCTGAGGCTGAACCAGCCGAGAGCCTTGGCGACGCGATGAGAGGTTTGCATGACAGGAATATTTTGAGGCGATGGCGGCTGGACGGTCCGTGATTCGTGGGAGTGAATGCCTAATCGAAACGCGGCCGGGAGGTTGGTTTCTTCTAATTTGCTTGGAGGATCCGGGCCGCCAATCTGGGCAGGGACGTGGTTGCAGTCAGCCAAGCTCCGCGGGGAGGAAGAACACCTACTGGCACCGATTTTTGCAAACAGCACCGTCGCTTTAGACGTAGTTCAGCCATCGCAACGTTCGTCTCTGGAAAGCAATCCTCTATGGCCAAGCCGATCTCCCGCCCGCTGCACGGTCTCCTGACCGACTATCCTTACGTGCTGATCGTCGGCACGGCTCCTTTCTGGCTGGGGCTTGCCCGGTCCAGCACCCCGACAACCCTGTGCTTTGTCCTGGCTGGCTTGATCCTGCTGACGAGCCTGGTGACCCGCGCGGAGTGGGGCTTGGTGCGCGTGTTGCCTTATAAACTGCATCTGGCAGGCGACGTGTTGGTCGGGCTCTTTTCTCTGCTGTCCCCGTTTCTCTTTGGCTTTGCCGACAACCCGACCGCGCGCAACGCGTTCATCGTCTTCGGTCTGTTCGGGATCATGGCGGGAACCTTGTCACAATCGAACGAGATGTCGACGTCCGCAGGTTCGCGGCTGGATGTTCCTTGAACACGATCCAGCCTCATGCGAACACACCCCGTTCTCATCGCCGGCGGCATCCTCGGACTGGGCATCGGAGGGTTCTTCGATGGCATCGTGCTGCACCAGATCCTTCAGTGGCACCACATGATCTGCGTAACGGCACACTGCCAGGCGCTGACCTTGGAACAGGCCAAGGTGCAGACTCGTCAGGACGGCTACTTCCACCTGGGCGTTCTGATCCTTACCATCGTCGGCAGCTACCGGCTTTTCCGTAGCGCCGGGCTGCCGGACGCACCCCGCTCGCCCGCTGCATTTGTCGGCTCGGTCCTGTGCGGTTGGGGTGTCTTCAACTTCGTGGAAGGCTTGATTGACCACCAGATCCTCGGTGTGCACCACGTCCTGCCCGGGTCGCCGCACTGGTTTGCCGCCGACATGGCGTTCCTGGCCTCCGGGGTGGTCTTCTTTTTGGTGGGTTGGTCGATGCTCCCGCCGGCTACGGTCCAGCGCATCCCCGCCTACGCATGAGCGCAGGTGCCGCCACGCCGGGGCGGGGCAGCGTATTTCGCGTTTGCACTTTGTTCGTCGTCTACGGGTTGGTGCACAGTTTGTTGGCCTCTCGGCCCGTCAAGGACTGGGTGGAACGCCGGGCGGGTCGGCGAGTTCGGCATGGGCTCTATCGACCGTTTTTCATTCTCCAGTCTCTCGTCACGACGGTTTGGGCGCTCAAGAAGTTCGGCGACCTGCCCGACCGCACGCTTTACCAAGTCCCGAAGCCCTGGTCGTGGGCCTGGCGGGCCGTGCAGGCGTTTGCGGTGGCTCTGCTGCTGCGCGCGCTTGCCGTGGTGGGTTACCTGCGGCTGCTGGGCGTGCCGCAACTCGTTGCATTCCTGGGAGGTCGGGAACCCAAGCCAGTGCCCGAAGCGCAAGGACCGCCGCCGGACGCGCGCGGCCAGCCGGTGCTCGCCGGTCCGTTCCGGGCGATCCGGCACCCGGACAACCTTTTCTTTGCATTGTTCCTCTGGGCGCTGCCGCGCATGAGCGTCAACCGCTTGACCCTCGCCTTGTTGAGCACGGGGTACGCGGTCCTTGGTTCCTGGCACGAGGATGCACGCTTGCGAATGGCTTACGGTGCGCCGTTCGCCCGCTACCAGCAGGCTACCCCGCTCTTTGTGCCGCGCTTTTCCACTAGAGAAACGGTGCGCGGCTTCTTCGGCAAACGGTAATGAGCACGGTCGCAGGACGCGAACCCGCGATTGTTAGCTCCGCCTAGATAGGCTGTCGGCTAATCCGTTGTATCCGCAAGCATTTCGCGGTGCGTAGTGTTCT
>CAXUIU010000465.1:0-2926 GCA_964250955.1 uncultured Chthoniobacterales bacterium | reverse complement strand
ATCACGACCGAACATACAACTCCGTCTTGTTCGTGGCGAATGCCGGAAACGTCACCGGCATGAACCAATCGGCGGACGCCTTGCACCCCGGCAGAACTTCAGGAAGCGCTTCGCAAAAGGCTTTCCAGCCATCCATTTCCTCGCTCAGTTCGACCCCGCTGCCGTCCGCCCGGGCGACAAACAGGCAAAGGCGGTCGTAAGCGAACAGATCTCGCTTGTAGGCGACGACACGACTGATCTCCTGCCAGGACAGCCGCAGATCCGGGACGGGATGGAGCCGATGATCGGCCAGCATAAACCCGGCGGAGTCGAACGTGATGGCAAACTCCAGAGACGGCTGCCGCACCGCCGAGCGGCGTGGCGCAAGCAGCCTGAAAAGGAGAAGCAACCCTCCCGTCACCGCGACCGCGAAAAGGAGTAAACCCGAGATAGAGTCCACAGCGAGTTACACGGTTCCTCACTCGAAGCGCAGGGCTTCAATCGGGTCCAGCGCCGCCGCGCGCCACGCCGGGTACATCCCGAACCCGATGCCGATGGCCGAACACACCAGCAGCCCCGCCGCCGCCCAGCCCCACGGGAAGAGGATGTCGGCCTTCAGCGCCATGGCCAGCGCATTGCCACCTACCACGCCGAGTAAAATCCCGACCAAGCCACCCAGTTCCGACAGGAACACCGCCTCCACCAAGAACTGCCGCAGGATGTCGCGCTTCTTCGCGCCGATGGATTTCCTGACGCCGATCTCCTTGGTGCGCTCGGTCACGCTGACGAGCATGATGTTCATAATCCCCACACCCGCCGCCAGGAGCGCCACCGAGGAGATCACGAACGCCCCCGCGCGCACGGCGTTCGCCACCGAAGCAAACGCGGTCACCAGCGAGTCGTTGGTGAAAACCTCGAAGTCGTTTTCCACGCCCGGCTTCAACTGCCGCGCGATGCGCATCGCACCGACGGCCGCGTTGAAGGTCTTCTGGTACGACTGCTGACTGGTCGCTTGCGTGGCGACGTTCACCGTGCGGTTGGCGCGACCGAACTCCTCGAAATAACGTGTGATCGGCATCAGCACGTACCCGTCGTTGCTGCCGCCAAAGCTGCCGCCTTTCTCCGCAAGCACGCCGACGACCGTGAAGTTCTTCTCGTTGACCTTGATGACCTTGCCGATGGGGTCTTCCGCCGGGAAGACCCGTTTTTGGATGTCGCTGCCAATGATGGCGACGTTGCGCGCGAGGTCCACGTCGTTCTCGTTGAGGTTGCGGCCCTCGTCGATGGTGAAGGAGTTGGAGAGGACGAAGTTTTCGTTTGTGCCGACAACCTGGATGTTCGGGTTCGTGCGCAGCTTGCCGTAGGTCACGCGCTTGCCGCTGTCGAACACTTTCAGGCTGATGGCGGCGCCCGTGTCGGCCATCAGGCGCTTGTAGACCATGGCTTCTTCGTAGGTGATGTTACGCCGGTTGCCGTACTTGGCCGCCGCCTGCGGGCCGCCGCCGCCGAGCACGGGGTACTTGGCGAACTGGAAGAAGTTCGACCCCAGGAAGCTCAGGCCGGTTTCGATGGAGGTTTGCAGCGCGCCGGTGGCCGTCATCACGCTGATGACCGAGAACACGCCGATGGTGATGCCGAGCATCGTCAGGCCCGAACGCAGCTTGTTCGCGCCGAGCGCCGCGAACGCCAACCGTAAGATTTCGCTGAAGGGCATGGTCGATTATTCGTAACGGAGCGCGATGACCGGATCGAGCCGCGAGGCCGACCACGCGGGCGCGAAGCCGGACACTACGCCGGTCACCACCGAAATCAGCAGCCCCGTGAACACGAGGCCGAGTGAGAACTCGATGGGGAACGACGGGAACGCCGCTTCGACGCCCTGGAACAACAGGTACGAGAACACCAGCCCTGCCAGCCCGCCCACGAGGCAGATCGCCACCGCTTCGATCAGGAACTGCAACAGGATCGTGCGGCGCCGGGCGCCGAGGGCCTTGCGCGTGCCGATCTCGCGGGTGCGCTCGCGCACGCTCACGAACGTGATGTTCATAATCCCGATGGCTCCCACGAACAGCGCCAACCCGGTGATGAACAACCCCGCCACCGCGATGCCCGTTTTGATCGGGTCGAGCGCCTGTTTGAAGGAATCCTGCGTGCTGATGGCGAAATCATCCTCTTGGTCCGGCAGGAGTGAACGCACCCGGCGCATGTCGCCGGCCAGTTCCGCCTTGGCTTCGTCCTGATGCGTCTTGTCGCGCATCTTCACGCGCACGTCGGTCTCGCTGCCTTTTTTGACGAAGAACTTCTTGAAGGCAGCCAGCGGGATTACCACCTGGTTGTCGAAGGAAAACAGTCCGAGAAAGCTGCCCTGTTTGGAGAAGACGCCGACCACGCGGAACTTCTCGCCGCCGACCACGACGTTCTCGTCCAGCGCGGAACGTTCCGGGAACAGCGCGTCCGCCACGTCGCAGCCGAGCACGCACACGTTGCGCGCGCCGCGGCTCTCGGTGGCGTTGAAGAACCGGCCGTCGCGCAGGTCTACGCTGGCGATCTCGGGGTACTCGTCGGTCGTGCCGAGGGTGAACACGCTGCTCGCCTGGTACTCGCCGCGCACGACGTTCTTGAACGTGTTGGCGGTCGGCACCGCTTTCACCAACTGCGAGTGCGGCGTGCCGTCGATGATGGTTTGCAGCGCGTCGGCGGCCTCGCTCTTGATGTCGCGCCGGTTGCGGAACGTCCAGTCGTCGCGGTCGGTCGCCCACGGGTGTTTGCTGACGTAGAGGATGTCATCGCCCAGGAGTGCCATCGAGCGGTTGAACCCCGTGTTGATCCCGCCGATGGCCGTGCCCATCAGCGTGACGGCGACGATGCCGATGATGACGCCCAGCGCCGTCAGGAACGAACGCGTGCGGTTCGCCGCGATCTGCGCGTACGCGATGCGGAAGCTCTC
>CAXUIU010000464.1:0-2937 GCA_964250955.1 uncultured Chthoniobacterales bacterium | reverse complement strand
GGGGTTCACACACATCACGAAACCGGAGGACTACCCGATCATGCCGGCGGGCCGCGCGAGCGTGAACTTCGCCCCGGAGGGCTTCTTCGCGCGTTCGCCCGCCCTCGGTCACGCGACCCTGGAGGTCAGCCGCTGATACAGCCTGCCGAAGGGATGAAGACGATTTCCACCAAGATGCATCCTCCCCTTGTCCGTAGCACCCTGTCCGCCCTCGCGGCGGCCGGCCTCGCATTCGCGCCGGCGGTCCTGGCCCAACAACCGGCCCCGTCCGATCAGGCCGTGAAGAACGAGACCGTCCACAGCAACGCGCCCGACCGCCACCTCGCCCCGCGCGACACGTTCTACACGATGGACTACGCCTCCGCGCGCACCGACAAGGGCGTGGAAGGCTTCCCGCCCGGCACGGAGGTCCACCTCGTCGCCGTCAACCGCGAGGCCCACACGCTGACGGTCACCGACGGCCACGCCAACGTCGAATTGCCCCCCGACAAGTTGACCAACGACATCGACATCGGCGCGATGGTCCGGGCGAACGACACCGCCAACCAGGAAAACATTGCCCGCTACCAACAGGCTGAACTGGCTTCCTACCAGAAGTACCAGCAGGAGGTCGCCCAATACACCGCCAAGGACCTTGAGAAGCGCGAACAGGCCATCCAAAAGTCCAACGAACAGTTGCAGGAACAGGCCGCTACAAGCCATACCTCCGACCAGCCTTCGACCCTTGCGAGCAGCTTCAGCAACGGCTATTACACTCAGGGCGGCAACGGCTTCGGCAGCCCGTACTCGTACTTCGTCGATCTGGGCGGCTACAACCAGCAAACCGTCAACGGGGGACGCACGCCGCAGACCTCTTCGATCTCAACGACGGGTTCCAACGGCAAGGGGGCCATCTCCTCGGCGCAGAACGGCACCCAGTCCGGCAACTCACGCACGGGCGGAGCGACGAGCGGGACGACTTCTAGTTCCACCGGCGGCGGCACGGGCAAGGGCAGCGGGAAACCCTGATCGGAGGACCCCCGGTTTCTCAGATCGCTCGCGCCCCGAGCGCGCGCACGGTGCCCGAGCCGGTCACGCGCTCATGGACCTGCGCGCCGCCGTGGTGGGTCACGTTGCCCGAACCGGAGATGCTCACGTCGAGCGTCTTCTCCGCCCACACCTGGCAGTTCCCCGAGCCGTTGATCGACACCTTCGCCGTGTCCGTCTTGAAGTCCCCCGCCTCGTAGTTGCCGCTGCCGTCCAACTTCACCCGTTGGCTGCCCGCGTTGCCGGCGGCCACCCGGATCGTGCCCGAACCCGGCAGCGACGCCGTCAGCGCGCCGGTTTCCAGCCGGTCCACCACGATGTCGCCGGAGCCGGGCAGCGTCACGTCCATGTGCTCCGCGACGAGCTTACTCCCCGCGTGGATGGTGCCCGAGCCGGTCAGCGTGATCTTGTCGAGGGTCTTGGCCGAGAGCTTGAAGTGCGGCGGGACTTTCTCCTCGATGCTCTCGTTGCGCTTGTAGGTGAGGACCAGCGTGCCGTCACCCCGGACCGTTGTTTCGATGAGCGGCAGGATGTTGTCGTCGGCCTCGACGACGAGTTCCTCCTTGTCGCCCGGGGTGATATCGAGCGTGCCATCACCGGCGAGTTCGACGCCGTGGAACCCGCTGACCACGCGTGTGTCGCTCGCCCGCTTCCCCGAGCCGACCACCCGCGCGTCGCAACCAGCAGCCAACGCGAAACACCCCGCGAAAATCGCGGCCAATGGAAGAACACGGAAGGATCTCATCAAGGAAGGTTTAGGAGGGAGAACGCCGCCGCCAAAGATTTTTGTTTATTCAATCCATCAGAAGCATGCAGTCACCAAAGCTAAAGAACCGGTAACGCTCCTGTACCGCTTCGCGGTACGCCTCCAGCACCCACGCACGGTCCCCCGCGAACGCACTCACCAGCATGAGCAGCGTCGAGCGCGGCAGGTGGAAGTTGGTCAGCAGTGCGCCGACGCGTCCGACGGACTGCGGTGGGTGGATGAAGAGGTCCGTCTCACCGCGTTGCGGCAGGACATGGCCACTCGCGTCGCGCGCGCAACCTTCGAGCACGCGCACGGTGGTCGTACCCACGGCGACGATCCGGCCGGTGGTGCCGTTGATTGTCGCCGCGGCGGCCGGGTCGATCTCGAAGCTTTCCTTGTGCATCCGGTGGGCGCTCAGGTCATCGGCCTTCACCGGCTTGAACGTGCCCACCCCGACGTGCAGCGTGACGAAGACGTGCGGCACCCGGTCCAGAACCTCCGGCGTGAAGTGCAGCCCGGCCGTCGGCGCGGCCACCGCCCCGGGCACGCGCGCGAAGACCGTCTGGTAACGCTCCGCGTCCGCCGCCTCCGCTTCCCGCCCGAGGTACGGTGGCAGCGGGAGCGCGCCGTGTTGTGCGAGGTCGATTTCACGCTCGAAGCGAATGGCACGCTCGCCGTTGGCGTCATCCAGCACGCGCTCGACCACGCCGCGCACCCCGCCGATTTCCACCCGGGCACCGGCACGCGCCTTGCGGCCGGGTTTGACCATACAGACCCAGAGCGTCGGCTCGGGACACTGGGTGACGAGGAGTTCGAGCGCGCCGCCGTGGACCGTGCGGGCGAAGACGCGTGCCGGGATGACGCGGGCGTCGTTGAGCACGGCGAGGTCGCCCGGGCGCAGGTAGCCGGGGAAATCCGTGAACGTGCGGTGCTCGATGCGCCGCTCCGCCCGGTGGAGGACCATCATGCGGGCTCCCGAACGTTCGGCCGGCGGGTAGCGTGCGATCAGTTCATCGGGCAGGTCGTAGTCGTAATCGCTCGTCCGCAGCATGCGCCCAACAAACGCCGACGTGGTGGCCGCTTCAACGGCCAAAAGGAAGAGGGGCGCCCCCAACGTGGGGCCACGATGGCTTAGGCGTGGGGGAGGCCACCGCACTAGCGCC
>CAXUIU010000463.1:0-2942 GCA_964250955.1 uncultured Chthoniobacterales bacterium | reverse complement strand
GGGATAGAGCGGTCATGAAAAGGGGTCTGCTGGAAATTTGTGGCGCCCGTTCTAGCGGATCACCTTCGTGGGTACAATCTTTTTTGGACGAAAATGTCCCCTGCAAAGACGCCTGACAATCCGGTCAAGATTCCCGCTAGACGGCCTCATCTGGACGCCGCCCCCTCTCCGGGCTACGCTTCCCACCGAGAGGCCGATGAAACTCGAAAAGATCATCACGCTGGCGAGCGCGCCCGTGCGGCTGCGGCTGTTGGCGATGGTGCGTTCGCTGCGAGCGGTCGGCTGCGAGTTGCCCGTGTGGGTGATCCCGTTCGCGGACGACGAGGCCGACCGCTTCGGGCTGCCCGAGGGCTGCGAATGGTGGCCCGTGCCGGAGGTCAGCGGATGGGTGGACCGCATCGGCGCGCACCCGCTGGCTTGCCGGCTGGCGTGTTTTCTGACGGGGAACTACCAGTTTGCCGACACGGACGTGATCTTCCTGCGCAACCCGGAGGACGTGCTCCGACCCATCGATGGGTTCGTCTCCTCGTGCGGGCTCTGGCGCGAACCGGGTCCGGCGGTCACGGCGCAGTCGCGCGCGCTCTTCCGTCGGCGCTCGACGAATTGGCAGAGGGAGGTGTTCAACGCCGGGCAGTTCGCCTGCGACCGGGCGCTCTTCGCGGACTTCGACGAACTCCACCGCGTCGCGCACGCCCCCGAGCACAAGGACACCTGCCTCTCGCCGCTGGGCGACCAGCCCGCGCTCAACCTCCTGCGCCTCGCCTCGGGTGTGCCGGTGCGCAACGTCACGCTGCCGCCCGGCCGCATGGAATCGACCTGGGCGGGTGATTACCCCGACGAGGGTTACGAGCGGCTCTGGACCGACGCCGAGCGCCGCCCGTACCTGATCCACTGGGCGGGTGTGCCGATGTCGTCGCGGCGGCCGATCCACGCGCTTTTCTACAATCACCTGACCCCGGCCGAACTCGACGAATGGCACGCGCAGGTGCGCGTCCACGCGGCGAACCCGCACGGCCTGCGTCCACGCCTGCAACGCTCCGAACGCCGCACGTTGCGCGCGTGGGACGAGAACGTGGATGGATAGGCGAAGAGCCAAGGCGGAGGCTGGAGAACCGGCCGCGCGGTTCGTGGTCGGCATCGATCTGGGCACGACGAACTCGGCCGTGGCGTTCGTCGATACGCGGGCGCGCGGCAACGCGGCGCGGGCCGTGGGAACGTTCGCCGTGCCGCAACTCGTCGCGCCCGGCGAGGTCGCCGCGCGCGACACGCTGCCATCGTTCCACTACGAACCGTTCGCCGGGCAGTTCGAGGCAGGGTCGCTGCGGCTGCCTTGGGGAACGACCGATCACGTCGTCGGGGTCCTCGCGCGCGAACGCGGCGCGGACGTGCCCGGCCGGCTCGTGGTGTCGGCGAAGTCGTGGCTGAGCCACGGCGGCGTGGACCGCACCGCCGACCTCCTGCCGTGGCAGGGGGCGCCGGACGTGAGGAAACTGCCGCCCGCGGAGGTCAGCGCGCGCTACCTCGGCCATCTGCGCGCGGCGTGGAACGGTACCCATCCCGACGATCCACTCGAAGCGCAGGACGTGGTCGTCACGATCCCGGCGTCCTTCGACGAGGTCGCGCGCGAGTTGACCGTCACCGCCGCCCGCCACGCCGGGTTGCCCAAGGTGGTCCTGCTCGAAGAACCCCAAGCGGCGTTCTACGCGTGGATGGCGCGGCACGGGGACGGGGCGGGGACGATCTCTCCCGGCGGGCGCGTGCTCGTCTGCGACATCGGCGGCGGCACGACGGACCTGACCCTCATCGAGGCCCGGCCCGGTGCGAACCCGGACGCCCCGGTCAGCTTCCACCGTCTCGCGGTCGGCGACCATCTCATCCTCGGCGGCGACAACCTCGACCTCGCGCTGGCGCACCACGTCGAGACCCGCCTCGGCGGCACCCTGGAACCCCGTCAGTGGGCCGTGCTCGTCCGCCGCTGCCAGCAGGCGAAGGAAACGCTCCTCGCCGCCGACGCACCCGCCCGCTGGACGATCCAGCTTCCGGCCGCCACCGGGGCGCGGCTGATCGGCGGCGCGCGCAACGTGGAACTCACCCGCGAGGAGGTCGTCGCGCTGCTCGTGGACGGCTTCCTGCCGACGGGCGGCGCGGACGCCCGGCCGGCGCGGCGAGGGTTCGGCTCGGGGTTCCAGGAGTTCGGCCTGCCGTACGCGGCCGACCCGGCGATCACGCGCTACGTCGCGGCGTTCCTGGCGGCGCACGGCGGGCGGCCGGACGCCGTGCTCTTCAATGGCGGCTTCTTCGAGTCGCCCGTCCTGCGCGAACGTTTCCTCGACGTGCTCGGTTCGTGGTACGGCGGCGAACGTCCCCGCGTGCTCGACGGCGAACGCCTCGACCTCGCCGTCGCGTGGGGGGCAGCGCGGTTCGGACTAGCCCGGCGTGGGGTCGGTCTGAAGATCAGCGGCGGCCTGGCGCGCGCGTACTACCTCGGAGTCCGCGGCGAGGACGGGCAGCCGGCGGCGATCTGCCTCGCGCCGGCGGGGCTGGCGGAAGGCGAGGAGGTTGATCTGACGGCGCGGGCGTTCGACCTGCGCATTCGGCAGCCGGCGGAGTTCCCGTTGTACGTTTCGAGCACGCGCACGGGCGACCGTCCCGGCGACGTGGTGGTCCCCGACCCGGCGCAGATGACCGGCCTGCCGCCGGTGCGCACGGCGTTGCGCGGCCGGCCCGGTGCAGAGGGCACCGACACCGTGCCTGTGCGGCTGCACGCGCGGTTGACGGAGGTCGGCACGCTGGAGGTCTGGTGCGCGGAAGTCGGCGGGCGAAACCGCCAATGGAAACTTCCCTTCGACGTGCGCGCGGCCACCCGCACGGAGATCGACGCGCACCCGGCCGAGGGCGAACGCGCCGGCATCGTGGACGAGGAAACGGTCGGGCAAGGGGGC
>CAXUIU010000462.1:1152-2968 GCA_964250955.1 uncultured Chthoniobacterales bacterium | reverse complement strand
CGCCGATGACGGTCTGCGGGTCCAGCCCGGCCGGGTCCGCGCCGTTGCCGAGGAAAAGGACCTGTTCGTGGTTGCCCTGCGCGACGCGCCCCCCCTTGCGCACGCAGGAACAGAGACAAAGAGCAAACAGCAGCGCGCTGATTCTTCGCAGAAGTTTGCCCGGCATGTTGTGCCCCCTTGGTTGCCCGATCCTACAGGAACTTTTCCCTCAGTCCCGTCAGGTAGTAATCTACGCGCGTGGGTTCACCGGTGGCCGCCGCGACGAGTTCGCCCGGCGGCAGGCGGCGGCCCTGGACGTGGATTTTCTCCCGCAGCCAGCCGAGCAGCGTGTCGTAGCGTCCGGCGGCGAGCGCCGCGGGCAGGCCGGGCACTTCGGCGAGGGCGCGGCGGTAGAGTTGGGCGGCGTGGAGGTTGCCCAGCGTGTAGGTCGGGAAATAGCCGATCAGCCCCTCGCTCCAGTGGATGTCCTGCAAGCAGCCGTGCGCGTCGTCGGGCACGGGGAGGCCGAAGCTCGCCTCGAACGCCTCGTTCCACGCCGCCGGCACGTCGCGGACCGCGAGGTCGCCCGCGAGGAGGCGCCGTTCCAACCCAAAGCGCAGGATGACGTGCAGGTCGTACGTCACCTGGTCCGCCTCCACGCGGATGAAGGAAGGCCGCACGCGGTTGACGGCCGCGAACATCTCCTCCGGCGTGCGTGCGGCGAGATGCGGGAAATACTCCGCCGCCTTCGGCAGCCAGACCTCCCAGAACTCCCGCGCACGGCCGACCTGGTTTTCCCACAGGCGGCTCTGCGATTCGTGGACGCCCAGCGACACGTACGAGCCCGCCGGCATACCGAACGCCTCCGTGCGCAGCCCTTGCTCGTACAGGCCGTGCCCCGTCTCGTGCATCACGCCGTAGAGCGACACGAGGAAGTTGCCCTCGTCGTAGCGCGTCGTCAGCCGGGTGTCGCCGGGCGCGAGGCCGTTGCAGAAAGGGTGCGCCGTCGTGTTGATGTTCCCCGCCGCGAAGTCGAAGCCCAGCGCCGCCGCCACCTCGTGGTTGAAGGCGCGCTGCCGATCCTCCGGGTAGTGGCCGGCGAGCAGGTCGGCGGGCACGCGCGCGGAACGCTCCGTCGCCGGTCCGAGCAGCTCGACGACCGCCGGGCGCAGCGTGGCGAAGAGGGCGTCGAGTTCGCGCGCCCTTGCGCCAGGCTCGAAGTTTTCCAGGAGCGCGTCGTACGGATCGTCTGCGTAGCCCCACAAGTCCGCCAGGCGACGGGTGAGGGTGAAGATCGTTTCCAGGTGCGGCGCGAAATGCGCAAAGTCCGACCGCTGGCGCGCCTCGGTCCAGGCGGCGTTGGCGACGACCTTGGCGCTTTCATATTGCTCGACGAGGTCGGTGGGCAGCTTCGTGGCGCGGTCGTAGTCGTGCCGCCAGCCGCGCACGTTGGCGGCCGTGTCGGGATCGTCATCGGTGAGCATCCCGGCGTCCTCGCACGCCGCGATCCAGCCGCCGACCTCCGGGTCCGTGAAGAGCCGGTGCGCCCGGCCGCTGAAGTAGCCCAACTGCCGCGCGCGGAACTCCGTGGCCTTCGGCGGCATGAAGGTCTGCTGGTCCCAGGAAAGCAGCGCCGCCGTGCTGTGCAAGAGGGAGAGTTCGTGGGCGCGTTCTTGCAGGAGACGGTAAGGAGCGAGCATGGCGTTGCGAGTTGCGGGCGGCGGGGTGGGCGCTATGGAAGAGGGGGGCGGCCCGTGCCCCGCCCACATCCCGCCCCCCGCAGGCCTGGAAATCGCCATCGGCGATCATCTGAGCCCGAGCCTGGAAATTTGTGATC
>CAXUIU010000462.1:0-1142 GCA_964250955.1 uncultured Chthoniobacterales bacterium | reverse complement strand
GCAGGAGGCGGTACGGGGCGGGCATGGGATGCGAGTTGCGGGAAGCGGGATGCGGGCTATGGAAGAAGGCGGCTCCCCTCCCACATCCCACATCCTGCAACTCGCATCCATGAAAATCGCCATCGGCTCCGATCACGCCGGCTTCCAGTACAAGGAAGCCATCAAGCAGTACCTCCAGTCGGCCGGCCACGAGGTCCTCGACAAGGGCGCGCCGACCTACGACGCCGGGGACAGCTACGTCACCTACGTGCGCCCGGCGGCCGAGGCCGTGCCGGCCGGTGAGGCGGAGCGCGCGGTCGTGCTCGGGGGCTCGGGCAACGGCGAGGCCATCGTCGCCAACCGCGTGCGCGGGGTGCGCTGCGCCCTGTGCTGGAACGTCGAGACGGCCCAGCTCGGCCGCCAGCACAACGACGCCAACTGCATCTCCATCGGTGAGCGCATGGTGGACCTCGCCACGGCCTTGGAGATCGTGCGGGTCTGGCTGGAAACCCCCTTCGAGGGCGGCCGACACGCGGCGCGTTTGGCGCAGATCGACCCCTGATTTTAGCGACCAAAAGCCCTGCGGGCGACGATCTATCTATGACTATGCACGATCAAAAGAAAGGTGCCGTTCTGCGCACCGACAAAGCTGAGCCTCTTGCCCGTACGGAGAGCAAGGAAACCCGCCGCATCGACATCGGTATCGAGGAAGACAATCGCCAAGGTGTTATCGACCTACTCCAGCCCGTGCTGGCGAACCTGAGCGTCGTCTATAGCAAGACGCGCAACTATCACTGGAACATGACCGGACCGCGGTTCCACACGATGCACGTCTTCTTCGAGGAACAATATAAGACCCTCGGTGAAGCGGCAGATGAGGTCGCTGAGCGCATCCGCAGCGTGGGTGGTTTCCCCATCGGCACGTTGCAGGAATTCCTCGACAAATCGGTTATCAACGAAGAACCCGGCGTCCGTCCCCCGGTCGATGGCATGATCATCAATCTTGTGCACGACCATGAGACAATCATTAAAGGTCTGCGCGAAGATGTTGACAAGTGTGATGACGACTACCATGACACCGGCACGGCCGATTTCCTGACGGGCCTCATGGAGACGCACGAGAAGCTAGCCTGGATGCTCCGCGCCCACTTGGAAGACCACAC
>CAXUIU010000461.1:0-2977 GCA_964250955.1 uncultured Chthoniobacterales bacterium | reverse complement strand
CGAGGAACTCTTATCCGCCGGGTTCGACGCCGTTGCGCCCTGCACGCACCGCGAGAAATGCGGGATGCTCAACGCCCACAACGCCACGCACTGGTGCCACCATTTCGCCGAGCCCGCGCCGCGGCTCCTGGGCGACGCCCGCTGGAACGCCTTCGCGCAACGCGCCGGCATCGACCTGCGCGCGATCCCGTACAGCTTCCTCGTGCTCGAACGCCGCCTGCCCGCGCCCGTGGATGACTGGACGCGCGTCATCGGCCGGCCGCGGGTCTACAAGGGGTTTGCGAAGGTGCTGGATTGTTCGCGCGAGGACGTGGACGACCTGCCCGTGCAGGAACGCGACCACCGGGAGCTTTTCCGCACCTTTAAGAAAGGTCGCTCCCCGACGCTGCTGCGCGTGCGCCGGGGAACGAAGGACTGGTGGGTGGTGGAAGAAAGCCGCTGAAAGCGGTGTGGTTACGCTGGCACCGCGTCGATGCTCGTCGGCTCCGTGGTGGGACGCCCGTTGTGCTGACGCCGGAGCATGGCCATCGCGGTGTAAACCACCAGCCGCGCACGGTTGATGGCCCCCATCGGCCGGTGCGCCGTCAGGCAGTGCGTGGGCGAGAAGGACCAGTTCTCGTCCACCACGTCCGCGCGTGCCGGGTCGAAGGCGTTCTGCGCGGGGATGACGAGGCGCGCCACCGGCCGGTAGGGCGACTCCTCCTCGCTCCACTGCGACTGCGCGTCCTCGATGGACATGCCTTCCGGGTCCGTGTTGAGCTGCACGCAGAAGTCGAACTCCGCCGCGTGGGTGCGGAAGAACTCCACCGTCGCCTCGCGCAACGCGTCCGGCGTCTGCGGGTCGTAGGGCAGGGTCTCCAGTTCCGTCATGCCCGGCGTCGCCGGCTTCACGGCCATCTTCGCCACGTAGTCGCCGTAACGGGACGGGACCTGCGAGAAGTACTCCTCTGCCAGCGGGTGCCGCTTGGGATGACCGTAGAAGGCCAGCTTCTCCGAGTTCAAGCCCAGGGCGTTGAACCCCGCGTTGGTGACGCGCGCGGCGTCGGATACGAGGCCCTTGGTGGTCTGGGAAAGATGGGGCGCGATTTCGGCGTTGGGCTTGAAGGATTGCAGGAACGACTTCACCCCGCTCGCAAAGAACTGCTTGCCCACGTCAAACACGAAGTCCTGTGTCGTGATGTCCTCGAAAGGCGGCAGGTGCGGCCCCTCGACGCCGAACACCTTGATCGACATGCCGCGGTCGGTGGAGACCTTGGAGTCGTCCATGAACTCGCCGGGGGCGAGCGCCATGCGGACGACGACCTGGTACGTGCCGGGCTTGGCGAACAAGCCCTGCGCCAACTCCGGCGGCAGGCCGTCGCGCACCTGCAACTCGCCCCGGAGCAGCCCGTGCGCCTTGGCGTGGGAGATGCGGACGGCGTGGCCGTACTTCTTCTGGATGCTGGTCTGGCCGTCGGTCATCACCTCGATGATCTTGCCGTGGGTTTCGGTCTCGTCGGGCGCAATGGTTTCGAGGTCGTCGCGGTAACGGGTGTAGGTGGGCATGATGGGGAAATTTCTATAAACTCTTACTTATTCGTCCGCCTTGTCCGGTCCGGCTTGACCAATCTGGAATAATCAGAGGGTTAGCTTAACCGACCGTCCTTTCGTTTTATGGACCCCATTGCGGAAAATCGCCGTCTGCGCGAGGAAGCCGAACGTCTGTGCGCCGAGGTCCGCCAGAAGATCGAGCACCTGGAGTGGACCGTCGACACCGTCCGCCGCCAGTGGAAACCGGAATACTTCCAGCCTTTGCGGGACGCCATCCGGGCCATGCATGGCTGCGAGTCGCGGCACCTGCGTTCCTTCGCCGTGCGCAAGGTGCACGGCGGACACGTGCTCTGGCTGGGCACCGTGGAGGAGTTCGTGCTGGAAGGGTCGGCGGAGGCCGCCACCTGCTACGCGTGGTCGTACGTGGAGGACGGCCAAGGGCGCACGTTCACCGTGCTGAGGCATGGGCCGATCAATTCGCCGCAGGCGGCCGTGGGGATGTTTCTGCTGGCCAGGAGCCAGCCGCAGGTCGTCAACCCTCCGGCGCGGGCGGGTTCAGCGCAGTTCCCGCCGTAGCGCCGCGCGCGCCGCGAGGTGGCCGCACATCCCGTGGACCCCGCCGCCGGGCGGCGTGGCCGACGAACACAGGTACAGCCCGGCATCGCCCGGCATCCGGTAGGGGTTGGCGCTCGCCGTCGGCCGGGCAACGAGGTGCAGGAGGTCGGTGTTGCCGCCGCTGATGTCGCCGCCAGCGAGGTTGGCGTTGCCCGCTTCGAGTTCCACCGGTCCGCTGCTGTGCCGGGCCAACACCCGCGCGCCGAAGCCCGGTGCAAACCGCTCGATCTGCGCGTCGATGAGAGCCGTGCAATCCCCCTCGTACCCGCGTGGAATGTGGCAGTACGCCCAGACCGTTTGTTGTCCAGCCGGAGCGCGGGTCGGGTCGCAGACGCCGTGTTGCGCCAACAGTACGAAGGGCCGTGCGGGCATCCGGCCGCGGTTGGTGTCGCGTTCGCCCGCGGCCACCTCGTCCAGGGAGCCGCCGACGTGGACGGTCCCGGCCCGGCGGCACGCGTCGGCCGTCCAGGGGACCGGGCCGTCGAGCGCGTAGTCCACCTTCCAAATGCCCGGGCCGTGCGGGAAGCGTTCCAGCCGCTTGCGGTAGGAGTCCGGCAGCCGGGAGCCGGCGACCTCCGCCGCGCGCCAGGTCGTCAGGTCGAGCAGGGTCGCGCGGGCCTCGGGCAACTCGCGCACGTCGGCGACGGGGTGGCCGGTGACGATCTCGCCGCCGAGTGCGCGCAGCACGCTCGCCAGTGCGTCGCTGATCCGTTGCGCCCCGCCGCGCGGCAGCGGCCAGCCCACCGCGTGCCCGGCCGCGCCCAGCACGAGCCCGAACGCCGCCGACGCCGGCGCGTCCAATGCCAGGAACGAGTGCGCCGCCAGCCCCGCG
>CAXUIU010000460.1:0-2988 GCA_964250955.1 uncultured Chthoniobacterales bacterium | reverse complement strand
GCGTGCGCGCAGGGCACGCCCAACTCCGCCAATCCGCGCTACCAAACCGTCGCTAACGTCGCCACCGACCCGGCCCAGAACCAGCCCGCCCCCCAGGTCGTCAACCCCGGCCCCCCGCGCGAGTACATCATCCTGACCGGCGGCCCTTCGCTGACCGTCTGGGAGCACTACAAGACCGCGCCGCACGACCAGTTCTGGGGCAGCTTCACGCGCGCCTCGCGCACCCGCTTCCAGCAGCTCCAGCAACAGATCGGCAACGACCCCAACGCGATGTACACCTGGCTCGTCTTTGTGGACGGCTACAAGACCCGCGCCGCCCAGGATCACGAGGACCTCGTCGGCAACCTCAACAGCGTGCGCGACAAGTACCACCTGCACATGGTTCCGGTCACCAACGGTTTGCAGGTCATCGACTACCTCAACAACGGCCAGGACCGCTCCCGCATCAAGATCGCTGACTTCGAGTACTTCGGCCATTCCAACCGTTGCTGCTTCATGTTCGACTACAGCTCGAACATCGACAGCGCCTCCAAGAACTTCATGCACGAGGATCAGCTCCAGCTTCTCCACCGCAACCTGTTCATGCGTAACGCGTTCGTCAAAAGCTGGGGTTGCCACACCGGCGAGAGCATGAGCGAGAAATGGAAGAACGCCACCGGCACGCCGATGATCGGGGCTATCGGGCGCACGGATTATTCCTCGCGCGACGAGGCGCTCAACGGGATCATCCCCGTGCTCAGTTCGGCCGACGGCAAGTGGGTGCAGTAGGCAGCGAAGCTGCCGTTGCGCAGTGGCCTACGGCCACGTTGCGAGTTGCGGCGGCGCAGAAGCGCCGTTGCGATGTCGCCTGGCGGCGACGTTGCAGACGACCGATGGCCACAGGCTTTGTCTTCCCGTGCTTTGCTCTTGCCCGCTAGCTCTTCGATGAGCAATCTTCTGCCGCATCAGGCAACGTGCCCGCAGGGCACACCGCAACCCGCCGCCAGGCGCACCGCAACATGACCTTTCAGCAGCTTGAAGCCGTCTACCACCAACCCTTCTTCGACCTGATCCAGCAGGCGCGCGGCGTCCACGAGACCCATTGGCCCGCGCAGAAGGACGAGATGCAGCTCTGCACGCTGTTGAGCATCAAGACGGGCGGTTGCAGCGAGGACTGCGGGTACTGCGCCCAGAGCGCCCACTACTCGACCGGGGTGAAGAGCGAGCGCCTCATGGAAGCCGATCAGGTCCTCGCCGCCGCCCGACGCGCGAAAGAGAACGGCTCGACGCGTTTTTGCATGGGCGCAGCGTGGCGCGGGGTACGCGCGGGCGAAAAGAAGTTCGACCAGGTGCTCGGCCTCGTGCGCGAGGTTTCCCAACTCGGCATGGAAGTCTGCGTCACCCTTGGCCAACTCTCGGACCGGGAGGCCGCGCTGCTCAAGGAAGCGGGCGTCACCGCCTACAACCACAACATCGACACCTCGCCCGAGCATTATCCCAACATCGTCTCCACGCACACCTTCCAGGACCGCCTGGACACCATCCGCGCCGTTCAAGGAAGCGGCATGGCGCTTTGCTGCGGCGGGATCGTGGGCCTGGGCGAGACGCCGTACGACCGCCTGCGCATGCTGGAGGTCCTCGCCAACCTCGATCCCGCTCCTGAGAGCGTACCCATCAACTGCCTGATGGCCATGCCCGGCACGCCCCTGGAAGACGCGCCGCCGCTGGACATCTTCGACCTCGTGCGCCTGATCGCCACGGCGCGGATCGCCTTGCCGCGTGCCCGCGTGCGGCTCTCGGCCGGACGCACCCGCCTGAGCCCCGAGGGGCAGGCGTTGTGCTTCTTCGCGGGAGCCAACTCCGTCTTTTACGGGGACAAGCTGCTCACCGCCGCCAACCCCGCCGCCCGCGCCGATCTGGCGCTGCTGCGCGCGCTTGATCTTCGCCCGAGCACCCTGCCGGTGGAAAACCTCGCCATCCCATAGAAACGCGTTGACACCGCCGAGGCTTTCACAGCAAATTTGCCGGCGCGCATGATGAAGAAGCTTCTCCCCATCCTCCTTTGCTATGTGTTGATGACCAGTCAGGTCTTTGCCATCAGCGGCGGCCCGGTTTTCGGGACCGGCACCATCAATCCGGTGGGAACTTACTCGGGAGTCGTCCAAGGGGTGAGTCAGGGCATCAACAGCACCATTACTACCACCTTCACCGGGAACCTCGCCACCGACGGCGGGCCGACCGTCTCCCCGGCAGCGCTCGGTTTGTTCAGTCTCAGCGTACCATCTACCGATGTCGCCACGGGCGCTTTCATCCTTTTCTCGAACGGATCGACTTTCACAGGCACCATTGAAGCCTCGATTGATATCGATTCTAACCAACTTTCCGGCATCGTCTCTGGGGCTCAGTACGAGCAAGTATTTACTAGCACGAGTAGCACGGGAACCACTACAGTTAGTACGGAAGAGACAGCATACGCCTCAGGCCAAATTCTCGGACGAGTTAATGGTTCAGGTGGTCGCGCAGTTTCCAGCGCACGCATCGCCGGCACCGCATATCTTAATGTGACTTTCCTTGCCGCTACACCCAATGCAATTACCGGCCAGCGGCCATCCACGCAGTTGATCTGCACCGTATCTGGATTTCGTCAGTCGACCACCGCTTCGGCGGTGAGCAGCCTGTCGACTACGACCAGCACCGGAACTTAGACGCTGCTTGCCCGCCGTTGGTTGAACGTAGCCAATACGGCTGCCTTCAACCCGCCAGGATGCGGATTGAGCCCTCTCGCCCCTGCTTTCCGGGGAGATAGATCCTCTTGTGGCAGTGCATCCATCCCGTGCCCTTGCCTCCCTAGTGTTGCCCCCGGCTGTTCATCGTGCGCGGAGTGCGCTGACCCTGCTTGAGTTGATGACCGTCATCGTGGTCATCAGTATTCTAGCCATCATGATCTCCCCGGCGCTCGCCGGGATCAAAGGCCGTGCGCAGAAGGTAAAATGCATCGGGAACTTGCAC
>CAXUIU010000459.1:0-2990 GCA_964250955.1 uncultured Chthoniobacterales bacterium | reverse complement strand
TTCATGGCTGCCACCGCGTCTCTGGCCGTGCCATGCGCGGTCATCACGAGCACGGGCGTCTCGATGCCGTCTACCCGGGCTTGTGCCAGCAGCGCCAGACCGCTCTCCACGCCGAGGCGCAGGTCCAGGACGAGCAGATCGTAGTAACGCTCCTCGATTTTGGCGACCGCTTCCGCCACGGTGCCGGCGGTGTCCACGTCATATCCCTCCGATTCCAGCGCCAAGCGGAAGGTGAAGCGAATGTTCTCGTGGTCATCCACGAGCAGGATGTGCGCGTTGTGCAGCGGTGTGGCTTGGGGTTTCACGCCCGCTCCCCCAGGTGAATGGCTTCCTGGCTGCTGCCGAAGTTGAACAGTTCGTACAAGCGCCGCATGTTCTGCTGCGCTCCCTCGTGGCGGGAATCGAGCCGGATGGCTTGGCCGTACGAACGCTTGGCCGCGTCGTAGTCCCCGGCGATCTCCGAGAGGATGCCGCGCAGGTTGTGCACCTCGGCGGAGCGGTCGTCCTGTTGCAGCGTGACCACGATCCTCTCTGCCGCCGCGTCGAACTGTTGCAGGTTGATGAGCCGTTTGATCTCGCGCAGGTGGTCTTCCAGGCTACCGGGCGTGACATCCTTGGGTCGGGGCTGATGGCGGTTCAGGATGTCGGCCACCAGCTTGCGCAAGGCAACCGGCTCGATGGGCTTTTCCAGGAAGTCGATGGCCCCGAGTTGCATCGCGCGCACGGCGTTGCGGATGCTGCCGTACGCCGTGATCATCAGCGTCGGCGTCTGGACGCCGGCTTGGCGCATCGCCGCCAACACATCCAGGCCGCTGTCTTCGCCGATGCGCAGGTCGAGGATGACGAGATCGTATTGCTCCGACCGGAAGGCCATCATGGCCTCGTCAGCCGAGGCGGCTTCCTGCACGTCGTAGCCGTCGGTCTCCAGCGCGAGCCGGAACGTCAGGCGGATCGTGCGCTCGTCGTCGATGATGAAAATCTTGGCGCGGTTCATGACACGTAGAAGGGTTAGCGAACTGCCGCCTGTCTAGGCAGCAGCCGCGGGGAGCACGAAGAAGAACTCACTGCCGCGCCCGCCGGGGCCGGCGGTGACACCGATCTGGCCGTCGTGCGCACGGACGATTTCGCGGCAGATGGCGAGGCCGAGCCCCGCGCCCTCGCGCGGCTCGCCCGGCAGCCGGTAGAACTTCTCAAAAATTCTCTCGCGCTCGGCGACGGGCACGCCGGGACCACGGTCCGTCACGCTGAAGCGCACCGCTTTTCCGTCCGCTTGCTTCTTGGCGTCAACGACGATCTCCTCTCCGGCCGGCGAGTGCTTGGCGGCGTTGGAGATGAGGTTGGAAAACACGTGCGAAAGTTGGTCGGCCGAGATCGCCACCGGCGGCAAGTGATCCTCCAGTCGCATCGACAAACCGACCCCGGCAGTGGAAACCAAGTCGCGTGCTTCCTGGACGGCGCGGCGCACCAGTTCCTCGGGCTGTTGCGCGCGACGCTCGCTCACCGAGTTCCCGCTCTCCAGCTTTGCCAAGTCGAGCAGATTGTTGATGAGATCAAGGAGGCGCTCGGCGTCGTCGCGGGAGGCGATGAGCAGTTCCGTCTGCTTCGAATTGAGCGCGCCGATGCGTTCCTCCAACAGGAGATACACCGCCATGCGGATGCTGGTGAGCGGCGTCTTTAGCTCGTGGCTGACCGTGGCGACGAGGTTGGTCTTCACGTCGTCGAGCAGCCGGAAGCGGGTGACGTCGTGCAGGATGACCACGGCCCCCGCGCCGCCGTCGCGCAGCCCGATGACACGCGGCAAGAGAAACTTTTCGCGGTCGTCCAACCGTACGCAGATCGCCTGCTCGAAGCTCTCCGGCAGGTAGTCGCCCTGGCCTTGGAGCACCTTCATCGCCAGCGGCACGATAGGCAGCGTCGTCTCCGTGCCGGCCAGCTTCTTGCGCAGGCGTTCGGCGGCTGGGTTCTGGTAGGCGATCTCGCCGTCGGCTGAGAAGATCACGATAGGATCGAGCAGCGCCGCGAAGACGACCTCCGTGGCCTGCCGGGCATGAACGAGTTCATCGCTCGTGGTCTGGCGGTAGAGACGCAGCTTGCCGGCCATCTTGTTGAAGGCGCCGGCGAGTTGGCCGAGTTCATCGCGGCCTTGTACGGGCAGCACTTGGTCAAGGTTGCCCTCGCCGAGGTCGCGGGCCGAGTCGGTCAGGCGCTGGATAGGCCGCAGCACCACGCCGCCTAGTCGATAGGCGAAGAACAAGCCGAGCGGCAGAGCTGCCGCCATCGCCAAGAGCATCACGCGAGTGGAACGTCGCGCGGTGTCGCGGGCGTTTTGGTCCTTCTCGGTCATCGCCCGCTCGTTGATGCTTTGGATCGTCGCGGCAGCTTCCAACAAGCCGTCGAGAGAACGCCGCAGGTCACCCGTCGCATGGCCACCACCGGCAACGCCGCGGGAGGCCGCTTGCAGGAACGCCTCGTCGCGTGCCTGGAGTTGCGACGATGCCTCGCGCTCCCCCGGCTCGGTGATGATGGCCAGCTCGGCGTCCACGCTGCGGCGGCAAATCGCGGCTTGCTGCTCCAGAAGAGTTCCCGCCTGGTCTGGCGTGTTCAGGCCGCCGACGGTCTGGATGCGCTCGATGCGCTCGGCGGCATCCTTCAAGTCGCGCATCGCCACGATGCTCACATAGTTCTCATGCAGCGTGGTGTTCACCGCGTTACCCAGCCGGAAAAACAACCACACGGCGTAGCCACCCACCATCATCAAGAGGATGATGAGCGGAGCTACCCCGGCGAAGATGCGGTTGCGTAACATGACGGTTGAAAATGTTCTTAGCTACGAGCGTGCCAGGCTTCTGGCCGTGTATAGTAAGTAACACCTAATGAGTTATTTATGTTTTTGTGAATGCTGCCCAACATCTGCTCTCATTTGCGGAAGCCGTGCGTGGTGCACGGTGGAAGGACTCCTGAAATGCAGTTTGCACGACAATCTCAATTCA
>CAXUIU010000458.1:0-2991 GCA_964250955.1 uncultured Chthoniobacterales bacterium | reverse complement strand
CGGCCTCAACGCCTACATGGTCGGACCGAACACGGCCGACCCCGCCCAGCAGGTCCGGCTGGTAGAAGACCTGATCGCCAAGAAGGCGAAGGTCATCGCCGTCGTGCCCAATGACGCCAAGGCATTGGAGCCTATCTTCCAGCGCGCCGAGGCGGCGGGCATCCCGGTCATCACCCACGAGTCGCCCGACCAGAAGGGCAACAAGTGGGACATCGAAATGATCGACAACAAGCAGTTCGGCGAATTGTACATGCAAAAGCTGGCCGGCTACATGGGCGAGGAGGGCGAGTACATGGTCGTCGTCGGTGGGCTGACCGTGCCGCTGCACAACGCCTGGGCGGATGTTGCCATCGCCTACCAGAAGGAACACTACCCGAAGATGAAGCTGGCGGCGGACCGTTTCGGCGTGGGCGAGAGCCTCGACGACACCAAGCGCATCACCCACGACCTCATCCTCTCGCACCCCAACCTCAAGGGCATCCTCGTCTACGGCAGTTCGGGCGTGGTCGGTGCGGCCCAGGCAGTCAAGGAGTCCGGCAAGAAGGACAAGATCGCCGTGATCGGCACCTGCTCTCCCTCGCAGGCGCGCAAGTACATCATGGAAGGTATCATCCGTGAGAGCTACCTCTGGAGCCCGGTGGAAGCGGGCACTGCCCTGGTCAACCTGGCCAAGCTGGTGATCGACGGCACGCCCATCGTGGACGGGATGGATTTTCCCGGGTTGGGCAAAGCCACGGTGGACCCCGAGAAACGGGTGATTCGGGTCATCAAGGTCCAGGCGATCAACAAAGACACCGTCGCGCAATTGGCCGCGATGGGACTCTGATCGTCCCCCGGCGCTTCGCTTGCGAGCAGCTCGTTTTCCGGTAGCGATTCTGTGTCCCGGGGGGAACGCACGGACACTAACCGGGGGGGCGTGGCGGAGAGGGAATCCGCCACGCCTTGAGGACTTGCTTGGGAGCCTCGGAGTAGATGGGTTGTCTTTGATGAATCCAGCCAGCGTATTCAGGGAAATATCGAGCGCGGTGCCGCCCGACTGCCGCCGGCACATCGTGGTCGTAGGCAGCCTCGCCGCCGGCTACCATTTTTTTGGCGAAGATCGATCCGGCCTCGTTCACACGAGAGATGTGGATTGCGTGCTTGAACCGGCTGAGAGCGCGGCGGAAGCAGGTCAAACCATCGCGCGTTGGCTGCTGGACGCCCGGTGGCAACTGCGCACCAAGCACGAGCAGACTCGGCCGGCAGACGAGACCACCCCGGACCAGGAATTGCCGGGCTTGCGCCTGTTTCCACCGGACGTTGATCCGCAAGCGGCAGGATCGTGGTTCCTCGAATTGTTGGCCGTTCCAGGCCCGACCGTCGATGCTCCGAATGCAACCACACGGTTACGGCTGCGCGAAGGGCATTTCGGCCTTCCGACTTCGAACGCTTTGGCGGTGACGACATTTGATCCCTTGCCGGCCGGCGACCTCGGCATCCGGTACGCACGGCCCGAGATGATGGTGCTGGCCAGGTTGCTCGAACATCCGCGTATCGAAGCGCGTCTGCTGAGCCAACCCTTCGCTGGCCGACGGATCAAGCGGAGCAACAAAGACCTCGGCCGGGTGCTCGCCATCGCCGCGCTGGCAAACCTGCGAGGCTACGGACCGTGGCCTTGGCTTTGGTACGATGCGCTGAGAGCGTGTTTTGCCGACCGTTGGAAAGACGTTGCGAAGCGCACGGGCGACGGCTTGCGCGCGCTCCTGCGAAGCGACAGCGATCTGGAAGAGGCACGGCACACGTGCATCCATGGTCTGCCGGGTTCCGCTTCCTCACTGTCGCTGACTTTAGAGACGATGCGGGCCACTGGCCTGCGTCTCTTGGCCGACTCGGTCGATCCCCTGGAAGCACTCGCGCATGGGTGACGCAGACGGCGCTACCCCGCCAGAGTGTCCGCACGACTTGATACATAGACAAACAAAAGATGGGAAGGATGGTACTCCATGGCCGATGAACCACCGCTGATTCTACTCGACCCATATCCGCGCGGAATCGATCTGATCTTTGACGCTGCTACCAAGCGGCGGTTGGAGAGTTTGGGGGAAACGATCTACCACGAGGGTAGTCCTGCCCCGGATGCGTACCTGGAGGAACATCTGCCCGAGGCGGTCGCGCTCGTCGGCCAATCGGCGTTGTCTGCCGAACGGCTCGCGCACGCGCCGAAGCTGAAGGCGGTGTTCAACGTCGAGGGCAACTTCTTGCCCAACGTCGATTATCAGGAATGTCAGCGGCGGGGAATTTATCTGCTCACTACCGCCCCCGTGTTCGCGCGGCCGGTCGCTGAGATGGCGCTGGGCATGGCGCTTAGTTGTGGGCGGCGCATCCACGAAGCGGACGCCGCCATCCGACGCGGAGACGAGACGATGTACGGCGAGGGCGACAACCAGGACTCGTTTCTGCTGAGCGGGCGGACGCTGGCAATGGTAGGTTTTGGGAACGTGGGCCGGGCGCTGCTGCCGCTCTTGCGACCGTTTGGCGGGGAGATCTTGGCGCACGACCCATGGATTCATCCGAGCGTGCTGCGTGAGCACGGTTTGCAGTCTGCCTCTCTCGGTGAATGTTTCGAGCGGGCCGCGGTGGTGTTCCTACTGGCGGCCACGACCACCGAAAACATTGGCCAAATCGACGCCCGATACTTCGGGCGGATGCAGCGCGGGAGCATCGTCGTACTGGTGAGTCGGGCCGGCAGCGTGCGCTTTGACGATCTGCTGGACGCGGCGGCCAGCGGCCACATCCGTGCCGCCATCGACGTGTGGCCGGACGAGCCCATCCCGCAAGATCACCGGGCACGGCGGACGCCGAACACCCTCCTGTCCGCACACCGCGCAGGGAACATCCCGGAGGCGTGGCCGCTGATGGGAGAGATGGTCGTGGATGACTTGGAGCAAATCCTGCGCGGCTTGCCGCCGCAGCGTTGCCAGCGTGCCGTGTGGGAAACGGTCTCCAAGCTCA
>CAXUIU010000457.1:0-2995 GCA_964250955.1 uncultured Chthoniobacterales bacterium | reverse complement strand
AGGCGGGTGAAAAGCTTTTGGTAGGCGAGTCCGACGTAGCCGGAGCCGCCGAGTAGGATGACCATAAGATGGATTAGAGCTTGAATCCTGCCGCGACAGCGTCCTGGTAGAACATCTGTACCGTGTCGAGTGACAGGTCGGTTAGGTCCATGCCACCCATCTTGATGGCCTTGGCGAGGATGTCGTGGGGCACGGTGACGATGTGGCAGCCGCACGAGGCGGCCTGGAAGATGTTGAGCACCTCCCGCACGCTGGCCCAGAGGAGTTCGGCCTTGGGTTGGTCCCCGAGGATTTTGAGCGATTCCTTCATCAGAGGCAGCGGGTCTACCCCCGTGTCGGCGATGCGGCCGGCGAAGACCGACACCACCGAGGGCACCTCGGGATTGAGCGCCCCGGCCACCCCTTTGACCTGGTCGAGCGTCAGGAGCGCGGTGACGTTGAGTTTGACCCCCTCGGCGGCGAGTTCCTGGATGAGCGGAAGGGCGGACTCGCGTTTGGTGTTGGTGATGGGGATCTTGGCGTAAACGTTCTCCTGCCAGTCGCGGATCTTGACGGCCTGGCGGCGCATGTCCTCGAAGTCGTCGGAGAACACCTCGAAGGAGATCGGCTTGTCCTTGACGACCTCTAAGAGGGCCTTGGCGAACGCTTCGTAGTCGTTGATGCCCACCTTCTTCATCAGGGTGGGGTTGGTCGTGAGACCCTGGATGAAAGGCTTGCGGTACAGATCGAAGATGCCCTCGCGGTCAGCACCGTCGGCGAAGATTTTGACCGGGAGATTCGTCAATAATTCGGTGCTCATGGCAGGGAGCGTAGCATAAGAGGTGCCTTCGGGGTGGACAAGCCCGTTTTACAGAGTGGAGGGAGCGGCCTGGAGGAGGATTTCGACGGCTTCGGCGAAGGATCCGACCGTCCAGTCCGGCGGCTGGCGGAGGGTCTCGCGGTAGCCGCGATCCACGAAGATCGTCCGGCAGCCGGCGGCGTGGCCGCAATCCACGTCGCGCCAGCGGTCGCCAACCATAAAGGACGCCGCCAGAGACAGGTCGAGGGCTGCGGCGGCATCAAGCAGCATCCCCGGCGCGGGCTTGCGGCGCGGGGCGGCCGGACCGCTGCCGCCGGGATCATAAGAAACTTCGACGCGGGCGATCTCCGGCAGGGCAGCCTGCATCGCCGCGTGGATCGCCTCGACTCGCTCGCGGCTCTGCGTGCCGCGTCCCACGTCGGGTTGGTTGGTGGCGACGACGAGCACGTACCCGGCCGCGTGCAACCGACGGCAACCTGCGGGCACGTCCTCGTAAATGTCAAACTCCTCCACCGTGTCCGGCGGGTAGGGCAACCCATCGCGCACGACGGGCCGGTTGATGACGCCGTCGCGGTCGAGGAACACGGCGCGTCGGCTGCTCATTTGGTACTTTCCCACTTGGTCTGCGCGACCTTGAGCTTGGGGTGGGAAACGAACAGGTGCCACACCACCGCCTGGAACGCCTCCGCGTGCGGCGTGGTGTTCTCGGGGTTGACCGTGGCGATGATGATTGCCACGTCGGCAACCTGCGCCGTGTAGCCGCCGTCGCGGCCGACGATGCCGACGATGCCTGCGCCGCGTTCCTTGGCGAGCTGGACGGCGCGCACGAGGTTGGGGCTGACGTTTTTTTCCAGGTTGCCGCCGCCGACCGAGAGCACGAGGAGCGCATCCTTCTGGTTGAGCCGGCTGCCTTTGAGCCACTCGGCGAAGACCCCTTCCCAACCCTCGTCGTTGGTGCGCGCGGTCAGTTCGGAAACGTTGTCGGTCGGTGCGTAACACTCCAGCCCGGCGATCTTGCGGAAATCGTTGACCGCATGCGACGCGTTGGCCGCGCTGCCGCCGACGCCCAGGATGAACAGGCGTCCGCCGCGTTCACGGACTTGGGCAAGAAGGTCCACGGCGCGTTCGCAGAGGTCGGGGTCAAGCTGGGCGACGACTTCGGCGGTTTCGCGGAGGTGCTGGGCGGAGTAGGTGGCGCTCATGGTCGGATGGAGTGATAGAAGTTCCACAATTTACGGCGATGTCTAATCGTGCGTTCCGCGCCGCAGGGCGACGGCGTCGGTGAACAGCGCCTCATGCCCCGGCAAGAGGACCTCCCAGGAAAATCGGCGAGCCACCGCTTCGGAGCGCGTGCGGGCCGCGGCGGGGTCGGTGGGGCGGGCGAGTTCCGCGCGGACCAGCGCGGCCAGCGCGCCGGGCTGCGTGAAGTCGCCGAAGCGTCCCTCCTCGCCCGCCACGAAGCGCAGTATCGGTGTGTCGTGCAGGAGCACGGGCAACCCGGCCGCCATCGCTTCGGCCACGACCCGGCCGAAACCTTCGGTCAACGAACCAAGCGCGAAGGCGTCCGCTGCGGCGTACACATCGCCGACCTGTCCGGCGGGCACGGAAACGATCCGGTGCCGTGCTCCCGGGAACAATTCGGCGGCCAGACGCGTGATGGCGGGGGTTTCCTCCGTCGCCTGTCCGGCCAGCACCACCACGGCGTCGGGGGTCGCCGCGGCTACCTCGCGCAGGACGTAGTCCATGCGCTTGTGCAGAAACGAGACGTGCCCGACCGAAACGATCACCCGAGCGTCTGGCGGGATGCCCAGCCACTCGCGGGCGCGGCGGCGGCGTTCGCCGGTCGGGTCCGGGTGGAGGTGTTCCAGGCGCAAGGCGTGCGGCAGGAAGCGGTGTTTCTCCGGCGGTTCCCCGGCGGCAAGGGCCTCGTCGCGTTGCACCGGGCTGACGTGCTGCACCAGGTCCGCGAAAGGGAAGGGCGGGGGACAGGGTGCGCCGTTGCAAAACACCAGGGCCGTGTGCGCGTACAGAAACCGCGCGCGGTGAAGCAGCCGCGCCAACACCGGGTCGCAGACGAGCAAGGCGTCGGGCCGCCGGAGCGTGAGTCGCGCGATCAGCGATACTCCAAACGTAATCTGCTCAAGCGCGTAGGGATTCAGGCGCGGCAGCCAGCGCGCGAGCCGAGCCCCCAGGGAG
>CAXUIU010000456.1:0-3019 GCA_964250955.1 uncultured Chthoniobacterales bacterium | reverse complement strand
CCTACGACCTGATCGTTACCCATTTCTTCCTCGACTGCTTCACGGACGCCGAACTTCGCCCCCTCGCCGCCCGCCTGGGAACTTTTGCCGTCCCCGATGCGCGCTGGCTTGTCTCCGAGTTCCGCCAACCCACCCGCGGCCCGGCGGCGTGGCACGCACGGGCGTGGGTCGGGGGACTGTACGCGTTCTTCCGCGTGGCGACCGGCCTGCACGTCCGACGATTGCCTGACCACGCGGCGGCGCTCGCAGCGGCGGGCTTCTGTCTAAAAAGCGAGACGCTCGCCCGCTGGGGTCTGCTCACCTCGCAACTCTGGCGGCGGGAAGAACGGGGCGGTTTTCCCGTTTGACGCCCCGGCGGGTCGGCAGTTAAGTTCCCGCGCCCCCGTAAGCTCCCGCCCATCGGGCGCTGCTGCCGGATCGTCGCCTGCGTCTCGAAAGAACCCTTGTGCCGGTGCCCGCAACCGCGGCCGGCGGCGGTTCCGACACGCAGGCTTTTTTTGTACCCATTTCCATATGCCCGAAGACCAACTCGCCTACGTCCTCGTCACGCCGCATTCCATCCGCAAGTCGCGGACCGGCCCGATTCTCTCGCGCCTGCTCTCGCGCAGCGGCCTGGAACTCGTCAGCGCGCGGTTGTTCGCCCCGCACCAGGAACTGGCCGAAGCCTACGCCGCCACCGCCGTCAGCGAGGATGACCCGAACCCCCGCCACCGCGCCACCCAGGAGCACATCCGCGAGTACATCCTCAAGAACCTCGCCCCCGACGCCGAGGGCCACCGCCGCCGCTGCCTGATGCTCGTGCTCCGCGGACCGGACGCCGTCAGCAAGGTGATGAACACCGTCGGCCACATCGTCCACGGCCGCTCCAGCGCCGAGACGATCCGCGACACCTACGGCGACTACATCACGGACGCGGCGGAGAACGTCACCTACTTCGAGCCCGCCGTGCTCGCCGCCCCGACGGCCAAGGCGGTGGAAAGCGGCCTCCGGCTCTGGGCGCAGCACTCCGACGCCGACGGCGGCCTCCTGGACGACGTGGTCACTTTCCCGGTCGGCGAGAACGTCGAGAAGACGCTCGTCCTCATCAAGCCCGACAACTTCCGCTTCCCCAACGCCCGCCCGGGCGGTGTCATCGACCTATTTTCACGCACGGGGCTGACGATCATTGGCTTCAAGGTCCACCACATGAGTGTCGCGCAGGCGATGGAGTTCTACGGGCCGGTGCTCGACGTGCTTCAGGACAAGCTCAAGGGACCGGCCGGCAAGCAGGGACGCCTCGCGGTTGAGAGCGCGCTCGGGTTCAAGCTCTCCGACGACGCCGAAAAACAGCTCGGCGAAATCCTCGGACCGTTGAGCGGGCGCAACAACTGGGAAGAGTTGGTGCAGTTCATGTCCGGCAGCCGCACGGACGAGGTCACCGACCAGGCCGGGCGCGAGGCCCCGGGCAGCCAGATGTGCGTGGCCATCGTCTACCAGGGCGTCGACGCGGTGCGTAAAATCCGCGAGGTCCTCGGCCCCACAGACCCGAGCAAGGCGCCTCCCGGCTCCATCCGCAAGGAATACGGCCAGACCATCATGGTCAACGCCGCCCACGCCAGCGACGCCAAGGAAAATGCCGTGCGCGAGATGAAAATCATCCGCATCGAGGAAAATAATTTCCGCGCCTTGATTGAGTCCGCCTATCGCGGTTAGGTATCCGCCCGCCCCTTTCGACCGACCCACTTTTTCGACCTCGTTTTTATGGAACTCTCCGAGCGCGCTTCCGGCCTGACGCCTTCCCTCACCTTGGCCATCGACAGCAAGGCCAAATCCATGATCGCCAGCGGCCAGGACGTGTGCGGCTTCGGCGCGGGCGAACCCGACTTCGACACGCCCGAGCACATCAAGCAGGCCGCCGTCGACGCCCTCCACGCCGGGTTCACCAAGTACACCCCGAGCAGCGGCGTGCCGGAGTTGCGCCAGGCGATCAGCGACAAGTTCAAGAACGACAACGGGCTCAACTACAAGCCGAGCCAGATCATCGTGAGCAACGGGGCCAAGCACTCGTGCTTCAATGCCATCATGGCGGTCTGCCAGCCGGGTGACGAGGTGGTGATCCCCTCACCGTACTGGCTCAGCTACCCGGAGATGGTGCGCTTGGCCGGGGCAGAGCCGGTGTTCGTCGAGACCAAGGAAGAAAACGGCTGGAAGATGACGGCCGAGGACTTCGAGAACGCGATGTCCCCGCGCACGAAGATGGTCATCATCAACACGCCCGGCAACCCGACCGGCGCGGTCTACACCCGCGAGGAACTGGAGGCCATCGCCGCCGTGGCCGCAGAAGAGGAAATCCTCATCCTCAGCGACGAAATCTACGAGAAGCTCGTCTACGACGACGTTGAGCACCTCTCCATTGGCTCGCTGTCACCGGAAATCCACGACCTGACCATCACGATCAACGGCTTCAGCAAATCTTACGCGATGACGGGCTGGCGGCTGGGCTATCTCGGCGCGCCGGACGCGGTCGCCAAGGCCATCGACTCGCTCCAGAGCCACAGCACGTCGAATCCGTGCTCGTTTGCGCAGAAGGGTGCCATCGCGGCGTTGACCGGCGACCAGCAGGCCATCGCGGACATGCGCGAGGAGTTCCAGGTGCGGCGTGACTACATGTACGACCGCATCTCGAAGATGCCCAATGTCACCGTGCCCAAGCCGGGCGGGGCGTTTTACATGCTGGTGAACATTGGCCGGTTGGGGTTGACCTCGACCAATTTCAGCGACCGCTTGTTGAGCAAAGCCGGTGTGGCGGTGGTGCCCGGAGCGGCGTTCGGCGACGACAAGACGATTCGGTTGAGCTACGCGACAAGCCTGGATATCATCAAGAAGGGCCTAGACCGCTTCGAGGACTTCTGCCGCAGCGTGTGAGCGCGAGGCTAGACGGTGCGGCGGAGCGCGGGTAAACTGGCCGCATCATGCTTGCCATCCTTGAGCTGCCTGAAGTCCGCGCGCGGGTGGGCCTCCTGAGCGTGGAGGCTTACGA
>CAXUIU010000455.1:0-3026 GCA_964250955.1 uncultured Chthoniobacterales bacterium | reverse complement strand
CTCACTTTATGGCCAAGTACGTCCCCTACCGCGAAGACATTGAAACCATTGCCCCTGAGGAAACGGAAACCTTCGCCAAGATCGTCGAGGTGATGACCAAAGGGCAGAACATCACGCGTGAGAAATACGGCACGGCGGTGCGCATCTCCCACGCCAAGGCGCACGGCCTGCTCAAAGGCACGCTGACCGTCAAGGAAGGTTTGCCAACCGAACTCGCCCAGGGCCTGTTTGCCAAACCTGGCACTTATCCCGTGGTCATGCGGCTTGCCACGGCCCCGGGTGAGTTGCTCGACGACTCCAAGGTGTCCACCGACCGCGGCCTGGCCTTCAAGGTCTTCGATGTCGAAGGCCCCAAGCTGCCGCCCTTCGAGGACATCACCACCCAGGACTTCGTCTTCGACACGACGAAACAATTCTTCGCCAGCGGCGTGAAGGAATTCCTGCAAAACTTCAAGCCTGTTGCCGAGATCGGCACGCACCTCTCGGACACCACCAAGGGCATCGTCTCCGACGTGACGCGCGTTGCCAACGTGGCGCTCAACAAGATCGGCCTGAGTTCCGAAAAGCTCGGCTTCTTCGGCCACGCGAAGAAGCACCCGATGGCCGAGGAATACTACTCGCAGACGCCCTTCCGCTACGGCGACTACGTGGCGAAGCTGGGTGTAGTGCCAGTCACCCCGGGCTTGCAGGAACTGGAAGCGCTGCCCTTCGACCCGCAGACACCCGACGCGTTGCGCGAGGCCACGGTGGAGTTTTTCCGGACGCACCCGGTGGAGTTCAACGTGGTGGTGCAGCTCAACACGGACCTGGACAAGATGCCCATCGAGGACGCGCAGGCTCCCTGGAGCGAGGAAGAATCGCCCTACCGTCCGGTGGCACGGATCAGCATCCCCGTGCAGAACGCGTTCGACCCGGCGCGTGCGGACATCGTGGACGGCAACTTCTCCTTCTCACCCGCCCACACCCTGGTGGCGCACCGCCCGCTCGGCGGCATCAACCGGGCGCGGCTGGTGGCTTACACCGCCCTGTCGAACTTGCGGCGGCAGGAGAACCAGCGGCCCGCCGCCGAACCTACCAGCATCGAGCAACTCGCTTCCTGACGATCTGCAACCCATCGCCGTCATGGATCGACCGATCTTTCACCCGGAAAATGTGGAACTTCGACCACGCCGTTTTTTCCATCTCGACCAATCCACCTGACGATCTTCGTGACGAACGATCAAGTGTTCCGTGTAACAACCCCAAAGTACCACCCATGATGAAACTCCGACCCTCGCTGTTCGCCGCCGTCGCGGCGAGTACCGCCCTCCTCGTCAACCAAAACATGGTCAAGGCCGCTGACA
Organism: uncultured Chthoniobacterales bacterium; assembly: GCA_964250955.1. Lineage (GTDB taxonomy): Bacteria > Verrucomicrobiota > Verrucomicrobiia > Chthoniobacterales > SZAS-18 > CAHJWO01. The sequence goes on along the minus strand of CAXUIU010000455.1, from coordinate 1,683 downwards.
AACCCGTGGCTGACCCGGCTCCCACCGAGTTTCTGAGCAAGCTCGACCCGCAGATGAAAGAAGTGGTCGAAGCCATGCTCGAAACCAAGCAGCCGCCCCTGCATGAACTCGAACCCGCCAAAGCCCGCAAGGGCCTGACTTTCGCCGACGCCGTCAAGGCCGTGGAGAAGAAGCGGGGCGAGAGCACCAAGAAACAGGAGGTCGGTGACCGCGACAAGATCAAGGTCGCGGGCAAGGAGGACAAGCTCGACGCCATCCTCTACCGTCCGGTGGGCAACCAGGGCAAGGACACCACCCAGCCGCCGCTGCCGGTGCTCGTGTACTTCCACGGCGGCGGCTTCGTCATCGCCAGCGCCGACGTGTACGACGCCAGCGCACGCGCCCTGGCCGATGCGGCTGGTTGCGTCGTGATCTCGGTGGATTACCGCCAGGCCCCCGAGCACAAGTTCCCGGCAGCCGTGGAAGACGCCTACGCGGCCACGCAGTACGTCATCGAGAACAGCGCGCAGTTGAACATCGACAGCAAGCGGGTCGCCGTGGGCGGCGAGAGCGCGGGCGGCAACCTGGCGACGGAAGTCTGCCTGCTGGCCAAGGAGCGCGGCGGTGCGATGCCCGTGGCGCAGTTGCTGGTGTACCCGGTGAGCGACTGGACTTCCACGCGGCCCTCGCACGTGGAGTACGGAAGCTCGCCGGTGCTGCCGGAGGCGAACCTGCCGTGGTTTGCGGGCTACTACCTGCCCAGCAAGGAAGACGCCAAGAAGGTGGAAGCCTCGCCGATCTATGCGGCGAGCTTCAAGGGGCTGCCCCCGGCGACGATCATCCTGGCGCAGCTCGACGTGCTGGCCGACGACGGCAAAGCCTACGGCGAGAAGCTCAAGGCGGATGGCGTCGAAGTGACCGTGAAGGAGTATCCGGGCGTGACGCACGAGTTCTTCGGCATGGGTGCCGTGGTCGACAAAGCCAAGGAAGCCGAGAACTTCGCGGCCGACCAGCTCAAGCAGGCGTTCACCGGTAGCACGGTCAAAGCACCGTAAAGGATTTCTGCGCGTAGCGAGAATGCGTCTTCATCCGTCCACACGGGTGAAGACGCATCTCGTTTTTTGTATCTGCTCCGCCGGCCTTGAACTCGGGAGGCAGCCTGGGTTTTTGATTCTGCCACCATCCTGCTCGTCGTTCGTTCCAAGGACCAGACGACCTCTGACCGCCGCACCGAATAAGACAGCCAAAGCGGTGCCCGCCCGCGAACCGAATCGTTCCCCGTCTTCCCCTTCTGCACGCGCGTGCAAGTACACGGGGCCGACGCGTTTTTTGCTCCTCCACCGCAGTTACCGAAAGGATTCTCCCTCATGAAAGCAGTTGTTTGGCACGGCAAAGGCAGCGTCAGCGTCGACACGGTCCCCGATCCCACGATCCAGGAGCCCACTGACGCCATCATCAAGATCACCGCCACCGCCATCTGCGGCAGCGACCTCCACCTGCTCGACGGCTACCAGCCGACGATGGAGGACGGCGACATCATGGGCCACGAACCCATGGGCATCGTCGAGGAAGTGGGCAGGGGCGTCACCCGGCTCAAGAAGGGCGACCGCGTCGTCGTGCCTTTCACGATTTCCTGCGGCAAGTGCTGGTTCTGCGAGCACACGGTCTTTTCGTGCTGCGATACGACCAACCCCAACCACCAGC
>CAXUIU010000454.1:0-3027 GCA_964250955.1 uncultured Chthoniobacterales bacterium | reverse complement strand
GGGATGGTTGGCGACCCACTTCCGGATCGTGTAGACGAAATCGAGGTTGCGGTTCATGTCCTCGTACTTGATGAGCGCGCCACCCATGATGATCTGCGGGATCAGGATGAGCGGCACGATGTTCACCGCCGTCTTCGCGTCGGCCACCAGCGAAGAAATCAGCAGTCCTAGCGCCACACCCGCGAACGTCGTCAGCGCCGTGTACCAGAGGTAGATCCAGAACATCCCGCGAATCTGCAAGATGTAGTCACCGATCAGGAGAAACAGCACGCACTGGATCAACGCGAACAGGCACAGCGTCCCCATTTTCGCCGCGATGTAGTAGGGCAGACGGATCTTCAGGTTGCGCTCGCGTTGGAGCACGACGCGGTCGCGGATGATGTCGTCGGCGCTGTTGGTCAAGCCCAGGAACATCGCCACCGTCACACCCAAAAAGAGGTAGATCGGGATGTGGTAGGACCCTGCGAAGTCGTAGTTACCCGTCTCGTTGTAGCGCAGCACGCAGGCAATCAGCGCGGACAAGAGCGGGGCCTCGACCAGCGTCGTCACGAGGTTGACCCGGCCGCGCAGCTTGCTGAAAAACGCCCGGTGCAAAAGCGTCTTGAACTGCGTCCACTCGTCGCGCCAGCGCACGCCCATCCACCAGCGCTGTCGCGCCGGATGCGGCCCGAGCGGAGCGGTCGTGCGAGAGGTGGTCTCTCGCTTCACCGGCACCTGCCGCACATCTTGCAAGAGCCGGTGGCTCTCGTATTTGTCGCGCCAGAACTCCGGCGAAAACCGGCGCGCCGGCACGAACTGCCCCCGCCCGTTTTCCTCGTAGATGATGTCGCCGCTCATGTCGCGCAGCGGCGTCTCCAGCACGTCGAAGATATACTCCGGCCGCGTCGAACCGCACGACGCGCAGCCGGCCATGTCTTTGTTGTGCTGCTGCTGGTTCTCGGCCTGCGCGAAGTAGTTGAGCGCCTCCGTGGGCGTACCGAAGAACACCAATCTGCCGCCCTTGTCGAGCAGGACGACCTTGTTGAAGGTCTGGAAGATCTTCGACGAGGGCTGGTGGATCGTCACGAGCACGATCTTGTTGTGCGCCATCCCCTTGATGATTTCGATGACGTGCTCGCTGTCCTTGGAACTCAACCCGCTGGTGGGTTCGTCGAAGAGGTAGATGTCCGCCCCGCCGATCATGTCGAGGCCGATGTTAAGCCGTTTCCTTTCCCCGCCCGAGAGCGACTTCTTGACCGCGCTGCCGACGACGCTGTTGCGCCGCTCATTGAGGCCGAGTTCGATCAATTTGCCGTCGATGCGCCGGGCGCGTTCGCGGCTGGAGAGGTGCGGTGAACGCAGCGCCGCGGCGAGCGTCAGGTTTTCCTCGATGGTGAGTTGTTCGTCGAACGCGTCGTCCTGCGGGATGTAGGAGATGTAGCCGCGCAGTTCGTCGAGGTGGTCGTAGAGGTCGCGTCCGTTGAGGACGACCTCGCCGCTGTCGGGTTTGTTCTGCCCGGCGACGGTGCGCAGGAGCGTGCTCTTGCCGCTGCCGCTCGGGCCCATCACGCAGATCATCTCGCCGCGCGTGGCGGTGAAGGAGATGTTGTCAATCGCCGTCTCGCCGTTGCGGAAGGAGTGGCGCAGGTCGCGTACCTCGAGCACGCGGATGACGTTGCGCTCCTCCTCGATGATACGCTCGGAGAAGTTGCACCGCAGCACCTGGCCCACGTCGATGCGGATCACGTCGCCGTCGGCGAGCCGCGCGGTGTTGCGCACGGGCAGGTCGCCGACCATGATCGCGCGGGTGGCCTGGAGCACCTCCAACTGGCCGACCCGCTGGTCGTAATCGCACGAGATCTTCAGCAGCACATCGCCGCCCGTACCGGGAGAGAGCAGGATATCGTCGGCGTCGAGGTGAGCCGGGTTGTTGGAGACGAGGTACTCGTTCTTGGTGGCGAGGAGCTGGAACCGGCCGCCCAGCGCACGGGCACGGCGGCGCAGGTCGATCAGGGGAAGTTCGCTGTCGTTGTGGAAGACGATCTTGTCTTCCAGCGTGGCTTCGACCTTGGTGCCGCTCTTGAGTTCGACGCCGTTGAGCCGGGCGTTGACGCGCCGGAGCGCCGTCACCTGCACGCGCAGGCCGAAGCGCACCTCCAGCACGCTGTCGCGCGTCCGGGCGCGCTCGAAGGACACCTCGTCGTCGCGATTGATGGCGAGATAGACCTGCGGGACGGCGACGTTTTTCTTCGCGTTGAAGTAACCGACGAGTTCATTGTACGCGAGCACCCGTTCGCCTACGACAACGCGCTGGCCCTCGTACATGCGCCCGAGCGACCCCTTCCCCAAAGGCCGACCGTTCACGACGACCTGCGAGGCGCACAGGTTCTTGATGAGGATCAGGTCGTGGTAGCGGTAGACGAAGAGCCGGTCGTCGCGCGGCAACTCTCGGAAGATCACGTCGCACGTCGCCGCGTCGGAGCCGAAGACGAGGGATTCCAGCGGCGAATTGCCCCGCTGGAAGGGGCTCGTGTCCCCGGCGTCCGAGGAATTAAGCTGATAAACGATGTCGATGGCCTGCGCGGTCATGCCCAGGCCGGACATGAACTTATAGAAAGCGAGCACCTGCTCCTGCTGCTGCCCGGCGCGGCCGATGAGGTCCCACAACTGGATGCCCAGGAGGATTTTGCGGTCCGGGGTGAGCTGGGTGTTGAGCTTGGCGGCGGTCGCATCGAGGTCGGGCTGTTCGTGCAGCGCCTGACGGAACTGCCGCCGCAACTCCGAATAAACGGCCTCCGGGTAGTCGTGCCGCAGGAACCCGAGGCTGGAGTCGATTTCTTCCTCCAGGATTTTGCCGTCCTGCTTGCTGAAGCACGCCAGCACGCGGATGAGCAGCGGGAGAAGATTGGGCCCTTCCGGCACGCCGCGCGGCTTGCCCAGGAGGCGGTCGAAGAACTCGCCGGTCTTGCGTCGCCACCGGTAACCGAGCGGGGTCGCCGAACGCAGGGCACGCTGGGTGACGGTGGACGCCGCGACGCTCGCGGACGC
>CAXUIU010000453.1:0-3041 GCA_964250955.1 uncultured Chthoniobacterales bacterium | reverse complement strand
CGGCCCCCGACCTCCAACGACGCCCGCCGGCCCGCGCGCGAGCACCGCTGAGCCCCTCTGCGGCCGGGTGGCGTCGGCATCCACGCAGGGTTTCCTCGCGGAGAAGATATTTGTCCTGTTCTGTTTTATATTCCTTTCCATGACCCCGCTTCCCCCCCGCAAACCGGCGTTCGACCAGCCGGCGGCTTCCATCCAGTTCCCGCGGGTGACAGCGGCCCGCCACGTTTTGCCCAATGGCCTGACCCTCCTGATTCAGGAAGACCGCAGCGCGCCCGTCGCCAGCATCCAGGCGTGGGTGGCCACCGGCAGCATCCACGAGGGGAACTGGCTCGGGGCGGGCATGTCGCACCTGCTCGAACACATGCTCTTCAAGGGCACGGCGAAGCGCACGACCAACGCCATCGCCCAGGCCGTGCAGGACGAGGGCGGCTACATCAACGCTTACACGTCGTTTGATCGCACCGTCTACTGGATCGACGTTCCCGCGACGGGCACGGCCGCGGCGGTGGACCTGCTCGCCGACGCGTGCATGAACTCCACGCTTCCGCCGGAGGAGTTCGTCAAGGAGCAGGAGGTCATCCGGCGGGAGTTCGCCATGGTCGCCGACGACCCGGACCGGGTGAACAGCCAGCAGTTATTTGCCACGGCGTACCGCGCGCACGCCTACGGGCATCCGGTGATCGGCCACCTCGACCTCTTCAACCAACTCACGCGCGACGACGTGATGGCCTACTACAAGGCCCGCTACGTGCCGAACAACCTGACTTTCGTGGTCGTCGGCGACGTGGACGCCGCGGCGGTGTTGGCGCAGCTGGAGGCGTTTTTCGAGCCGCACCCACGCCGGGCGCTGCCGCCGGTGTACCTGCCGGAGGAGCCGCCGCAGCTCGGCCGGCGCGAGGCGCACCGGGAGTTCCCGACGGAGTTGTCTCGCGGGATCGTTTCGTGGCACGTGCCGTGCATCACGCACCCGGACGTGCCGGCGCTCGACGTGCTGGCGACGGCGCTGGGCGAGGGGCGTTCGTCGCGGCTGTACCGGACGGTGCGCGAGGAGAAAGGGCTGGCGCACTTCGTCTCGGCGTTCTCGTACGTGCCGGCGCAGCCGGGACTCTTCGGGGTGGATGTCACCACGGACCCCGACAAGCGCGAGGCGGCGCTGGCGGCGGTGTCGGAGATCATTGCGGCCATTCAGCGTGACGGCATCGCCGCCCCCGAATTGGAGAAGGCCAAGCGCGTGATCCTCAACAACCAGCTCGGCGCGCTCGTGACGATGCGCGGCCAGGCAAGCGACCTCGGCTCGAATTGGCTGCTCACCGGCAACCTGAACTTCTCCCGCGACTACCTCGACGCGATCCAGGCCGTCACGACCGACGACATCGCGCGGGTGGCCCGCCGCTACCTGCACGACGCCAACAGCACCGTCGCCACCCTCGACCCGCAGGGCACGGGCGCGTCGCACGAGGCGGCGCAGCCGGCGAAGCACGAAGCGGGCGAGATCCAGAAGTTCACGCTCTCCAACGGCCTGCGCCTGCTCGTGCGCGAGGACACGCGCCTGCCGCTCGTGTACCTCGACGCCGTGTTCCGCGGCGGTCTGCTCGTCGAGACACCGGCCGACAACGGCTTGACGAAGTTATTTTCCCGAGTGCTCCTCAAGGGCACCGAACGCCGTACCGCCGCGCAACTCGCCGACGAGATCGAGGCGGTCGGCGGCTCTATCGGCGCGGATGCCGGCAACAACTCGTTCAGCGTGTCGATGGAGGTCATGCAACCTGACCTCGCGCTCGGCCTGGACATCCTGGCCGACGTGCTGCTGCACGCGACCCTCCCGGAAGCCGTCATCGAACGCGAGAAGACCGTGCAGGCCGCCGCGATTAAGTCCGAGGACGAGCACATGACTTCCTTGGCCCGCAACCGCCTGCGTGCGGAGATGTTCGGGTCGCACCCGTACGCGCTGCGTTCGTCGGGTTCGCTGGACTCCGTGGCGCGGATCGACCAGGCGCAACTGCGGGCGTTCAAGGCGCGGCACGTCGTGGCGCACAACGGCGTGCTGGCCGTTTTCGGCAACGTCGACGCGGAAGAAGTCCGCGCGCAGGCCGAGCGGCTGTTCGCGGCGATGCCGGCGGGCGAAAAGGCCTTGGAAAATGTCGCGCAGCCAGCCTTACTGGCGGAGTCGCGCTTCGCCGAGCAGTTCCAAGACAAGGAACAGGCCGTTCTGATGGTCGGCTACCCGGGCACGAGCGTTGCCTCGCGCGACCGGCACGCGCTGGAACTAATCGACGAGGCGTGCAGCGACCTGGGTTCGCGGTTCTTCATCCGCATCCGCGAGGAACTCGGGCTGGCGTACTTCGTCGGCTCCTCGCAGATGGTGGGACTCGCCCCGGGGCTGTTCATGTTCTACGTCGGCACGGACCCGCGCAAGGTCGAGTTGGTGCGTGAGGCGTTCGCAGGGGAGATCGCGGGTCTGGCCGCGGAGGGTCTCACCGAGGAAGAACTCACCCGCGCCAAGAAGAAGCTCCTCGGCAAGCAGGCCATCGCTTACCAGAGCAACGCCAGCCTCGCGTACACCGCCGCCCTGGACGAACTCTACGACCTCGGCTACCTCCACCACCAGGAGATGGCCGCCGAATTGGCCCGCATCGACCTCGCGGAGGTGCGCGCCGTGGCGAACCGTTATTTCCTCCACCAGCCGGCGGTGACCGTGGTCGTGCGTCCCGAAAACCCGCTGTCGCCCGCCGAGTTGACCCGCGTGGAGGACTGACCAACCTTTCCTAATCTATGGCCGAAGTGCAACGTTCCACCAACGCCGGCGAGAGCACGGCGCGTTTCATCGAGTTCGTGATGATGCAGGCGCAAAACGCGTCGCTGTTCCTGGGTCTCATGCCCACACCGGGACGCGAGCAGCCGGAGGTTAACCTCGACCTGGCTCGCATGTTCATCGACCAACTGGCGATGATCCAGGAAAAGACGCGCGGCAACCTTTCCACCGAGGAAACCAACGTTCTGCGTAACGCCTTGAGCAATCTCCAGATGGCCTTCTACGAGGT
>CAXUIU010000452.1:0-3062 GCA_964250955.1 uncultured Chthoniobacterales bacterium | reverse complement strand
GGTGAGGCAGCCAAGCGCCTGGGGCGCGACCCGGTCTGGCCGATGACCCTCTCGGCGGCCTTGGCCATGACCCAACGCTGACGGGTCCATTTCGAGCGATCCGTCATCCTGACAACCTTTTCTTCCCGCTATTTCTCTGGGCCCTGCCACGGATGAGTGTCAACCGGCTCACTCTCGCCTTGCTATGCACACTCTACGCCGTTCTTGGTTCCTGGCACGAAGATTAACCGGCTGCGAGGAGCCTACGGAGAAGCGTTCGCTCGTTACCAACGCGCTACTCCACTGTTGATTCCTCGTTTCCGGTTGCAGTCAGCTTCAGCAATTATCCGTCCTGCTTTGACCGGTATCCGCTGAATGCGCAACCCGTAGTGACCGTAGGTTTAGCGTGCTAACGCAGCCTTTCCAGATGGTAGCAAGGCTGCATCCGGCGACGCTTAAAGCAGACCAGCTTGACGTGGGATGGCGAATAGCCTGCACGTGAAACATTTTATTGCCCGTTCTTTTCTTGGCTTCTGCCTGGCCGCTGCTTTCGTTAGTACACCAACGCACCGCGCCGAGGCCCAGGCGTCGGAGTTCTTTGATTCTTTCTTTTCCGACAACGCCGGACAACCCGCGCAGAACTTCAAGGGGTTCATCCAGTGGAACGTCACCGACCCGGCGAACGCCACCAACAGTTCGGTCGATTTCGTGGGTGGCAACGTGCTCGGCTCGTTTTTCTATCCCACGGGCCGCTTCGTGGACCTGGGCGGCTCGACCGGTCAGCCGGCGCTCTTTTCCACCAAGCTTCCCATCGTCCTCGCCATAGGCGTGACGTACACGCTGACCTACCGCATCGCGAGCACGGAGGCGGTCCTGGCCCTGGGTGGACCCGGCGCGGACACGTTGATCACACCTACCCCGGATGGCCCGCTGGACACCGCGCGCGTCACGGTGGGTGGCAACACGTTCACGCTGTCTACGAGCAGCAGCCAGTTTCAGACTTTCACCCTGGATTTCGTGGCGACCGCCGCCACCGACGTGCTGGCCTTGCAGGATCTCGGGTTCGTCGATCCCTCGACCGGCGTCACGCGCTACGACAACTCGGGCGTGGGCCTGGATTTGATCGCCGTGACGCCGCAGGGCGTGCCCGCGATTCCCGAGCCGACGACCACGGCGGCTTTGGCTCTCGGGATGGTGTGCCTGGGAGCTGCTGCCTGTGCGCGCCGCCGGGTGCGCTGCTGAAAGTGTCTGCGCCGGTGACCGGTTTGTTGGTGTCGCTCGACTTTTGCGCAGGTTGCCGCTGGCGAGGTTTGCATCGGTTTGAATTCTCTGCGAAACGGCCGGCGGTTTGGATTCCCGAGCCGTCACTTTACTGACTGGCGGCAAAGCGTTCCCGCACGCTCTGGATGAAATGCTGGAGCGGGCGGGAAAGGTTGCGTTCCCTCCAAACGATCTCGATGCGGGTTTTCACCGGCTGCGCGAGCGGGCGGAACACCGCTCCTTCGTGCGGCAGTTTCATGCAGGTTTCCGGCAGCAGGGTGACTCCCATGCCCAACGAGGCCAATCCAATCATGGTCGGCGCGCGGTCGACCTCGTGGGAGATCTTCGGGACGAAACCTGCCGTCCCACAGACCCGCTGGAGCCATTCGCGCGCGCCGGGGTAAAAAGTCTCGCCCATGGTGATAAACGGCAGCGGTGCCAGTTCCTCGAGCTGGAGCTTCGGCTTTTGCGCCAGCGAACTGCTTTGCAGGAGCACGGCCATGGCGTTGCCATGCAGCACCACTTCGCGCTGCCATCCCGCCTCGGTCGGCAGCCGGGCCTCCCCGACAAAGCACAGGTCGATTTTGTTCTCGGCGAGTGCCTTGAACTGCTCGGTCACCGACAGGTCAAACAGGTTGAGCGACACGTCCGGCCACACCTTGCGAAAGCCGTTGAGGGTGGTCGGCAGGAGGTCATAGTGCATGTCGGCGATGAAGCCGATGTTCAGCGAGCCGTTTTCACCCAGGCTCAGGCGGCGCACGTCCTGCACGTCGGCGCTCGCTTGGGTGAGCAGGCGCCGGGTGCGCTCCAGGAAGAAGCGTCCCGCCTCGGTCAAGGAGAGCCGGTTGTTTGCCCGGGTGAAGAGTGGCACACCCAACTGCCTTTCCAGATTTCTGATCTGGCGGGTGAGCCAGGGTTGGGCAAGCCGCAGCTTGAGGGCCGCGCGGGTCACGCTCAGTTCCTCTGCCACCGTCACGAAGTAGTGCAGGTGACGGATCTCGATGAGTGGGTTGGGAACTTGGCGAAAGGGGACGCTGGGCACAGGTCGTATTCGCATCGGCGCGCACTTTCCCCTTATCTCATGGGGCTGAGCCATCACTTTGGCGATATGGCAGGGTCAGCGAGGAGGTATTGGCCGGGGTTCTTTGCCTTACCTACCCGTGGTTTATGAACGATACAAACCGCAGAAACTTTCTCAAAACCTCCGTCAAGGGTGCCGCTGTACTTGGTGTTAGCTTGTCCTCCCTCGGCCTCTTGACGACGGCGCAAGCCGCCGCCGACAAAGCCGACGTTTCCATGCCCGGCGACAAGAAGCCGGTGACGAATGAAAAACTCTTCCGCATGGGGGTGATCGGGCCGGCCGAGCTTTCGCTGGTCACCAGCCAGCTCGCGCTGGAAAAGGCGACCGACAAGGACGTGAAGGAATTTGCCGGGTTCGAGTACACGGAGGCCATCGCGGTGACCTCGGTGCTCAAGCAGCTCGGCACCGCCGTGCCCGCGCCGGACGCGAAGGCCAAGGCGACGATGGAAAAGCTCGAGGCAGCCTCGAAAGGCGCGGAGTTCGACAAGGCGTACATCATGGCCCAATACGAAAACCATGTGTTCCTGCGGGATCACGCGGAGGATTACTTGAAGCACGCCGAAGGCAGCAAGAACGGCGCAGCCGAGTTGCAGGGACAGCGCTTGCAAGTAAAGGGCTACCTGTATGCGCGGGACTTTCCAGAGATGGAAGCAAAGATCTCTGCGGGTGCAGGCCCAGGCTCGTGCGAGATGGGCATGAGCTACGAACTAGCAGATGCGCATGTGGCAGATATGCGGGCTTC
>CAXUIU010000451.1:1895-3093 GCA_964250955.1 uncultured Chthoniobacterales bacterium | reverse complement strand
CACCGTGGAGGCGCACGAGGGCATCATCCGGGGAGCCAGCCCCGGTCGTGGTCAGGGTGCGACGTTCACGATTTCGCTGCCGTTAATCGCCCCTCTTCGGCACTAAGCAATCGGTAGAGAAAATTTTCAGGCCTCAAGTTCTTTTCTGATTCGATCTACTACTTTTTTGACAAGCGAGTCTCCGCGCTCCAGCGAATCTAAGCTATGGCTGTATGCCCACCGAACGAAAACGACGCTTCTCCCTTGCGGATCTTCGTGGTCGAGAACCATCCCGACACCCTGGAGTCCTTGCAAATCTACCTGGAAGAGTCGGGACACGCCGTCGAGTCGGCCGGCACGATGGCCGACGCGTTGAAGGCTCTCCCGAACGCGAACTGCGACGTGTTGATTTCCGACATCGGACTGCCAGACGGGACAGGCTGGGAACTGTTGCAAAGTCTCCAGCTGCCTCGCCCGATTTACGCCATCGCGATGAGCGGCTTCGGTATGAACGCCGACCACGCACGCAGCCGGGCTGCAGGCTTTCGCCACCATGTGCTCAAACCGTTTCCCTTGAGAGAACTCGACGTGTTGCTGGAGGAAGCCGTCCACGAATCGTCAGCGACTCATCATTAGCTTCTATCTGGCTCGCTCGTGACGTCACAGCGGCAGTACTTGCCATGCAAAACGACGAGCAACTATTTGCATCGGGTCCGCCGCCTGATGCGGCCAAGATGGTACAGGCGGCTGTTCGGGCCGAGCGCGAGCGGATGGCCAAGCTGCTCCATGCCACCACTTGCCAAGAGTTGACCGGTGGCTACCTGATGGTCTGCGCGACGGCGCTGCAATGCCGGAAGCTTGCACCGGAACTCGAACATAAACTCAACACAATCGCCGAAAGGTTACAGGCGGCAGGAGAAGGGTTGAGGCAGGTCCTACATTCACTCGAATCCGAGGAACAAGGAAAAGAGAAAGATTCTTGATTTATGGTTGATCCCACTTCTTCTGTCCTCCTCAAGAACAGTCAGGCAGCGCCCGTGGCGGAGTCCTTGCTCGCGCTGGCGCCCTTGCGCCTGCCCAACTTTCGCAAGACGCGCTACCAAGGCGACGACCTTTGCGTCGCGTTGGAAGGGCTGACCGCCCAGGACCAAGCCTCGCTGCGCTGGCTCTACCAGGCGTTGTCGGAACTCCTTTTCTCCATCGCCGATCTTTCCACCGA
>CAXUIU010000451.1:0-1795 GCA_964250955.1 uncultured Chthoniobacterales bacterium | reverse complement strand
TACAACCTGGCCGCCAACGCGGCCCGGCACAGTGCGAGCGGACAAATCGAGATGACGGTTTTCCCGGTGCCGGACGCGGCGGGCGAATGCCTGCGCTTTGTGCTCTGCAACGAGGTGAACGAACGGCAGGCAGGCTACCTGCAAAGCTTGGTGGATCACCGGGGAGCAGACAGCGTTGACCGGGGCAGCGAGGCGAGCATGTTCGCGCTCTTTGACCCGGCGGTGTCTTCCACGGGTTCAGGCCTTGGCTTGGCGGTGGTGGCCGAGTTCGTTGCGGCGGCGTTCGGCTTACGGAATACCGAGGTTGCCCTGCGTGAGCGCTACGTGGGGGCGATCCTTGACGGGTTGACCTTCCGGGTGTGGTTTCACTGGCCAACGGCTCACGAAGGTCTTCCGCCCAAGTTGGACGACTACCACCATCCGCAACAAAGCCTGAGCGAGCCTTGACGAGGCCAGGCCGTCTTTTCTAGCTGCTAAAAATTCCTTCGCTGACGCGCCGTCAGGGCGAGATGAGCGCTTGGGAGCTTTACCCGGAACATGGTTCCCGCGAGGACGGTGACGACCTTCTTCAGGTCTCAGCAACTTTCCGGAAGTTTGTTTTGAGCCATGCAACGAAATACAAACAGACCCTGCCGCAAACGATGAGCAGCAGGGCCTTCGGAATGTTAGCTGGTGGGCGACTTCGCCGGTCTGGGCTTAGTAGCGACGATGGTTGCTCTGCGAATGGTTGCTTCCGTTGGAGCGTTGGCCGCCGCCGGAGTAACTACCACCACCGCTGCGCTCTTCGCGCGGACGAGCCTCGTTGACGGTGAGCGCGCGGCCTTCCATTTCGCGGCCGTTGAACTGGCTGATCGCTTTTTGCGCGTCGGCAGTTTCGGTCATCGTCACGAAGCCGAAGCCGCGTGACTTCATGGTCACGCGATCCTGCATGATGAGAGCCTCCTGCACGGGACCGACCGTGGCGAAGAGATCCTGGAGGTCATTCTCGGAGGTGTTAAACGAAAGATTGCCGACGTAGAGTTTAGTGGACATGGGTGTTTGCTTTTTCTGTGCGGACAGAAAACAGAGGGTTCTCTAAGGACTGTGTTTCCGAAGGACTCGGATTTCGAATGTGTCCTCTGAGGTGCTAACCCACTGAACAAACTCACCATCAACCGAAAATGCTCTTTAGCTTCTGAGCAATGCTAGTGTCGTGCAGTGTGAGCACAAAGCAAACGAAACGTTTGGCATGGTTCGCCGATGCATTGCGCGAACATCTAGCCGTCCGCAGCAAAGGGCTTTGGCGCTACGTTCGCAATTGTCTGCAAAGCATGAGACGCTGAGCGATGGTAAGTATTTGTGGCAGTACCTTCTCGCGTCGGGGTCCGGATGCAGTCACTGAAGAGTTGGTGGCGGTCCTCTCTGGCAAAGGCTGCCATGAGTTCAAGCCGCTCTTTACTCTAGGGCTTGTTCACACTACTTGATCTTGCCGGTAGGTTTGGCAAGGTGGACGGGTGGAACTAACCAGCGAGCAGTACGAGCGGATCAAAGCCTGTTTGCCGCGCCAGCGTGGCAACGTGCGCTTGGACAACCTGGCGCTGCTCTTTGTGTTGGAGAACGGCTGCAAGTGGCGAGCTTTGCCCCGGCACTTTGGTCCTTGGCACACAGTCTACATGCGCCTGAGTCGCTGGAGCAAAGCGGGCGTCGTCGAGCGGGTGTTCGCTCGCTTGCAAGAGGAGCAGATCGTGGCCATCCGCCTCGCGGCAGTGGGTCTAGATAATACCAGCATCAAAGTCCACCCGGACGGCACCGGGGC
>CAXUIU010000450.1:0-3113 GCA_964250955.1 uncultured Chthoniobacterales bacterium | reverse complement strand
TCTCCTCTCTGAGGAACTTAAAACAACAAGAGAGTGTTTCTCTCAACCAGACTTATCACAAGTCATCGTCGTTCAAAGTTCGGCGATGATTAGCTGAGTGTTGCATTCCGTTTGATGCGGAGGTTGTGCGTGGCGATGAACAGGTGGATGGCGTCGAGGTGGTTCTCGGCCGACTTGGAAAAGGAGTAAGCCTTGCGCACCAGGCGGCTGACCCGCGCCCGCAACGTGCCGAACCAGCGTTCGACGTGGCAGGTTTCGCCTTCTTCTTTGCCGCAGCAGCGGTGCGTTCTCCTGGGGAAGGCAGCGGCGTAGGCCTCCCAGCAGTCGCTACGGGTGGCGCACCGCCGGTAGCCGGGTGGCAGGTCCGCCCGCAGGTCACACGCACTTTGCAGACTGCGATCACCCAAGGTCCAAGCGACGATCTGGCGGGTACGGCGGCACAAAGCCACCCACAGCCACAAGGCGTGGGCTTTGCCACCGACAAAGCTCCAAAGCTCATCGAGTTCGAGCACGTCGCCCGCCTGACTGGGCAGGAGCGTGTCGCGGAAGGCGGGTAGATCGTCCGCTTTTTTCCCCCAGCCAGTTCATGACCGTCATGTAGCAGACACCAAAGGTGCGGTGGATGCCTCGCAGACTCATCCGATCCTGGTAGGCGGCGAGCACTTGGTTTTTCAGGGCCGGACCGTGGCGCGGCCCCTTGGGAGCCAAGGTAAACGTGCGCTGGCAGTCCTTGCACTTGGCCCGCTGCGCCCCACGCACCGTGTGGCCGTTCTTGTAGAGGCGTTGACCTTGGCAGTGCGGGCAAGCGTGGAGCACCGTCGTGGAAAGCATCCGCAATCATCGCACAAACCGTCCGCTTACAACACTCTTCTAATCACTACCCTTCGTCGTTCTCGGTGAGAATTAGCTCAGCAGGGCCAACGTTGTATGTGTTAAGTTCCCCGGGAGCTCCCTGATGGATCAATTCAACTTTAAGCGGTGATCCATCCTTGAAGGCATTGGTTTGAAAAACATCACCAAAGAGACGTCCATAGCTAAGCGCAAATCTGGCGCTCCAATCCAAATACCTAAGCGCAGTAACATGCTCCTCCGCGCTAAGTTTAGCAAATGGGTCTCCCACTGAATCATCTTGAGGCTTAACTGTTATATCGGGCAATTCGTCTTTGTCCCCGTAAATCCTGTAGGATTGTGAGAAAGCTCGAACCGCTTCAATGTTCGCAGGCAAATACACTTTGTCGAACAGCAAACTCAGTGCCGTTACCGTGCTTCGACTTGGGATCAATAGGCCGGAGTGGACAGCACAAAACGGTGATGCTAAGCTGACTATTGCCGGTTGGATGGTCAAGGGCGAGCTTGGCGGATGCTTTCGACGACCGTTGTCCATGTCTGCCTGCGTTGCGGCAGCGAACGTATTCGCAAGAACGGCCACGCGGACAACGGGGCGCAGAGAGCCAAGTGCCTGGAGTGTGGAAGCACCTTCGTTTTGCAGCCCAAGGGTGCCCGCTACGATCAACGCTTCAAGGACCAAGTGGTGGCCGCCTACCAGGACCGCATGAGCATCCGTGGGATCACGCGCACCTTCGGCGTCTGTTACGAGACGGTCTTGCGCTGGGTGGGGGAAAAAAGCGGCGGGTCTGCCCGCCTTCGTGGACACGCTTTTGCCCGGCCGAAACGGTGACGTGCTCGAACTCGATGAACTCTGGAGCTTTGTTGGTGCCAAGGCCAACCCGCTCTGGCTGTGGGTGGCCCTGTGTCGCAGAACCCGCCAGATCGTGGGCTGGACGCTGGGCGACCGCAGCTTGCGAAGTGCCTGCGACCTGCGGGCCTCGTTAGCACCGGGCTACCGGTGTTGTTCCACGCGCAGCGACTACTGGGATGCTTATGCAGCGGCCTTCCCGGCAAACACGCATCGTTGCTGCGGCAAAGAAAAAGGCGAGACCAACCATGTGGAACGCTGGTTTGGCACCTTGCGGGCCAGAACCAGCCGCCTGGTACGCCGCGCTTACTCCTTCTCCAAGCACGCCGAGAACCACCTCGACGCCATCCACCTCTTCATCACGACCTACAACCTCGCCATCCAACGAAAAACAACAGTCAGCTAATCACCACCCACAAAACGTGTCAATTGAACTCATCAGGTATGAATACTTGGTTTGTAGTGATCGAATAGAATCTGTAAATCAGACTGGCATTGCTGGCATATTGAAGTTGTCTTCTAAACCACCATCGCGCTCGCCAAATCGCTCCACGCTCCGACGTTCTGGCCGCTGGCGATAGCTCGGACGTGCACGAAATAATCCTTGCCGCGCGTCAGGCCCGTCAACTTGATGCCGCGCGTACTGCTGTAGGTCCCCGCGTCTGTCCACAGACCGGCCACCGGGTTGAGCGTCCACGTCACCTCGTACATCACCGCGCGGTCCACCTTGTCCAACATCACTTGCAACTCCCCGCTTTGCCCCGTCGTCTTGAGCCGCAGGTTGCTCGGCGCGTCCGGCGGCGCGCTCGTGTGCACGGGCGTTGCCCGCAACGTGTACCCGCTGCCCGCCAGGGCCGTGTCCGTGACGCCGAGCACAATCATCAGCGCGTTGCCCAACACCGTCAATGTCGCCTGGGTCACCGCCGTGATCGCCGGAAGCTGGCCCTTCAGCCCGGAAGACGCCGCGATGCCGCCGACGTTTTGCGGGATCGTCAGCCCGAGGTGGTACAACCGGTTGTCAGAAAGCCCAGAAAACCCGGTATCGAGTCTAGTCATGGGTTCTTTTGAACCATACCCGTTTGTGTTGGGTCAAGACATTCGGCGGATCAGTTCGATTAGCACCTGTTCGTGTGCTGATCGGATCGGGTCGTCAACTAATCAAATCGCCACATTGTCGAATCCGCTTGTCCGAAGATTGGACCTGATTGTCGCGCGAACAGGTTCGATGGCGCGCGATTCAATCGTTTCGCGCGTCGAACTGCCACTGTGACAACTTGATCGGGTGCATGTAGAGCACGCTTTGATCGAACCCGGCAAGCAGTTGGTCGAGGCGGCGGCCGAATGGCTGGCAGTACGCCTCCGCCTCGGCCACGGTGTGCCAGTTCAGGACGGAGAAGCCAGTGTCGGCTTCCGTGAT
>CAXUIU010000449.1:0-3120 GCA_964250955.1 uncultured Chthoniobacterales bacterium | reverse complement strand
GTGATCTGCACGCGGTAGTCGACGAGGTTCCCCGGGTGCGCGACCCACTGGCCGCCGACCATGAACTGGTACTCCGTGGATTGTCGGAACGAATCCGCCATCCCGCCGTGCCACCCGGCGATGCCGACGCCCGCTCTGACGGCCCCAGGAGACCGTTGAGCTGGTCAGGGCGGATGGCGTCCATCGTCCAGCAGGGCACGATCAAGGACAGGTTGCCCATCCGCTCGGCGTCCAGATAGGCGTCGAGCGTATCAGAGATTTTCACCGCGAACCCGGCCTCGCGCAACGCCGGCGCGAACCGCTCCACACACTGCTGCGGCTCGTGTCCGCTCCAGCCGCCCCAGACCATCAGCGCGCGTTTGCTCGTCATCGAAAGGCCCACAAGCTCCGCGAACCCCGCCGCCCTTGGCAAACAAATACCGCCGCCCGGTTCAAAACAGGTATTGCTCCGGCAGGTGGAAGGCGTTTTCGATCAGCGTGCAGCGCGCCGGGGTGTCCGGTTCCATGAGCACCTCCACGATGTCGAAGCGGACTGGGATGTCATGCCGGTGGAGCATCCGCATCCACGCGAGCGCCCCCTTGATGATGAGCCGCTCCTTGTCCGCGTCCACCGCCTCGGACGGACGCCCGTAAGCGAGGCTGGAACGTGTCTTGACCTCGACGAACACCAGCGTGTCGCGGTGCCGGCAGACGAGGTCGATCTCCCCCTTACGGTCCCTCGGCTGGAAGCGGTGGTGGAGCACCTTGTAGCCCGAGAGTTGGAGAAACTTCGCCGCCTCCTTTTCGCCGAGCCAGCCCAGCCGCTGACGGGGTTCCGTAGGCGGCGAAGGCCAGATGCGGCTCCGCCACCGGCCGAAACGAGTAGCGATGGATCGGGCAAGGGCCATCGCGCGCCAGGATAGCAAGATGCTGGCTGGTCGAATAGCCCTTGTGTCGGGAAAATCCGTACGCCGGGAACCGCGCGTCCCATTCCTCCATGATCCGGTCGCGCGTGACCTTGGCGACGACGCTGGCCGCGGCGATGCTCAGGCTGATGGCGTCACCTTCTACCAGGGCGGTGTGCGGAACGGGGAACGGCTGCACCGGCAGGCCATCGATGAGTGCATGGTCCGGCCGGACGGAGAGGGCGAGCAGCGCGCGGCGCATCGCCTCGTGGGTGGCGCGTAGGATGTTGAGCCGGTCGATCTCGGCGGGTTCGAGCGCCGCGCAAGCCCAGGAGACGGCCGGGTCGGTGGTCAGTTCCCGGTAAATGGAAGCGCGGCGGGCCGGGGTGAGCTTCTTAGAATCGTGCAGGTGCCGGTGCGTGAAATCGACTGGTAACACGACTGCTGCCGCCACCACGGGACCGGCCAGAGGACCGCGGCCGGCCTCGTCGATGCCGGCGATGATTTGAATCCCGCCGCCGCTTTCGGCGCGCAGACGGGTTTCGTGTTGGAGGTGCGGGCGCTCCGTCCGGACGGTGGACGCGGCGCGCGGCATCGGCGGGGAGGGAAGTTACTTCGCCTCGCGCACGGCCATGGCCTGCTTGCCCTTGCGGTCGCGCAGGTAGTTGAGCTTGGCGCGGCGGGCGGTGCCCTGCTTCTCGACCTCGATCTTAGCGATGCGCGGCGAATGGATCGGGAACACGCGCTCCACGCCCTCGCCGTAGGAGATGCGGCGCACGGTGAAGTTTTCGTTGAGTCCGGTGCCTTTGCGGCCGATGACGATGCCGGTGAAAAGCTGCACGCGTTCCTTGTCGCCTTCGATGACCTTCGTGTGGACCCGCACGCTGTCGCCGACCTTGAAGGACGGAACGTCAGACTTGGCCTGTTCTTTTTCGATGGCGTTGAGGAGAATGTTCATAAAATCGCGGGTTGCCCAGGAGGCAGAAGGGGCGTTCTATCCCACCGACACGCCAAAAAGGCAAATGAAATCTGCTGACCCCGTCCGACGATGAGCAAGGGCGCTCTGCCCACGCTGGTGGTGCGCCCGCAGCCCGCGGGCGGGTTGGAAGATCAGGACCGCGAACCGACGCAGCGTCCGCTCGACCTCGCGCTCATCCGGCGGCTGTTTTCCTACACCCGGCCGTACCGCCGCCGGCTGGCGTGGCTCATGGCCGCTGTGCTGATCCGTGCCGTGCAACTTCCCCTGGGCGCGTGGCTGATCGGGCGGGTCATCCAGGGGCCGGTCGCGCGCGGGGACAGGCACGGCACGCTGCTCGGGGCGCTGGCGTTCGGCGGGCTGGCCCTCTGGACGGCGGCCATCTTCCACTTTCGCTTGCGGCTCGTGCTGGCCTTGGGTGAGGCGGTCATCCACGACCTGCGCGCGGAGGTCTTCGCGCATCTCCAGCGCATGACGATGGGCTTCTACCACCGCACGAAGCTCGGACGCATCATCAGCCGCATGACGAGCGACATCGACGCCGTGCGCACGGGCGTACAGGACGTGCTCTTCGTCTCGCTGATCCAGTTCGGGCAGATGCTCATCGCCGGGGCGTTGATGCTCTACACGGAGCCGGTGCTCTTTTGTGCGGTGCTCGCCATCGCTCCGATAATCTGGCTTATCAACCGGTACTTCCGCGCCCGCCTGAGCCGGGCGTACCGCGAGCAACAGGAGAGTTTCAGCCGCATCACGGCGACGCTGGCCGAGTCGGTCAACGGCATCCGCGTGACGCAGGGCTTCGTGCGCCAGAAGGTCAACGCTGGGATGTTCAGCAGCCTGCTCGCCGACCATTTCCAAATTGCCTTCGGCGCAGCGCGGCTGGCGGCGATGTTCGTGCCGATGCTCGAACTCAACAGCCAGTTCTTCATCTCGCTCCTGCTCCTCTTCGGCGGCTACCGCGCGCTGCACCCGGCCATCGGGATGCCGGTGGGCGACCTGATCCAGTTTTTCTTCCTGGCGGGGCTGTTCTTCCAGCCGGTGCAGGTCATCGGCATGCAGTACAACCAGGCGCTCACCGCCATGGCCGGGGCGGAGCGGGTGTTCAACCTCCTTGACCGCCCACCCGACTGGGAAGACGCGCCCGACGCCCGGCCGCTGCCCGCGCGCACGGCGGGGCGGGTGGAGTTTCGCGGGGTGGGTTTTGCCTACGACCCCGGCAAGCCGGTGCTGCGGGAGTTAAACTTTGTGGCCGAGCCGGGC
>CAXUIU010000448.1:0-3120 GCA_964250955.1 uncultured Chthoniobacterales bacterium | reverse complement strand
CGCCGCCGGTGGGAACAACCCGGCGTAGTCCATGCTTCCGGCGAGCAGCGCGCGCAACGCGGGCGTCTTCAAACCTTCGCGCCTTGCAGCCACGAGTTCTGGTACTCGGGCTTCTCGAACGCGAGCGCTTCCTCGGTGAGTTGGAGCGGGTGGAACGTGTCTACCATCACGGCGAGTTCCTGTGTCTCCTTCGCGCCGATGCTCGCTTCCGTTGCGCCCGGCTGCGGACCGTGCGGCAGGCCGGAGGGATGGAGCGTGATGTCGTACTTCTTGATCCCTTTGCGCGACATAAAATTGCCGTCGCAGTAGTAGATCACCTCGTCCGAATTGACGTTCGAGTGGTTGTAAGGCGCGGGGATACCTTGCGGATGGTAGTCGAACAACCGTGGCACAAACGAGCACACCACAAACCCCTCTGCCTGAAACGTCTGGTGCACCGGCGGCGGCTGGTGGATGCGGCCCGTGATCGGCTCGAAATCATGGATGCTCAACGCCCACGGGTACAGGTAACCGTCCCAGCCAACCACGTCGAGCGGGTGGTGGTCGAGGACGTGGCGCGTGAGCGTGTTGCGCGCCTTGACGCGCACCTCGAACTCGCCTTCCTCCGTGTGCGGCTCCAACTCGACCGGCGGCCGGATGTCGCGTTCGCAGTACGGGGCGTGCTCGAGGAGTTGGCCGAACTCGTTGCGATACCGCTTCGGCGGGGAGATTTGCCCGCGCGATTCGATGACGAAGAACCGCGCCTCCGGCGTGTCGAGCGCCATCTGCCACGTCGTGCCGAAGGGAATCACCAGATAATCGCCCGGCACGAACGGCAACCGACCAAACTGCGTGTGCAAGTTCCCCTCGCCCTCGTGCACGAACCACGTCTCGTACGCCTGAGCGTTGCGGTAGAAATAATCCATCCCCCGCGTGGCGCGCGAGACGCCGACGGTCACGTCATTGTTGCCCATCAACGTGCGCCGCGCGGACACGGCGTCCTCACCGGTGGGGAGTTCGCCCGTGGCGAGCGCGCGGTGGCGCAGCGCGCCGAAGTCGGCGTAGTCGATCTGCGTCTTGCCCAGGTCTTCCGCCGCCACGACGCGCGGCGGCAGGAAGTGATGGTAGAGGATGCTCTCGACCCCGTGGAAACCTTCCAGCCCCATGACCTCCTCGCGGTAGAGGCCGCCGTCGGGTTTACGGAACTGCGTGTGCCGCTTGTGCGGGATCTGTCCGAGCTTGTGGTAGTAAGCCATGAGGGGAGGCGGTGCGGGATTACAGGTTGCCGCGGAGCGCCTGCTCGCGTTCGATGGCCTCGAAGAGGGACTTGAAGTTCCCCACGCCAAAACCCTTGCAGCCGTGGCGGCGGATCACTTCCAGGAACAGCGTCGGCCGGTCTTGCAGCGGCTGGGAAAAGATCTGGAGCAGGTAACCCTCGTCGTCGCGGTCCACTAGGATACCGCGCTTGGCGATTTCCACGACGTTCTCATCGATGGGGCCGACGCGGGCGGGTAGGTCTTCGTAGTACGTGTCGGGCACGCGCAGGAAGTTGATGCCGGCGTTTTTCAGGGCGTCGACGGTGGCGACGATGTCCTTGGTGGCCAGTGCGATGTGTTGCACGCCGGGACCGCCGTAGTGGAGGAGGTACTCGTCGATCTGCGAGCGGCGCTTGCTCTCGGCGGGCTCGTTGATGGGGAACTTGATACGTCCGGAGCCGTTCTGCATCACCTTGGACATCAGCGCCGTGTAGTCCGTCGAGATGGCCTCGTCGGTGAAGTGCTTCAATTGTGAGAAGCCCATCACGTCGCGGTAGAAGCCGACCCACTCGTTCATGCGCCCAAGCTCGACGTTGCCGACGATGTGGTCGATGGCGGCGATGCCCGTGTCGGGCGCGGGCGGGGGATTTTCGATGGCGCGGAAGCCGGGCAGGGTGCCCTTGTAGTTCTCGCGCTCGATGAAGGAGTGGATCGTGTCGCCGTACGTGGCGATGCTCGCCCGCACGAACCGGCCGCTGCCGTCCTCAAAGGCGGTCGGCTCCTGCACGGGCTTGGCCCCGCGGCGTACGGCTTCATTGAAGGCGGCCTCGGCGTCGGCGACGCGCAGGGCCACGTCCTTGACCCCGTCGCCGTGCCTGGCGATGTGCGCGGAAACCTCCGGTGCGGTGTCCGGTCCGAGCGGGGAGGTCAGCAGGAAGCGCACGTGCCCGCGTCCGAGCAGCCAGGAAGCTCGGTCGCGCACGCCCGTTTCGAGGCCTGCGTAGGCGAGCGGCACCAGCCCCAGCGTGGTGCGGTAGAAATGTGCCGACTGCCGGGCGTTCGCCACGTAGAACTCGACGTGGTCGATGGAGTGAAAGGCGAGAGGATCGTTGTTCATAAAAAGGGGAGGGAAGATCGTCCGCCGGGAGGACGAACGTTGCCAACGGCCGCGGATGGCGGCAGTTAAACGAGAGAGGGAAAAGCCAGCCAGGACCGTCGGCCGGCATTGGAAGGAACGCTAATCTGTCCCTAGGCGCAAGGGTCAAAGTAATGGGTAGTTGCGCCGTTCGCCCTGGGTTCCGGCAGCACCCGCAGTCGTCGCACGGGAGTCCGATATAAAAAGTTGTAGATATTGCGAGGCGACACGAAGCGTTTAGAATCGGCAAGGTCCCGACCGGGGACGGAATAACTACGTCGACCGCCTTATGCCTATCCTCATCAACGGAGTGGAAGCGGAACCTCCGGCGGACCCGCGCGTCTCGCTGCTGGACTTCCTGAGAGAACATCTCGAAATGCACGGCACCAAGCAGGGCTGCAACCAGGGCGCGTGTGGTGCCTGCACCGTGCTGGTGGACGGCGAGCGCATCCTCTCATGCCTGGCGTTGGCCGTGCAGTACGACAGTCGCGCGATTACCACGGTCGAGGGCCTGGCCGAAGACGGCGCACTGCACCCGCTCCAGGCGGCGTTCATCGAGTGCGACGGCTTCCAGTGCGGCTACTGCACGCCGGGGCAGATTTGCTCGGCGGTCGGCATGGCGGCAGAAATCCGGCGCGGGGTGCCCAGCCACGTCACGGCCGACCTCGCCGCCGAGACGGTCGCATTCGACGATGAGGAGGTGCGCGAGCGCATGAGCGGCAACCTGTGCCGCTGCGGCGCGTACAACGG
>CAXUIU010000447.1:1649-3142 GCA_964250955.1 uncultured Chthoniobacterales bacterium | reverse complement strand
GATGGGTGCCGGACCAACCGGTACGGCCCGGTGGTCGGCGGCTACGGAGAGACGCTGACGGTGAAGAATTGTCCTAAAGCATTTTTTAGTTGCTCGTAGATTCACGCGGTGCGGTAGCCAGCGTGTTGGAACCAGCCGGAGGCGTTGCTCGCGCTGATGCGCGCCAAGCCACGGGCCAGGGCGCGATCCAGTGCCTTGGGCGTGCGGGCGGCGACTTTGCGCAGGTAGGCTTTGAGCTTGCTCCACGCCCCTTCGATGGGATTGAAGTCAGGCGAGTAACGCGGCAGGAAGATGACCTCGGCCCCGTGCGCCTGGATGGCCTCGCTCATGCGGGCGCTCTTGTGGGTGGACAGGTTGTCCATGAGCACCACGTCACCGGCGCGCAGACAAGGAGCGAGGCATTTTTGCAGGAACACGAAAAAGGCGTCGCCATCCATCGCGCCCTCTACTTCCAGGCTCGTGAGGAGGCCCTCGCGGCTCAAAGCACCCACCAACGAGCGGTTGGGCGGGGTGTTGCGCGGCACGCTT
The DNA here is from genome assembly GCA_964250955.1 of uncultured Chthoniobacterales bacterium. Classification (GTDB taxonomy): domain Bacteria; phylum Verrucomicrobiota; class Verrucomicrobiia; order Chthoniobacterales; family SZAS-18; genus CAHJWO01. The sequence goes on along the minus strand of CAXUIU010000447.1, from coordinate 2,614 downwards.
TTGTCCACCAAGCGCACGCCCTTGGGGGCCCGTCCGTAGCGGCGCGCCATGTTCAGGTTGCAGCCCGTCTCATCCAGAAAGATCAGCCGCCGGGTGCCTGTGTCCACCTGGCTCATGCGCTCGCGGAAGGCGCGGCGTTCTTCCTCGTCGGCTTCGCGGGCGAGAAACGTCTTTTTTTGCGCGGCAGCCCGAGTGCCTCGATGACCCGGTAGAGCGTGGGCACGCTCACGCGCACCCGCTCGCGTCGGCGCAGGCGCAGGCGCAGTTCTTCCAAGGCGATGTCGGGTTGGGCCGTGACGGCGGCGCGCACGGCTTCGACGGCCCGCTCGTCCAGGCGACGCGGCGCGCCGCCACGGTGGCCGAGCGACTCGATGTGCCCCACGCGCCGACGTTGGCCCAGGAGCTTGCGCACCCAGCCCAGGCTGACCGAAAACCGGGCGGCAACCTGCGCCGGCGGGGGGCCGTCCGCGTCCACGGCGGCGACCACGCGCCGTCGCAGGTCCAAAGAATACGTTGCTGGCATACGCCCCCCAGCCAACCCTCAGCATCCTCTACGAGCAACTGAAAAATGCTTTAGAAAACATCATCGAACCGTCCGTAAGGGTACGCCGCCCTCCGTGTTCCGGGTGGTTGGCCGGCGAGCGCGAGAGCGCCAAATCAGAAAGCCGCTGGTGGCGAGAATGCCTGGAGTCATCCCACCCAGACACCACAAGATTTTGATGGGCAGACCGCCGAACGTGCCGTAGTGCAGCAGCACAAAGCTGTCACCGATCTTTTCCCATCCGCTGGCGCGGCGGATATCAACCACCTCCTTGAGTGCGCCGTCGGCGGCGTCGAAGACGAGGCGGCTGCCGAAGTCGCCGCGCAATGGGTTCGGCGTCGGCACGGTGCCGTAGAAGGTGATCGTTCCCGTCTGCTCCGGCGGCAGGGCAACGTAGGTGACGCGGTAGCCGGGAAGCTCGTGT
>CAXUIU010000447.1:1175-1639 GCA_964250955.1 uncultured Chthoniobacterales bacterium | reverse complement strand
GCGTGGGAGCGGCGGGGGGGTCGCCTCTGGGGTCGCCGGGGCGATGCACTGGGTGTAAACGCTGTTAAGGTTCCACCATGCCCCGGTTAAGCCGACGATCAGGTTGAAAACGACCGAACTGATGCCCACCATCTTGTGAACGTCGGAGAAGAAAATCCGGCGGCTGCGGCCCCAGCGCAACGTGAAGAAATTGCGCCAAAATCCACGGTACAGCCACACGCCCGTCATTCCGACCAGGAGCAACAACGCTCCTAGCAGCCCGGCGACGAAGGTTCCAGCCGCCCCGCCCAGCAGCGAGTAGTGGAGGCGCAAGGTCCATCCGCTGAGCGTCTGGTCCCATGCGTACGGGGTACCGCGCACCTCGCCCGTGTAGGGGTCGAGGTGCAGGTTGCGCGACTCCCCTTTACCCCCCGGTGCAGGGGCAATGGCATCGGTGAGGTCGGGTCCGGCGGGGGGTGCCCCGC
>CAXUIU010000447.1:0-1165 GCA_964250955.1 uncultured Chthoniobacterales bacterium | reverse complement strand
GGGCTGCGCATGGTAGAGTTCCGGAAACCGCCAGACATCCAGTTCGTTATGGAAAACCAGCAAACTGCCCGTCGCACCCACGACGAGCAGCCCCAGGCCACAGACCAGCCCAAGCCAGGAGTGCAGTTGCCAGATCCGCTTGGTCAACGCCTTGCGCATGTGCATCTCTCACGCGGATGTTTCAAAAATGCCAGCCGACGGTGGCGCGCACGTTGATCGGGTCGCCCTCTTGGACATAGGTCTGGTTGAAGCTGCCGCTGGCGTATCGTTCATCGGTCACATTGTTGACGTTAACCTGTGCGCTGAAGCGGTCGCGCGTGTAGTAGAGCGCCAAGTCCAGGAACCCGTAGCTCGGCAGCCGGAACGTGTTGGCCGAGTCGCCTTCCTGGTCGGTCTGGTAGTGGTAGCCCACGCCCAGGCCCAGGCCGCGGAATGGCCCGTTTTGGAGCGTGTACTTGGCAAAGAGGTTGAACGTGTGCTCGGGCACGTCGAGCGGACGCTTGCCCACCAGGCCCGTGTTGTCGGCCGTCACGCGGGCGTCCACGTAGCCGTAGGCGGCGATCAGGTCCAGGCCCTTGATCGGGCTGGCGGTGGTGTTGAAGTCCACGCCGCGGTGCCGCTCCTCGCCGGTGACGACGAACGCGTTCGGGTGGATCGGATCGGCCGTGGGCACGTTGGTGCGGTAGATTTGGTAAAGAGCCAGGGTGGAGGAGAGCTTGCCGTCGAAGAGGTCGGCCTTGGCGCCAATCTCGTACTGCTCCCCTTTTTCCGGGGCGATCTGGTTGCCGCTCTCGTCCTGGAAGCCGGGGTTGGACTGGAAGGATTTGCTGTAGGAGAAGTAGGCGCTCACCTGCTTGGGCAGCACCTCGTACACGATCCCCGCCCGGGGCGAGAAGGCGTTCGGAGTGCCGTCCGCGTGCGTCTTGCCGATGCGCTGGGTCACGTCGTTGTCCACGAAGTCCTCGCGCCCGCCGCCGACGAGGCTCAGGCGATCGAAGAGCTTGACCTGCTCCTGGAAGTAGAGCCCCGTCTGGGAAGCGTCCGTGATCTGCGAGAGGTAGGGCGTGAGGCCCACGACCCGCGCGCCGTAAACGGGCTTGAAGATGTCGATGGGCGCGATGGTGCCGGCGGCGGCGTCCAGATGGTCGTGGAGGTAGTAGAAGTC
>CAXUIU010000446.1:1693-3203 GCA_964250955.1 uncultured Chthoniobacterales bacterium | reverse complement strand
TTGCTGGCGATAGCGCCGTTCAGCCCCTTGATGATGAGGTCAGCCGCCTCGTTCCAGCCCAGGTAGCGGAACATCATCTCGCCCGAGAGGATGACCGACCCGGGGTTGACCCGGTCGAGGTTCGCATACTTGGGCGCGGTGCCGTGGGTGGCCTCGAAGATCGCGTGACCCGTGCGGTAGTTGATGTTGCCGCCTGGCGCGATGCCAATGCCGCCGACCTGCGCCGCGAGCGCGTCGGAGAGGTAGTCGCCGTTCAGATTGAGCGTGGCGATGACATCGAAGTCCTCTGGGCGCGTGAGCACCTGCTGGAGCGTGATGTCGGCGATGGCGTCCTTGACGATAATCTTGCCCGCCTTCTGCGCGGCCTTCATCTCGTCGTTGGCCGCCGCCTCGCCGCTGGTCGCCTTGGTCTTCTCCCAGATCGCCCAGGAATACGTCTGGTCGGCGAATTTCTTGTCGGCAATCTCGTAGCCCCAATCGCGGAACGCCCCTTCCGTGAACTTCATGATGTTGCCCTTGTGGACGAGGGTCACACTCTTGCGCTTCTGCGTGATGGCGTACTCGATGGCCGCCTCCACGAGCCGGCGCGTGCCGACCTTGCTGACGGGCTTGATGCCGATGCCGACTTCCAGCGGCGAGTCCGCAAAACCCGTGGCGTTGTCGGCATGGGTGTCCGGGTCGTCGCCGTGGACCCACTCGCTCGTGGCGTTGGCCGTGCCGAAGCGGATCTTCTTGAAGTCCTTCGGGAACTTGTCGGCGAGGAACTCCAGCACGGTCTGCGCGTCGCGCGTGCCGGCCTGGTATTCGATGCCGGCGTAGATGTCCTCGGTGTTCTCGCGGAAGATGACCATGTCCACCTTCTCCGGGCGCTTGACGGGCGAGGGCACGCCCGAGAAGTACTGCACCGGGCGCAGGCACACGTAGAGGTCGAGCATCTGGCGCAGGGCGACGTTGAGCGAACGGATGCCGCCGCCGACCGGCGTGGTCAGCGGGCCCTTGATGCCCACGAGGTAGTCGCGGAAGGCGTCCACCGTCTCGTCGGGCAGCCAGTTGTCGAACTGGTCCTTGGCTGCCTGTCCGGCGAACACCTCGTGCCACACGATCTTTTTTTTGCCGCCGTAGGCCTTCTCCACCGCCGCGTCGAGCACGCGCACGCTCGAAGCCCAGATGTCCGGCCCCGTGCCGTCGCCGCGGATAAAAGGGATGACGGGCTGGTCGGGAACCTGGAGCTGGCCGCCGGAGATCGTGATTTTCTCTCCGGTGGTCGGGGCGGCGGGGGCAGTGGTGGACATAAATCTCTAAACGTTGGGGATGATCAAAAGCGGGCTGCAAATAAACATCGTTTAGCCTGTGACGCCAAGGAAAAGCGGCGTGGCGGTGCAGCCGGTGGTTGCGTTGCGGGTTGCGGTGGCGCGGACGCGCCGTTGCGGTGTCGCTTGGCGGCGACGTTGGCGGAGGGAGAAGTGTCTTTCGCGGGTCGCCGACAACGTGCCCCCAGGGCCCACCGCAC
>CAXUIU010000446.1:0-1683 GCA_964250955.1 uncultured Chthoniobacterales bacterium | reverse complement strand
AACGCGCCGTGGCGGTGCAGCGGGTGGCGGCGTTGCGGGTGGCGGTGGCGCGGACGCGCCGTTGCGGTGGCGCTTGGCGGCGACGTTGGCGAGGGAGAAGTCTCTTCCTCTACTCTCCGACAACGTGCCCGCAGGGCACACCGCAACCCGCAACGCCGCGTCCCGGCGGCTCCGCTCCGCGTTTTTACTTGCGTGCCTGGCCGTCTGCCCGATGATGGCGACGGGATGCCCGGCTTGCTGTCCGCCTCGCCTTTGCGCGAGCCCGGGTCGGCCCCCGCGGGACTGTCATGGAATCCCTTACGGCGTTGGAATGTGAGTCGCCACGCCGGGACGTTCCGAGCCGCCGATGCGTTCGTGGTCTCCGTGCCAAAGAGCGGGCGCACCTGGGCGCGCGTGTTCCTGCTGGCGTACTTCGCCGAGCGCGAACGGCTCCACCCCGGCTTGCACGCCCCTCGGTGTGTCTACACGCACGACCGTTGGGAGCATGAGACGAAGGGGCGCTTCGTGGACCGGCTGCGCGGCAAGTGGCTCATCCCGCGCGCCGACGCCGCGGCCAAGCCGGTCCTGCTCGTCGTCCGCGATCCGCGCGACGTGATCGTGTCGCTCTTTTTCCACCTGCAAAAACGCGCCCATTCCTACGACGGCGACCTGCCCGGGCTGTTGCGCCACCCAGTCTTCGGCGTACGGCGCGTGGTGGCGGTGATGAACGGCTGGCTGGCCGAGTGGGCCCGCCCCGGCCGCTTGCACCTCCTGCGCTACGAGGACGCCAAGGCCGACCCGCACGAGTCGTTCGCGGAAGCTCTCCGTTTCCTTCAGCCCGGCGTCGAACCGGACGGTCGCGCCCTCGCGCACGCGGTGGAGGTGTCGAGCTTCGAGAACATGCGCCGCCTGGAAAAAGGCGACGCGCAGGCTCCCGGTTCGGGCATCGTCGCCACCCTCCAGGAAGAAGCCCTCCGGCCAGCCGACGCCGGCGACGTGGATAGCTACAAGGTGCGCCGCGGAAAGGTGGGCGGATACGTCGATTACCTTTCTGCGGAGGACGTGTCGTACCTCGACGCGGAGGTCGCACGACTGGACCAGCGGTTCGGCTACACGGCAGCGGTCAGAGCTTGAGTTTTTGCAGAGCGTCGATGGGCAGACGGCGGCGGGCGGGTTTGCCGAGGCGTCTTTTGGCCGGATCGGGTTCGTAGCCAGCCATCGTGCGGCTGACGATGGCGCGCAAGGCTGCGTGGGTGATCGGTTTGAGCACGAGCGCGTCCACGGCGGTCTCGAACGCTTCCGCGTCCGTGGGACCGTCGTAGCCTGTCAGGAGGATCACGCGCGTGCGCGGAGCCTGCTTCTTGATCGCGACAGCCAACTCCTCGCCGCGCATGTGGGGCATGGCACGGTCGGTGATGACCAAGTCGAACGTGCGCGCTTGGAACTTTTCGAGCGCCTCGTGCCCATCGTGCGCCGTGTCCACGGTGTGCAGGTCGCTGGACAGGTAGTGGCGCAGGATGTTGCCGAACACCGGTTGATCGTACACGACCAGAATCCGCCACGGCCGCTGGACCTCCGACACGGGCACAGCCAACGGCAGGTCGGCCACGGGCTGCGGGTGCAGTGGTAAAGCGAACTGGAAGGTGGTGCCGCGGCCCGGGGTGCTTTGCAGTTCGATGCGCCCGCCGTGGCGCTGCATGGTGC
>CAXUIU010000445.1:0-3211 GCA_964250955.1 uncultured Chthoniobacterales bacterium | reverse complement strand
GGGGCAATGGTTTCAATGTCTTCGCGGTAGGGGACGTACTTGGCCATAAAGTGAGATGGTTGCTCGAATGGGGAGAATGTCCGGGGTGGTTAAAACGCTTCCGCGCCGGCTTCGGCAACGCTCTGATCCTGTGAGCCCGTGCCGCCGCTGACGCCGATGGCTCCGACCACCTGGTCGCCACGCTTGAGCGGGACGCCGCCCGCAAAGATCATGACCTTGCCATCGTTGGAGGCATGGATGCCGTAGAAGGGTTCGCCGGGCTGCGCGAGCTTGGAGAGTTCCTTGGTGGAGAGATCGAAAGCCCGCGCGGTGAAGGCTTTCTTGATGGCGATGTCGATGCTGCCCAGCCATGCACGGTCCATGCGGACGAAAGCGAGCAGGTTGCCGCCGGTGTCCACGACCGCGATGTTCTGGGGTTGCTCGATCGCGATGGCCTTTTGCTCGGCGGCTGCGATGACCCTTCTGGCGTCCTGTAGTGTGATCATCATTCGGGGTGGCTGATTTGTCTTGGAGGATGGTTGCTGTCTAGGCTGGCAGTTCATCAATGGAGCGCGGCTCGACCAATGTTCTGCCCTCCCGGTCCGTGCGGAACTTGCTCGACATGGCGTACGCCTGGTAGCGTGCCCGGTTAATGTTACCCAACGGACGGTGCGCCGCCAGCGCGTGCCAGGGATTGAAGGACAGCTTTTCGTCCACGAACACGCGGCGCTCGTCGGAGTAGATCTCTTGCGCTTTGGCGGTGACGGTCGCCACGGCGAGGTAGGGGTTCTCCTTCTCGTCCCATTCCTGGTGGGCGTCTTCGACCGGCATGGTTTCCAAGTCGGTGCAAAGCTGCACCCGCAGTTCCCAAACCGCTTCGCTTTCCTCCTTGAAGAAGCGGCTGAACTCGTCGCGCAACGCGTTCCACTCGCTCGCGTGCGGCAAGCCCTTCTTGTACAGCGCCTTCAAGTTTTCTGACACCGGGAAGAGCCCGACCTTGCCGAAGTAGTTGCCCCAGCGCAACGCGGCTTGCGTGTAGTAAATTTCGCCCAGCGGATTGTTGGCGGGCTCGCCGAAACCCTTGAGGAAGCTGCTCTTTAAACCCACGGTTTCCAGCACCGTCTCACCGATGCGCGACGCCGTGGACACGGCCTGCTTGAGCGCCTCGGGATCGTTGGCGTGTTTGTCGAGCATCTGCATGTTCTTGAGGAAGCCCGCCGCGTCCTTCGTGTCGAACACCGGGCCGTTGACCATGGTGAAATCCTGCGTCACCTCGCCCGCGTGGTTAGAGACCTTTTCGCCTTCCAGGCCGACGATCTTCATGGCCAGGCCGCGTGGGGAGGAGATGTGGTCGCTCAGGATGTCGCCCGGGTTGGTCGAAAAGCGCAGGATAGCCCCGTAGCTACCCGCCTGCGCCGCCAGACCCTGGCGCAACGGTTCGGGCAAGCCGTCGTTGATCGTCACCTGCGCTTTGACCAGTGCGTGGCTTTTGGAGTGGACCGCCCGGGTGGTGCGGCGCTGCCGATCGCCGATCTTGTGCATGATGTCATGCATCGTCGCGGCGATGTCGTCGAAGGTCTTCTGCTCGTCGGGCTGAATGGTTTCGACCGAGTCGCTGTAAGGGACAAAAGAATGGTTCATCGTGTGTTCTCGACAGAGGGTACAAAGAGGATTCTGCGATGGAATCCAATAAATCGCGCCTGATTCTCACGACGGACGCCCCGGTTTTTGCTGCATAAATGGTGGGGTGAGAATCTCCCTCCGCCACAGAGGTTTCGTGCGTCAAAGAGCGTGAAATTCTCTTGCGATTCGTGTGCGGCCAGTCGATCACGGCAGCATCCTTCCGAAAATACTTCCCGGCGCTGCCATCCCGGCAATGTTACTCGGAGATCAAGTGTCAAGCGTTTACTTGCGCCATGCCCAAAGGGTTTTCGATGACCTCCGGTGGTCCAATCCGCGGTTGATGGCGAAAATGCTCGCGGCGGTCAAAGAGGGGTTCTCCTGGTTGGAACAGTTTGCGTGGGTCCGGGAGCATCGCGGGACACTCGTGTCCACGGAACCGCCCGTGCGACCGGCAACTTTCAGACGGCTTCTTTGTGCACGAAGCCAGCCGGACGAATGCCCCGAACTTTCATGTTCACGGCTTGATTGCCAACGTCACGCGAGACCCGGAACGCAACGCCGACTTTGCCCTACACTCCAGGGAAATGATGCGAATACGCGAAACCTTGAAACGCACTGGTTTGCAACAACTTGGCTCGGCGCTGCTCAGCGCTTGGTTACTGCGTCGAAGCCGCTGCCAACGGCTTTGCGCTCACCTGTGCCGACGACAGAGGTTCTGCCCGTCTTGTAGCGCTACCGGGTCACGGTGGAACAGCTTTGGCGATGTTCGCCGCCGTGCTTTCCGGGAAAGCACGACAACCTTCACCAGAAAACTACCAAGCTACCACGTCCGGTGACCGTCAGAGGAAGTGAGCGAGCATATCGCGACGGTACAAGGGGAACCTGCCATGGTCAGGGACGATTTCACTTCCTTGTGGAAGCAGGACGTCCGTCAAGAACGAAGTTCCTGCCGTCAGTTTGTCTTCGCCACGCGGAAACCATCTAGAGTTTACTGACGGAGGATGGCGGCTGTGCAACTCAGTGCCTATCCCTTCGCCGATGGGCATCGGAGGAACCCTCCCCGCAGTCAAGCTTCCTACCCTCGGCTTGCCGCACCTACGGTGGCTGTCACATCGCCGAGCCAATCCATTGGAATCCGCTGTCCAAAGATCTGCTAACGGGGTTGCGAAGATAAGCCGGGCGACACCCTCACATTTTAGGGATTGTGGTATCTTTAGCGGAGGTTACGCATCGTGAGCCAGTCCGCGATGGCTTGATTGACGGCAGTGGGTGCTTCGAGCATCAGTCCGTGCCCGGCCTCGATGGTGACTTCCGTCAGGTCGGTGCAATCCTCGCGCATCGGGTCGGCCAACCGACTGTGCGCGGTGGAACAGATCTGATCCCACGCGGCGTGCAAGAACAACACCGGCAGGGTCAAGCGTCCAAAGTTTGGGGCCTCGTTGGCGTAGGCCAAGTTGTCCTGGTCGTTCAGATACCAGGCCGTGCCACCGCGCAGACCCGTGTTCCGCAGGGCAGCCACAATCGTGGCGTAATCCTCCGGCGAGAGCATGGCGGTGTCGCGCCTCACCTCGGGGCCCTGCGTCTTGGCGCTGAGCCAGCCGCCCTGCGC
>CAXUIU010000444.1:0-3228 GCA_964250955.1 uncultured Chthoniobacterales bacterium | reverse complement strand
CCTGGCGGGTGGGTTGCCGTATACAGAAGGCAGGTTTTTTCTGCCAACGTCGCCGCAGGAGACACGGAAACGGCGTGTCAGCGCCGCCGCAACCCGCAACGCGCCCGCCAGGTGCATCGCAACGGCGCTCTCAGCGCCACAAATCTTCCGCCGTCACGCTCGTCTTCTCGCGGCTACCGAGCAGGCGAGCCTGGTCGATGATGGCTTGGCGATTCGTGTTGAAGCGGTAGCCGAAGCAGTTCGGGCAGGTGGCCACGCGCCGGGCCACGATTGAGTCGCAGCCTTCGCAAATTTTGTAGCGCCCCGGCCGTGTGACGATGCCGGCCGCCATGCGGGCGCGCTCGGGATCGATGGGGGCGGGGACAGGTTCTTCCATGGACAACGCGACGGATAACATCGCGCCGGGACGCTTGCATTTCAATGGCGCGCGCCGGATTTTGCGCGGTGCGTCCCGCCGCTGAATACACTGCCATTCCCAGCCCGGCCCCTGGTGCTTGGGCGCTCGCGCTCTGGCAGGCGTACGATCCGGCCAGCAAGGTCAATCTCCATGCGACGGCCGTGGCTGTGCCGAGGAGCGGGTTGTACTTTGTGGACCCAATCCCGCTGGTCCCCGCGGCGCTGGACGAACTCCTGGAAGAAACGGCCGGCACCCCGCCCGCTGGCGTGCTCGTGACCAATGGCAACCATGCCCGGGCAGCGGCAGAGTTCGCACGGCGTTTCCGGGTGCCGTTGGTGGCGACGGCTGCGGCGGGCGTGGATGCCAGCGAGACGATCCCGGCGACAGGTGGGACCGTGTGCGGTGGGACGTTCGAGGCGGTGGCGTTGCCGGGGGCGGTGGCAGGCGAGGTGGCGTTTTGCCGCGAGGACGGCGGCGGGTTGTTGATCGTGGGCGACGCGCTCATCCACATGGACAGCTACGGGTTCGCTCTCCTGCCGGACAAATACTGCGAGAACCCCAAGGAACTCCGCCGCTCGCTGGCCCGGTTGGCGGAGAGGCGATTCGCCACGATGGCCTTCGCGCATGGCGACCCGCTGGTGGGTAAAGCGGACGACCGGCTGCGGAGCTTGCTCTCCCTCCGCAACCCCGGAGAGGTAGAATGAACTAGCACGGAGCATCGCTCCGGGAAAGTGGTCGACGGTTTGTTTGACCTCTGTGTTGCTGCTACCAGCACGGACAACAAACGTCCTGTAAGCAGGACTTGGTGACGAAGCCACCCGGCGCGAAGTAAATGGGAACCACGATTTACTCCCCAAATGAAGCAATCTCTGGGTCTATGGCTCCGCTGGGCCTTCGGAAAAGCTGGGCTGATGCGCGAGGCGTTTGTGCGCTGGGTGCGGGCCCGGAAGTGGTCGGTACTCGCCTGCGTGGTTTCGCTGGTGCTCGGCTTCGTGAGCCTCGGGCTCCCGAGTGTCCTGCTCTATTATCCCGTTGCCCCCGTGCTTCTGCTGTGCTTCCCGCCGTTTGACGCATGGACGGGAGACTGGGTGTGGCCGGCGATGGTTGAGGTCAGCTTATTTTGGCCATTCGGATTTCTGATCGCCGGGGAGCTGGACGTCCGCCTGACACGCCGGCAAACTCCCGCGCTGCGGCGGCGGGTCGCCTACGGCGGCACTCTCTGGCTGTGGCTGCTGGCCGTCTGGTTTTTTGTCTTGCTGCTACCGCCCAACTAGAACCAAAAGGGTGCTCGCAGCGAGCCTCAGAGAGACTGTGAATACATCCTGGCCATTACGTCGGCGTTGTGGGTGACGATGACGAGCACCTTGACCCTGCAGCCGATGAGCGCCTCGCAGTCCTTGATCTGGCGCACGTCGTCGCTGTTGGCGCTCTGTACGAGCACCTCGCCGCCGAGGTCGGTGACCTTCTTGACGAACATATCGCGGTCGCCTTGCCACCGTTCTTCCTTCAGGGTATCGGGGGAGAAGTTCGATGAGCGGCTTGTCGGCAGCGGCGGCGTGGAAGGCCGGCAGCACCAGGCTGGCGTCGAGCGTGGGGGCGAGGAGGAGAGCGAGGAATTTCATGGGAGAAGGCCGCGCAGGTCGTCCAGCGACAAATCGAACAAATCCCAAAACGGGCTGCACGAAAACCCGCCGGCGGTGAACTTGGCGCTTGCCGTTCGGGCGGAACCGGGGAAAATCAGATTTGTTCCATCCATCCCCCCTATGAACAAAACCATCCTCCCTCCCTCCTTCCGCCTGCTGAGCGTAGCCGCCCTGTGCGGGCTCGTCGGCGCGGGTGCATCCGTCCCGAGCGCGCGCGCGGCGGACCAGAAACTCAAAATCGGCTTCGCGCAGGTCGGCGCGGAGAGCGCCTGGCGCACGGCCAACAGCGCGTCCATGCGCGGCGAGGCCGAGAAGCGCGGCGTGGACTTCTCCTTCTCCGACGGCCAGCAAAAGCAGGAAAATCAGATCAAGGCCATCCGCGCCTTCATCGCCAAGAAGGTGGACGTGATCCTCCTGGCCCCGGTGGTGTCGGCCGGCTTCGAGCCCGTCCTCAAGGAGGCCAAGGCCGCCAAAATCCCGGTGATCCTCACGGACCGCACGGTGACCGTCAGCGACCCCTCCCTGTACGTGACCTTCATCGGCTCGGACTTCGTGGAAGAGGGCCGGCGGATCGGCAAGTTCGTCGTCGACAAGACCGGCGGCAAGGGCAACATCGTCGAGTTGCAGGGCACGACCGGCGCGGCCCCGGCTATTGACCGCAAGAAGGGCTTCGAGGAAGCCATCGCCGGGTCGCCCGACCTGAAGATCGTCATGACGCAGACCGGCGAGTTCACCCGCGCCAAGGGCAAGGAAGTCATGCAGGCGTTCATCAAGGCTGCGCAGGGCAAGGGCGAGAAGATCGACGTGGTGTTCGCCCACAACGACGACATGGCCCTGGGTGCCATCCAGGCGTTGCAGGAAGCCGGCATGAAGCCCGGCACCGAGCCGCTGGTCGTCTCCATCGACGGCGTCAAGGGCGCCTTCGAGGCGATGGTGGCCGGCACGCTCAACGCCACCTGCGAGTGCAACCCGCTCATCGGACCGCTGGTGTTCGACACCGCCGAGAAGATCAAAGCGGGCGAGGAACTGCCCAAGAAGATCGTCACGCACGACGACTTCTTCGACCAGAGCAACGCCAAGGAAGCGCTGCCGAGCCGCAAGTATTGAGAGCGGGTTAAACTGCGGGAGCGCGGCTAAGCGTGCAGAACGCCGGGTCGCGCTCCCGTTCCTTTTTCCATGGCCGCCGAG
>CAXUIU010000443.1:2840-3234 GCA_964250955.1 uncultured Chthoniobacterales bacterium | reverse complement strand
CCCCGCCGAGGCCGACCGCCTGCGCTACGCCCTCGGGGTCGTGCAGTTCCTGCGCGCGGGCGAACACCTCGGCCAGACGTGGCACCACGACGGGCTCTTCGCCAACCGCCTGACCCGCTCGCTGCCGTTCTTCCGCCTGCCGGTCGGGCCTGCCGCCGAGGCTGCCGCCGCGCCGGTCGCGTACGACGACCTCCGCGCGGCGTTCGTCACCTTCCTCGCCGATGAGGACGCCCCGCTGCCGGGCAGCCTGGCCACGATGGTGATCGGCGGCGAGGCGGCCCGCCCGGCCCGGCTCGCAGACTGGCGGTCGCTGAGGGGCGCCGACCGGGTCCGGCTCATCAACACCTACGGCTGCACCGAGACCACGCTGGTCACGCACGCGATCGACCTGCAC
>CAXUIU010000443.1:0-2830 GCA_964250955.1 uncultured Chthoniobacterales bacterium | reverse complement strand
GGCCTCATGCGGGTCGACTACGTCGGCGACGGCAAGCCGGCCGACACCGAGACCGTGTGGAAGACCTACCAGCGGCTCCACCAGGACGAATCGTTCGAGGAAAAAGCCGCGCAGGATTTTCTCATCCGGTTCGACGCCGGCGACGTGCCGTGGTTCCGCGGGTACTGCCACCTGCTCAGCGCCGTGGTGGAGACACTCCTCGCCTACGATGAGGCCGCGCTCTACGACCACACCGCGCACCTGTTCTTCTCGAAACCGAAGACCTCTTTCCCTTTCCTGCTGCGCGACAACGGTGCGGGCAACGCGATGAACTTCGACGTGGCCCCGCTCTCGGACCTGATCGTCTTTGTCCACCTGATGAACTTCCCTGTGCGCGAACCCGAGCGCCTCTCCGCCGCGTTGGATCACCTCACGCTCGTGCCCAAGTTCAGCCGCGAATCCTGGCGGCGCATCCTCGCGGAGACCGACGACGACCACGAGTGGATTCCCAACCCGCGGCAAAAGGGCGCGCTGCCCGACCCGGGCGTGACCCAGGAGCGGGTTGACGCGTGGCTGCGGATGCTCGACGAGGCCGACGCGATCCTCGCCGGTCAGAAGCTGATCCCCTTCTGGCGCGGGAATGATCCGAAGCTGGGGCTGAACCTGCGGCACGTCTTCACGCAGCCCGCGCCGTTCGACCTGTTCCTCTGGATCCAGGGCACGGCGGCGGCCCCGTACCTGGAGGAAGGCCCTCTCACCGACCTGGAAGTCTGGCGTGGATGGCGCGACGCGTTCAGCGGCGAGGCGCTCGGGTTCTCGTTGTATTTCAACTAGCGCCGCGCGCCGGCCCGCATAGACTGGCCGCCGTGCCACGCCTCGTTCCCGTCCTCCTCCTCGCCGCCGTCCTGCTGCCTGTTGCCGCTGTGCGGGCGCAGGAGGCCGCCTCGCCCGAAGTCGCTTTCGCCACGCTGACCGACGAGATCCTCGCCGAGCAGTTCCGCTTCCAGCCGCTCAACGCCGTCGGCCTCGGCCTGCACCAGTACGACGGCAAGTTCGTGGACTACAGCCGCGCGTCGATCCAGGACGCCGCGGCGAAGATGCACGCCCTCGGAAAGCGCCTGGAAGCCATCGACCCCGACCGGCTCAGCCCCCCGTCCGCCCTTGACTACAAGCTGCTCTCCCTCGGCGTGGCGAACAACCTGTTCTCCCTGGAAGACGCCGGCACGTACAACCGCAACCCGATGACGTATGCGGGCGTCTTTGACCCCAACGTCTACCTCAAACGCGACTACGCTCCGCTGCCCGACCGGCTGCGCGCCATCGTCGCCACCGAGCGCCAGGTGCCCGCGCTCTTCGCCGCCGCGCACGCCAATCTCGCCGCGTCGCTGCCGGCCGCGGAGGTCGAACTCGCCATCGCCATTTCCAAGGGCAGCGCGGACTTCCTCCAGCACGACCTCGTCGAGGCCGTCAAGGACGTGCCCGACCCGGCGCTCCAGGCGGAGTTCAAGGCCGTCAACGACCGCGCCGCCGCCGAGCTGAACGCCTACGCCGACTGGCTCATCAAGGAAAAAGCGCCCCACGCCGACCCCAAGGGCTACGCGCTCGGCGAGGAGAAATACCGTCGGATGCTCTACGTCAACGAGGCGCTCACCCAGGACCCGGCAACCATTCTCGAAATCGGCCTGGCCGAGCTGAAGCGCGAACAGGGTGAGTTCGCCGCCGCGGCCAAGATCATCGACCCGTCTAAGTCACCCATTGAGGTGTTCAAATACATCCAGCACAACCACCCCACGTCCGAGAGCCTCCTGCCCGACATCCGCAAGCACTTGGAAGCCATCCGTGGCTTCATGGTGGGGCACGACATCATCGACATCCCCAGCGAGGTGCGCGCCAACGTCGAGGAGACCCCCAAGTACCTGCGCGCGGGCAGCTTTGCGTCGTCGGACAACCCGGGTCCGTTCGAGGTAATCGGCGCGCAGGCGTACTACTACGTCACGCCGACCGAGGCCAACTGGCCCGACAAGGAAAAAGACGAGTGGCTGACCGCCTTCAACTACTACACGGCAGACATCGTCAGCGTGCACGAGGTCTACCCGGGCCACTACGTCCAGGCGTTGCGTGAGAATGCGTCGCCGGTCACCAAGGTGCAGCGCATCTTCGGCTCGTACGCGTACATCGAAGGCTGGGCGCACTACTGCGAACAGATGGCGGTGGAGGAAGGTTACGGCCGGGAGAAGCCCCTCGACCCGAACGATCTCCAGGGCGCGAAGTACCACCTGGCGCAATCCGACGAGGCGCTGCTGCGCATCTGCCGGCTGTGCGTGTCCATCAAGCTGCACACCCAGGGCATGAGCGTGGAAGACGCGACGAAGTTCTTCATGGAAAACTGTTATTACGAGGAGAAGCCCGCGCGTCAGGAGGCCCTCCGCGGGACGTTCGACCCGGGCTATCTCTTCTACACGGTCGGCAAGCTGGAACTGCTCAAACTGCGGCGTGAATACCGGGCGCAGGAAGGGGCGAACTACTCATTGAAGCGGTTCAATGACGCGATCACCGACCACGGCTCGCCGCCGGTGCGCTTCCTGCGAGAGCTTTTGCTCAACGACAAGTCGAAGGCGGGCGAGACGTTGTGATGCGCAGTCCGGTGTTGGAGCATGACCTTTTGAGAACCACCAACAGCAACCGCATCGAATGAGAAGGCAGTGGTACAAACGAAAATCGTTTCATTCATGAAAAATACTTCATCCAAGCGCGCTTCCTCTTTCTGGCCGACCGTCGGCGTTAGCTGCGTGCTCGCCCTCACCCCGGTCGCCGCCTTTGCTCAAGGCACGGACCCGGCCGTCTACACCGC
>CAXUIU010000442.1:0-3251 GCA_964250955.1 uncultured Chthoniobacterales bacterium | reverse complement strand
CGTATAGGGGCGTGCCGTGTTCGGCCGCGAGCGCGGCGAGGTCGACACCCTCGCAGCGGAGTTGGCCGTCTTGGTAGTGGAAGGAGTGCATAGCGGGAAGCGGGGAGGAAAGCTTACAGGTCTTTTTCCTCAAGTCCGGCGACTTTCATCAACGCTCGCAGTAGACCGATTTTCAAGGACTGGTTGCCGTGGATAGGAACGACGACTCGCTCGTTGCGTCCGGCCAGGGTGAAGGATGTGGTGACTGCCGTTGACGCGGCTCAGAGTCCAGCCGCGGCGTTGGATGATCACGGCGAGTTGCCGGCCGGAAACCTGCTTCACAAGGCTAGTTCCAACACCTGATCCCGCGCTGCCACTTCCAGCATCGGCTCGCCGGCCTCTAACCAGCCGACGATGGCCTCTTTCAGATTTTCGCGGATCTCGTCGAGCGTCTCGCCCTGCGTGACACAGCCGGGCATCGCCGGAACCTCCGCCCAGAAGCCGCCTTCCTCCGCCGGGTGCACGATGGCCTTCACTGTCATCGCGGGAAAGATGCGGCAGGACCGAAGGCCACGCAACCCGGGACTCAGCGTGTGATGCCGAACTCGCCCCGGCGGTTGCGCGCCCAGGCGGATTCGTTGGAACCCGGGTCGACCGGCATCTCCGCGCCGAAGCTCACCGTCTGCACGCGCTCGGCCGACACGCCGTCGGCGATGAGCGCCTCGCGCACGGCCTCGGCGCGTTTTTCGCCCAGGGCGCGGTTGTACTCGGCGGTGCCGCGCTCGTCGCAGAAGCCGGCGACGATCACACGCTTGTTGCTGTCCTGGAGATACTCGGCGACCTGACGGACGAGGCCGCGCTCGTTGGCGGCGACCACGAAGCTGTCGAACTCGAAGTGCACGGGCTGAAACTTGTTGCGGTCCACGTTGGGTCCCATGAACGAGACGCCCTCGTCGCGCTGGGGCAGAGGCGTGCCGTTGACGTAGTCGCTGTCGGGCACGTTGGCCGCGCCGCTGCCTTCGCCGTACTGGTTTTTGTTGCTCTTGCAGGCGGTCAGCGTGGCGGCGAGCACGGCGGCGCAGAGAAAGGGGAGGATTTTCATGGATGTGGGGATTAATGGCTCCAGGCGGGTTCGGACACCTTGCCAACGCCGCCGATGACGCGCGTCTTCTTGCCCGTGGGCACGTCGAGCATCATGATCGCGTCGCCCGCGCTGTAGATGAGGTGGCGCGAGTCCGCCCCCCACGCCGGGTCCTGCGCGTCGGAAGCCACGACCTTCGATGAGCCGCTCTCCAGGTCGAGCACCGCCACGGAAAAGCCGCCCTCGCGCACGCAGAAGGCAACCTTCTTGCCGTCCGGCGACCAGTCGGGTTCCGTGCAGTAGCCGTGGCCCGTGGGGACGTGCCGGCCCGTGCCGCCACCGCTGGAGATGCGGTAGAGCTGCGGCGCGCCGCCGGCGTCGGAAACGTACAGGATCTCGCTCCCGTCGGGCGACCACGTCGGGCTGCTTTCCACGCCGGGGGTGTGGGTGAGGCGCTGTGCGTTGCCGCCGCCCGCGCTGGTGACGTAGAGTTCCGGGTTGCCGTCCTTGCTGCAACTCATCGCCAGCCGGCTGCCATCGGGCGAGAACGCCGCTCCCGTGTTCGTCCCGGGGAACTTCACCACGCGGTCACGCGCGCCGCTGGCCAGGTTGATGACGTAAACATCCGCGAAGCCGCTCTTGTAGCCCGTGTACGCCAGCCGCCGGCCGTCGGGGCTGAGCGCCGGGCCGACGGAGATCGTCGCGTCGTTGGTGAGTTGCTGGAGGTTCGCGCCGTCGGTGTCGCAGACGTAGATTTCCTTGTGGTTGGTGCGCGTGCCGACGAAGGCCACCTTGCCTCCGGCGATGCCGCGGTTTTTGGTCAAGGCGAAGACGATGTCGTCGGCGAACTCGTGCGCCGCCACGCGGGTCGGGCCGGAGTACGTCTTGTTGAGGATCGGCGCGCCGTCGCGGCCGACGAGCGTGCCTTGCAGACTGCCGCCCCCGGCCGTGCCGCGCGCGGTGTAGGCGGCGGGGTTCTGGCCGACGGAGAGCGCGAAGGCCCCGGCGGCGTTGAGGTCGTCGGTGAGGGTCTTGGTGGCGGCGGAGCCTTCGCCGCCGGTGAGCGGGTTGAGCGTCAGGCTGATCTGCGTGCCGCTTTTACTGACCTCGATGACGGGCGGGGCGTTCTGCGCGAAGGCGCGCGGCAGCAGGGCGGCGAACAGGAAAAGAGGAAGGAGGCGACGCATGAGGGTTCGGACGTTTGGAAGCCAACGCCAAAGACGGCGCGATGAAAAGACAGAATTTTTGCCGTGGGGGACAGCCGTAACCAATTCGTCGAAGCCGGACAGCAGCCGCATCAACCCGTGCGCCTCCGGGACCGACGAATGGTAGTCATACTGGCGCATCGCCATCAGCCCGACCTGGCTGTCGGCGGGCAGCTTGCCGGTTTGCACAGCCCGGCGTGCGTTGGGTAGGAAGACGTTTTGGAGCCACCACTCGAAGGACGGGGCGTCGAGGTAGGAACTCCCCTGCCAAGACGCGGCGGACAAGCCGTCCCGCCAGTAGCCGAGACGTTTCATCTCCGCTTCGATCTTGTCGAGCTGATGGGTCAGGGCGTCGCTCGCCATGTCAGTCGGTCCGGTTGAACTTGATCGTGACCTCATAGAAATTCTTCTTGGCGAGGAGGGCGGCGGGCAGAGGTTCGATCTTCTTGACCCGCCCGGCGGCCTCGCGCACGGAGAAATCGGTCGCCTCCACGCCGGAGGGTTTGGAGAGGGCGGCTTTGGTGACGCTGCCGTCCTTTTCCACGCGGATGGTCAGGAAAGCGGTGCCGTCGCCGGCCGGGTCCCATTGGTCGTAGAACCGGGTCTTGATCATGTCATTGTAGGCCGCGACGATCTCGGTGGAATTGCCGCTGCCCTCGCCGCTCGTGCCCGTGCCGTGGCCGGAACCCTTGCCGGTGCCGCTGCCACCGCCGCTGTCCGGGCCATCGCCGTCGCCCCGGATCGCTGCGAGCGCCTCGGCCTTCTTGGCGGCGGTCTCGGGACTGTCGGACTTGGCGGAAGCGGACTCGCCGGATTTCTTCGGCTTTTCGGCGGCGACCTTGCTTTTTTCCTCCTTGGATTTGGTGGCTTTGGCCTGCTCGTCGCTCTTCGGCTTCGCGGTGGCTTTGGGTTTCTCCTCATCGGCCTTTTCCTTCGGCTTCGGGGTGGCCTTGGGTTTCGGCGTCGGGGTCGGCTTGGGCGTGGGC
>CAXUIU010000441.1:0-3254 GCA_964250955.1 uncultured Chthoniobacterales bacterium | reverse complement strand
GCCTGCGACTATCGGGCCGCCGTGCGGTTGCTGCCTGAACTGCTGCGCGGTCTCCGCGATCCCCGGCTGCTCTGCGAGGCCACCTTCATCGCCTCGTCGGTGCTGCGCAATCTCGGTCATCGGGCCGACGCGTGGCTGGCCGCCGAACGCTGCCGGGAAGCAGCCGAGACCACCGGCGATCCGGCGCTGCTGGCGCTGCAACTGGTCGTCGGCATCGCGCTGCTGATGCAACTGGTGGGCGTGTCGTCGGCGCTGGGGACTTTCATCGCGGGCGTCGTGCTCGCCGACAGTGAATACCGCCACCAGCTCGAAGCCGACGTGGAGCCCTTCAAGGGACTGTTGCTCGGGTTGTTCTTCCTCTCGGTGGGCGCGGGGATCGACTTCCCGTACGTTGTCCACCACCCGGCGGCGACGCTGGCGCTCGTCGCGGGGCTGCTCCTCGTGAAGTTCGCCGTGCTCTTCGGACTGGGAAGAACCTTCGGGCTGCGGCCGACGCACGATTTCCTGTTCGCCTTCGCGCTGGCGCAAGGCGGTGAGTTCGCGTTCGTGCTGATCTCGTTTTGCGTGAACGCGAGCGTCCTGCCCGCCGACGCCGCCAACCTGCTCACCGCCGCCGTCGCCCTGAGCATGGCCGCGACGCCACTCCTGCTCGTCGCCAACGACCGCATCGCCCACTGGTACCACGCCCGCGAGGCCGACGCGGCGCGGCAGGCGGGGCCGGCCGGCGCATCCAGTCGCGCGCCTGACCGCGTGGACGGCCATGACCAGGGGGGCGTCATCATCGCGGGCTACGGTCGTTTCGGCAGCGTCGTCGGCCGGCTCCTGTCCCTCAACGGGGTTCCGACGACCGCCCTGGAGAACGATCCGGATTGGGTGGATTCCATGCGCAGCCTTGGCATCCCGACCTACTACGGCGACGCCCTGCGCGAGGACCTCCTGCGCAGCGCGGGGATCGAACGGGCGAAGTTGTTCATCGTCGCCATCGTGGACAAAGAGAAATCCCTCGCGCTGGTAGACCTGCTGCGTGCGGACTTCCCGCACGTCCGCATCCTGGCCCGGGCGCGGGACCGCACCCATGCTTACGAGTTGATCCGCCACGGCCTGACGCCGGACCAGGTGTACCGTGACACGCTGGGCACCTCGCTGGACATGGGCGTCGACGCCCTGCGTGCGCTGGGGATGCGCGGCGCACAGGCGTTGCGGGTGGTCAAAGCCTTCCGCGACCGCGACCGCGAGAGCATGGGCGTGCTGGCGGAGATTTACGACGGCGACCGGCAGGTATACCTCTCGACGGCGCGTCGGCACATCCAGAACTTCGGCAACCTCTTCAAGGCCGACATCGAGCGGCGGGAGAGCCCGCTGGACCTTGACCGCGCCTGGGAAGGGCCGCCGCGCACGCCGGAGGTGCTGGACCCGGAAAGTTCCACCTGACAACATCCCGCCGCGCGGGTAGATTGCCGGCCTTTTGTCTATGAAGAAAGTCGGCATGATCTCCCTGGGCTGCGCAAAGAATCTCGTCGATGCCGAGATCATGCTCGGCAGCGTGCGGGCGCAGGGCATGGAAGTCACCGCCTCGGCCGAGGACGCCGACGTGCTCATCGTCAACACCTGCGCGTTCATCGACTCGGCCAAGGAAGAATCCATCGAGGCCATCTTCCAGGCGCACGAGGCCCGCGGCCTGCGCCGCCGGCCGGGGCAGAAGATCATCGTCAGCGGCTGCATGGCGCAACGGTTTTCGAAGGAACTCTCCTCCGAGATGCGCGAGGTCGATGCGTTCATGGGGTTGGACCAGGTCGCGCAGGCGGGCGACATCGTCCGCAGCGTGCTCGAACGCACCGGCAGCGCCGCGGCGGCTGTGCCGATGTTCCACGGTCCGCTCGCCGCCGAAGCGGAAAGCGTCGAGACGTTGGAGCCGCTCAACCTCGTCACCCGCGGTTCGCGTTACATCCCTGACTGGGACACGCCACGCTTCCGCCTGACGCCGTCGCACACGGCGTACGTCAAGATCGCCGAGGGCTGCAACCACCCGTGCAGCTTTTGCGTGATCCCGCAAATGCGCGGTCGGCACCGTTCGCGCACGATTGAGAGCGTCGTCCGCGAGGTGCGCGCGCTCGTGGCGGAGGGGGTCAAGGAAATCTGCCTCATCAGCCAGGACACCACCTACTTCGGCATGGACCTGTGGCAGCAAAAGGCCGGTCCGCGCCAGCCGGTCGATTCAGGGCGCGGCCCGACGCTCAGCCGGCTCCTGGACGAACTCGGCGCCATCGAAGGCGACTTCTGGGTGCGGCTGCTCTATACCCACCCAGCGCATTGGAGCGACGAACTCATCGCGGCCATCGCGCGCAACGAGCGCGTTGCCAAATACGTGGACATGCCGCTCCAGCACATCCACGCCGAGATGCTCGACACCATGCGCCGTGAGACCTCGCGCGAACACATCGAGGACCTCATCGTGCGGCTGCGCGCGGGCATCCCGGGATTGGCGCTGCGGACGACGTTCATCACGGGCTTCCCCGGCGAAACGGACGAGCATTTCGAGAGCCTCTTGGAGTTCATCGAGCGGGTGAAGTTCGAGCGGTTGGGCGTGTTCAGCTATTCGCAGGAGGAAGGTTCGCGCGCGGCGAAGATGGACGGGCAGATCGCCAACGCCGTCAAGCGCCGCCGCCACGCCCGCGCCATGAAGCTCCAGCAGCGCGTCGCCAAGGAAATCAGCGCCCGCCAGGTCGGCCGGCGGCTGCGCGTGCTCACCGATACGCCGCTGGTCGCGCGCACGGAGGGCGACGCGCCGGACGTGGACGGACGCGTGCTCCTCGACGCGCCCGCGCCGGTGGGCGAGTTCATCGAGGTGGAGGTCATCGGCACGCAGGTCTACGACCTCGTTGCGCGGCGGGCGGAAATGCTCGCATCGCCGCTTGCCGTCACCGCGTGAACACCCGCTTCATGCGCGGCGAGAAGAAGTAATAGAACGGCCAGATCGTTCCGGAGAGCACAAAGATGATCATACTGATCGCTATTACCGCTATGATCGGGGGAGTCTCCGTTCGAGAGGGCGGGGAGGGATAGCGCCTCATGTAGATAATCAAGCCGGCTACGAGGACGAGCAGCATCAAGGAAAAATATCCCATTAGCGGTCGGAAAATCCGGTGCTGCGCGAAGAACAACCAGACCAACAAAATGCTGAATAGGAAAAACCACCACAGGCTTCCCGTCAGCATCAACTGGTCGAGGATGTGTCGAGGCAAATAGCGGCGGCG
>CAXUIU010000440.1:0-3273 GCA_964250955.1 uncultured Chthoniobacterales bacterium | reverse complement strand
ATTTCCCGGACGCTGGAAAACTTCATCCAGCGGCCTGCCTGTGTGTTCTCGCCGGGCTTGGTCAACAGGCCGTGAGGGTCCTTCAACAGCGCCCCTTTGAGAAACGCGAGGACGCAGGCGTCCTTCAGCGCGTGGACAAGGAGGACGTTTTTGCCCCCGAGCGTGTAACAGGGCTGGAGCCACTTCAACTCCTCGGTCAGCGGAGTATCACGGAGGATCGTGCGCAAAGCCGCCAACTCCTCCCGCCACCGTTCGGCCCCGTTGAAGTAATCATCCACCGCGGGATCGGTCGTCTGTTCGTCTGCTTTCATGGCGCACCCCTCAGAAAACAACTTTTCATTGAGGGGCGCAATGCACGCAATGCCCGTTGCCGCGCCAGAAACATCGCCCAACGCACCCGCCACCGCGCCCGCATGCCCCGCGCCGCCGCCAGCCGCGGAGCGAACTCCACCGCCACCGCCCGGCAAACGGCACGTTCCCGTTCCCGGAACTCCTCGCTGCACACGTACCGCCGGTAGCCGTCGGCGACGAAGCCGGGAGCCGCGGGCGGGCGCGCCTTCATGGAGACTCAGCTGTGGGTGCCGGCGCGCTCGGTAGCCTGCGCTTGGAACGTGTTGTTGATCACGTCCAGAATGCGCTGGGCTCCCTCGACCTGCGGCGAAACGAGATCGACGTTGCCGTCCGGTCCGAGCACGACCACCGCGAGCCCCTTGCCCTGCACGCCGTAAGCCGCCGCGACGGCCGCCCCGTTTTGCGCGGGGACGAACGGCACGTTCGACTCCACCCGCGCCGGCCCGGAACCCGTGAACGCCGCCACGAAAACCGTCTTCTTCGCCGCGAAATCCAGATAGCGGTCAGCGATGCGTCCGGCTTCCTTGCGCAGGTCGCCATCGTCCGGCGACGGGGCGATGAGGATCACCACCGGCTGCCCGCGGAAGTTCTTGCCGGGCGAGACCTTCCCGCCCGCGCCGATCCAGGTGAAATCCGCCGCGGTGCGCGCCGTGTTCGACGCCGCCGGTTTGTTGGCCGCCGACTTCGGCGCGGCGTGCGCGGTACCGACCGCTACCGCCAAGCAAACTACCGCTAGAGAACTGAGAACGGATACTTGCTTCATCACTCAAACTTTCATGATCTCGGCTTCCTTGGTGACCAAGGCGCTTTCGATGTTCTTGGTATACTGATCGGTGAGCTTCTGGAGGTCGCCCTCCAGGTCGGCGACCTGATCCTCGGTGAGGGAGCCGTCCTTCTTGCCCTTGCGGGCGTTCTCGATGCCATCGCGCCGGTGGCCGCGGACCCGCACACGCGCTTCCTCAGCCATCTGCTTGATGCCCTTGACCAGGTCGCGGCGGCGTTCCTCGCTGAGTTCGGGGATGGGCAGGCGGATGATCTTGCCATCCACGGCCGGGTTGATACCCAGGCGGGACTCTTTGAGGCCGCGTTCGATGTCCTTGACCGTCGTCGCGTCGAAGGGCTGGATGACCAGCAGGCGCGGCTCGGGGGTCGTGATGAGCGCGAGCTGCTTGAGCTTCATGTTGGAGCCGTAGGCTTCCACGTCGATGTTCTCGACGAGCGCGGGCGACGCCTTGCCGGTGCGTACGCTGGAAAACTCGTGCGTCATGTAGTGGACGCTTTTTTCCATGCCTTCTTCGGCTTCGAGGAGGATTTCGTCGGATTCCATAGGGGAGCTGGGAGGGGAGTCGCCTAGCTATATCCCACGTCCGCGCCCCGTGCAAAGTCTCAGGCGTCGGCGGTGACCAGCGTGCCGACCGCCTCGCCGCAGACGGCGCGCAGGATGTTGTCGGGCTGGTTCATGTCGAAGACCATGATGGGCACCTTGTTGTCCTGGCACAGGCTGAACGCCGTGGAATCCATCACGGCCAGCCGCTTGGTGAGCGCCTCCGTGTAGGAGAGCCGGTCGTAGCGCCGGGCGGAGGGGTCTTTTACGGGGTCGGCCGTGTAGACCCCGTCCACCTTGGTGGCCTTGAGGATGATCTCGGCCTTGATCTCGCTGGCGCGCAGGGCGGCGGTGGTGTCGGTGGAAAAGAACGGGTTGCCCGTGCCGGCGACGAAGATGACGACGCGGCCCTTCTCCAGGTGGCCGATGGCCTGGCGGACGATGTAGGGCTCGGCGACGTTTTTGACCTCGATGGCGGTCTGCACGCGGGTCTCGACGCCGATGTCTTCGAGTGCGCCCTGGAGGGCGATGCCGTTCATGATGGTGGCGAGCATGCCCATGTAGTCGGCCATGGTGCGGTCCATGCCGCGGGCGTTGGCGGAAGCGCCGCGCCAGATGTTGCCGCCGCCGACGACGACGGCGACCTGGACGCCCAGGCCGTGGATCTCTTGGATGGCGAGGGCGATGTGGCGGACAATCTCGGGGGAGATGTTGTCGAGGCTGCCGGTCTTGCGGAGGGCCTCGCCGCTGATCTTCAGAACGATGCGACGGTAACGGGGCTGCGGAGAAGAATCCATGTGGATAAGTGTTTCCTGATTAGATAGATATTATTCGCCACCGGGAGGTGGGGCGGTGGGGGAAAAGGCGTGCCTGGCCCAGCGCGCCGCCAGCAAAGACGCTCGGGTGGGCATTGTCACGAAAAAGTTCCGTGCAGACGGGACACTTCCTCTCTGAGGATGCTCAAATCTTCCCTGCCCGGACGTGCGTTGCCAACCAAAGCCGTAGCGCCTCACGATCTGCTTCGCCCGCCGCGACTGCGCGGATCATCGTCTCCTGAGCATCGGTCGAAGCGTCGATTTCGCAGCCGTTGCGCAGGAGGAACGCTTCCATGGCCAGTTGCCCGATCCGCTTGTTTCCATCGACGAACGGGTGATTGGAAATCAGCGAGAAACCTAGCGCCGCAGCTTTCTCGATCAGGCCGGGGTACAAGTCCTGCCCCGCATAACTCATTTGCGGTTGCGCCACTGCCGAATCCAATCCTCCCGCCTCCCGCAATCCATGCGAACCGCCGGAGGCGGCGATCAAGCGCCGGTGCATCCTCTCGACCTCCGTGACTCCCAAGTAACGGATCACGCTAACCGCCGGTAGAGTTCGCGGTTTTTGTGCAGCAAATAATCCGTGATCCTATCGAGTTCAGCCTGCGGGTCTACCAACCAAGCTTCGATGCTGGCGCGCACAAGTTCCTCAGCAGTGATGCCCGCGTCCTCCGCTCGGTCGCGGAGTTGGGACAGATGGTCTTCGCGCAATGTGACCGTGATCGTGCTCATGCCAGCGATTCTACGCTTTGACCAACCGCTGCTCAAGACGCTGGTTCCTGC
>CAXUIU010000439.1:0-3280 GCA_964250955.1 uncultured Chthoniobacterales bacterium | reverse complement strand
CCACCGGCCCGGTGTAGATCTCGATGGTCCCCGTATAAAAAAAAAAAAAAATGATGGACAAGCTCTCCGCCGCCGCGGCGCGCAGCAAGGTCTCCGCGCTCGTCGTGGTGACCGGCCGCGCGTACTCTGCGCCCGCCAGCCGGAGCGCCTGCGTCCGGTCCACGCCGAACTTCTTCAGCAGCCCGAAGAACTCGTGCGTGTCCTGCAACGCCCTCCAAGCCTGCCGGAACGCCGCGACCTCGACCTCCGCGTCCGGCCGGCCGGTCAGCAGCGGACCGGCGGCGGGTTGCACGCTCAGCGATGCATCCTGCTCCGGCGCGCGGAACTCCGCCGCAATGGCGTCGAAGGCCGCCACGTCGCTCTCGGGTTGGAGGTACACCTTGTGCACCGCCGTGCCGTCGCGGTCGAAGAACTGGAGGCTGCGCTTGGTGCCGCCGTCCTTCTCCGGTTCGCACACCGCGAAGCCGAAGTGCCAGTGATTGAGAAAAACCCGCAGGTCGATGTCCGGGCCGACGACGTTGCCCATAAAGCCGAAGAAACCGATCTCGCGGTAGAGGCCCTTGCGTTCGTGGACGCACTGCTCGTTGCGCGTGAGCGCCATCACGCGGCCGAGCGTGGGCAGACGCTCGATCACCTTACCCCAGCCCGGCTTCTCCGTCGGTGCGGCGAGCCGCGTGACCGTGTCGCCAACGCCGGTCGCCAGGAGTTCCGCCTCGCTGACACCCAGCGCCGCCGCCGCGTCGCGGATGCGGACGTGCGGATGGTCGACCTGGTACTGACGCCAGGTTTCCTGGAGTGGAGGGGCGGCGGCTGCGCTGGTCATGCAGCATCCATAACGCCCGCTCGCCGCCCGCGCCTGCCCGGAATTGCGCTGGACTGACGCGGCGTTGCTCTCCGCTCGTCTCGCGGTTGCTTTTGGGGGATGGGACGTGCTCGTCTGTCGGTGTTGTTTTGGCTTCTTCGTCTCCATCCGTCCTGAGCGCCGCCGACGATCCGCACACGGCGGAGCGGGGAGCCTGGCATTCTATCGACGGCACGTGGCGGCGTCTGCACGGGAGCTTCGCCGAACTCGGCCTGAGCATCGAGTGGCATGACTTCCGGTTGGCGCGAGACATGGACTGGGGTCGCTCGTTTCACCCCGGCAGCCTGGAAGTGTGCCTGAACTTCTCCGGCGCGGGCACGCTTCAGGACGGCGACGCCGCGCGCCCCTTCGGTCCCGGGCAGGTCGCGGTTTACACCGTGCAGGGCAAGGGGATGCAGGCCTCGCGCCGCGCGGACGGTTGGCACCGTTTCCTCACGCTCGAACTCACCCCGGGATTTCTGCGCACCTACTTCGGCCCCGACGAACTCGCCAAACTTACCCCGGCCGTCCGGCGCTTCGTGCAGACACCCGCCGAGGCGGCCCCGTACCTGGAAATCCGCGCGCTGCCCGCGTCGCTGCTCGCCGCGCGCGTGCAGTTCGTCGAGCCGCCGGTCTCCGGTCCCGCGCGGCCCACGTGGTATCTCGGCCGCGTGCTGGAAATCCTGGCGCAGACGATCTTCCCTGTCGAGGACCCCGACGAACTCTTCTGCCAGCGCCACCAGCGTAACAACCGCGAGCGCGTCGAGCGCGTGCGCTACCTCATCGAGCGCGACCTGGAGAACCCGCCTTCGCTCGACATGCTCGCGCAAGAGGTGGGGTGCAGTCAGTTCTACCTCTCGCGCGTGTTCGCGCAGGAAACAGGCGCGAGTATCCCGAAGTTCCTGCGGCTCAAACGCATCGAGAAAGCCGCCGAACTCCTGCGCACCGGCCGGGCCAACGTCACGGAAGCGGCGGTCAGCGTGGGCTACGCGAGTCTGAGCGCGTTCAACAAGGCGTTCGTAGAGCACTTCGGGTGTTGCCCGGGATTGTATCCGCACGGGCGTATCCCCGGGCGCGCCGCGGCCAAACGTTGAGCGCAAGGGCGCGCAATCCGAGCGCAAGCGCAAGAGAGCGGCGTTCGCCCGGTGCGTGCATGCTCGAGGCTCCTCGTTTTCGGTTGTCCTCTCTGTGATCCATGATCCCGTCTTCCTGTCCTCGCCGGGCGTTTACCCTGGTCGAACTGCTCGTCACCCTTGCGATCATTGGGGTGCTCAGTTCGGTCGCCTACGCGGCGGCGCAAACCGTCACCAACCGCGCGCGCAAGGTCCACGAGGTCGCCGCCGCCAGGAACCTCATCACCGGGTTCCTGAACACACCCGCAGACAACAACGGCCACTACCTGCTGGGCTACGATGTCACCGCTCCTGCCATGACCATGCCCGGCGGTCAGGTCATCTCCGGCGAACTCGTCCACCGCTATCCCTACCGGCTCGCGCCGTACTTCGACTGGCAACTCAAGGACACGATCCTCGTCAACTCGAACGTCCGGCAGGTCGGCGGCGACACGTCCGGCTACACCATCAGCCTGAACCCGGCGTTGGGCATGAACATCTCCCTCGTCGGCGGCGACCTGCACGACGCCGCCTCGGGTCCGTACTACCCGGGCGAGTGTCTGACGATGCCAAACGGCAGCCCCGCCGCGCTCTTGGTGTTCGCGTCCGCCGGCTACAACAACAGCGGCCAACGCACGAACGGCTATTTCAAGGTCAACCCGCCCAAACTCGGCGGCGCGACGTGGAGCACCGCCGCCTGGACGGCGAAGTCCAAGGTGGCCGACTACGGCAACGTGGACGCGCGCTACGACGGGCAGGCTGTCTGTGCGTTCACGGACGGCAGCGTGCGCACGCTTTCGGTCGATGACCTGCGCGACATGCGGCTGTGGAGCCGGGTGGCCGCCGACCGGAACGACCCGAACTACTCGCCCGTCAACACGAACACCGGCGCCGCCGGGATGTGAACGGCCCGACCTGACTTTCCCATGATCCATCCGTGCAAAATCTGTCTCGCCGCCCTGCTCGGGGTGGCCTGTGTCCTCCCCACCACCAGGGCCGAGTACCTGTTCAACAGCTTCATCGTCCCCGACGCGTCGTTCAACGCCGACCGCACAAGCTAGGACGTGTTCTATTCGCCGTACAACGGGCAGAACTATCCTGACATCCGCGCCCCCCTACGGACAGAAGCAGACCGCCTCCGACGCCGGGTTCACGGTGCCCGCGAACTCCTCGCCCGGCAATCCGAGCGCCTACTTCGACACGCGCAACGCCACGATCACGCAGACCGGCGATGCCAATGCGTTCATCATCAGCCCCGGCAGCGCGGGCAACATCTACAGTTTCTCCGGGCCGACGGCTTACCGCCTGGATAATTCGACCGCTGGCT
>CAXUIU010000438.1:0-3282 GCA_964250955.1 uncultured Chthoniobacterales bacterium | reverse complement strand
GAGTTGGTGGTCGTCGCCGAAGAGTTCGTTACTTCTTTGCAGCCGGTCCAGGTATTCTGCTGGTAAGGCTCTCCGCAGTCGGAAGCTGTGAACCAGCCTCTGCGTGACCCGATCAAGTGCAGGGACCGGCTCTGGATACAGCCCGAACTGATCGGGGTGCGTAATTTTGACGTACCGGTTCGTTTGCGGATTGTACCGGACGCGATGCTCTTGTCCGCCCTCTTTGGTATCTTTGAGGGTGTCCGCTCCACTCAGGAGGCAGCCACTACTTTTCGCTCACTGGTAGAGGCCAACGGCTTGCCTTTTGAGGGTGTCGATGAACTCGCCGGCTGACGCTGGTGTTGATTGATCTGCGCCTGCCCTTCGTCGAAGGTCATCTGCGGCTGATTCGAGCGAACCCGACGCATTTTGTCGGCGACTCGCTTCGGATCGATCTTCATTCCCTGAGGATACGCGATCCGTAGGCATCGGTCCAGAGTCATTCAAGCTGGTTCGCTGTTCGTCCCTCCGCCGGGAACGCCCGGTGCCCGCGGATCAACTCCAGCGCCTGCCGCGTCAGCGTGCGGCCCGGCTCAATCCGCGGCCACGGCGACGCGCCGCTCGGGTGCGGCAGCGGCACCACGTCGAACTCTTGCCCATCGTAACTCCCGCGAAACTGCCGCCCAATGATCTCCGTTAACGGCGCGGGCGGCAAGAACTGCACGATGGCTAGCCGCCCGACCGGGATCACCAACTCCGGCCGCAACAACTCGAACTCCGCCCGCAGCCACCGGCTGCATTCCGCTACCTCCGCGCGGTCCGGCACGCGGTCGCCGCCCGCCGGCGTCTCGCCCGGAAAACACCGACACACCGCCGCCATGTAGACCGTCCGCCGGAAACGTTCCTCGTCGATCCCGCAGCTCTCCCGCAGCCATGCAAACAGCGTCCGCCCCGCCGTCCACGCGAACGGCCGACCCTTGACGGGTTCGTGCCTCCCGGGAGCCTGGCCGACCAACATCACCTTGCTCACGACCGGATAACCCGGCACCGCCGGCCGGTGCATTCGTGGGCAGCGCGTGCAGGCGCGCACGGTTTCGACGTGCGCGGCGAGGGTAGTTGCGGTAAGATCGAGGTTTCCTGTCTCCATGAAATTTCCCATCCTGCGGAGCGTGTGGTTGGCGGTGATCCTGGCAGCTCTCCCCGTAGCGCGCGCCGCGGCGGACGATCCGAAGGTCGTCAAAACTGTGCTCAAGCTCGAACCCGAGATCGACTGTCCATCGTGCGAGGACGGCATCAAGCGCACGCTCGTCACCGCGCGCGGCGTGCAGGACGCCGAGATCGACGTGCTCAACAACCGCATCACCCTCCGTTACGACCCGACGCGCATCAAGCTCCAGGCGCTGATCGGCCGCATCGGCGTGATTGGCTACAAGGCCACGGAGGTTAAGTAGCGCCCGTGCGTGCGGGGGCGTCTTTTTCCTCGTGCGCGTGCGGCTCCTCGTCTTCCCAGCGCGCGAGGGATTGTTTGTGCAGGTGGCGGGTGGGACGCAGCTTCGCCAGCACGCCGTAGCGCGGGCCGAACACCAGCGCCGCCACGAAGCACGCGCCGAGCACCAGCACGATGGCCGGCCCGCTGGGGATTTCCACCCAGTACGAGAGCATCAACCCCACGCACGCCCCCGCGGCTCCCAGCGCACCGCCCGCCCAGCACATCGTGCGGTAGCTGTCGCTGAGCAGGTACACCGTCGCCGCCGGCAGGACGAGCAGCCCCACCGAGAGCACCACGCCGACGGCCTGGAGGCTGGCGATCATTGCCAAGATGATCAGGCTGATGAGCATGTAATTGAGCCGCGCGACGGGCACGCCGAGGCTCTGCGCGACGGACGGCTCGAAGAGCGCCAGGAGCAGCCCGCGCTGTTGGCTAACCAGACACACGGCGCTCAGGAAACCGACCCCGTAGATAATCCACAGGTCGGCGTTGGAGATGCCCAGCAGGTTGCCGAAGATGAAGTGCGTCAGATCCACCCGCTCCTTGCTGAAACGCAGCAGAAAAATCCCGAAGGCGAACGCCACCGTATAGAGCGCGCCGATGGCCGTGTCGTCCTTGAGCCGGCTGGAGCGCGAGACGAGCTGCCCACCCAGACCCACGAACAGCGCCGCCGCCACCGCGCCGAGAAACAGGCCCATCGGCGCGAGTCCGAAGAAGATCGCCCCCACCGCCAACCCGGGGATGAGCGAGTGGCTGAGCGCGTCGGCGAGGAGCGCCTGTTGCCGTAGGACGATGAACGCGCTCAAAAAACCGTTGGTGAATCCGACCAGCACGCAGCCCAAAAGCGCGCGCTGCATGAACTCATACTGGAAGGGCGCGAGCAGGTCGCAGAGAAAAGGGGCGTTCATGGTCGGATACCGGTGAAAACGTCCGTCGTGTAGGTACGCGCGATGTTGTCGGCGGTGAAGGTTTCCGGCACCGGGCCACAGGCGACGAGTTCGCCGTTGAGGAAGATCACGTCGTCGAAGAGTTCCTCTACCGTGCGCAGGTCGTGGTGGCTGACGATCACGAGCTTGCCGTCGCGTTCGGCGAGCGTGCGCAACAGCCGGCTCAGGGTGGCCTGGGCGTTGCGGTCCAATCCGGTGAAGGGTTCGTCGAGCAGGTAAACGTGCGCGCCCTGCGCGACGGCGCGGGCGAGGAAGGCGCGCTGTTGTTGCCCGCCCGAGAGCGCGGAGATCTGTCGGTCGGCGAGGGGGCGCAGGCGGGTGGCGTCGAGCGCGGCCTCGACGGCCTGTGCGTCCTCGTCACGGAAGCGCGTGTAGCTGCCCAACGCCGGGTAACGCCCCATTTCCACGAGCCCGCGCACCGTCAAAGGGAAGTCCCAGTCCACGAGGCTGCGCTGGGGCAGGTACGCGATGGAACGGTCCGCGGCGCTGTCGCCGTGCGCGTTGGCGTCGAAGTGGACGTGGCCGGTTTCGGTGGGCACAAGGCGGGCGATGGATTTGAGGAGGGTCGACTTGCCCGCGCCGTTGGGGCCGAGCAGGCCGACACACCGGCCGCAGCGGAGCGTGAGGTTGACGTGGTGAAGCGCCGGCACACCGCGGTAGGAGACGGTCAGGTTGCGGATTTCGAGGCGGTGCGAGGACATGGCGCTGCCGGGACCATGCGTGCGACCCATGTTAAATGCAAGCGGGTTGCGGGTGGCGGCGAGGCCGCCGTTGCGGTGTGCCCTGCGGGCACGTGGCCGGAAGGACCTTTTGCCGACGTCACCGCCAGGCGACACCGCAACCCGCAACCCGCGCACCGCGCACCGC
>CAXUIU010000437.1:0-3290 GCA_964250955.1 uncultured Chthoniobacterales bacterium | reverse complement strand
CTGCCGCCGGGGGCGCCGGGATGTAGCGCGTCGTGCTGCCCTTGCCGTGCACGCGCAGGTGCAAGACGCCGCGGCGCAGGTGCAGGTCGCGCACCTTCAACTGGCACAACTCGTCGCAACGCAGCCCGTGGAAGAGGAACGTCGCCAGGATCGCGCGGTCACGCTTGCCTTTGAGCGTGTCGGCGGGCGGGGCGGCTAGCAACGCGCGGGCCTGCCCGTCGCCGATGGCGGGTGTCTTGCCTTCCGCCGTCTCTGAGCGTGGCCGCTTGACGCCCAGCACGGGATTGTGGGTGACGGCGTT
The DNA here is from genome assembly GCA_964250955.1 of uncultured Chthoniobacterales bacterium. Classification (GTDB taxonomy): domain Bacteria; phylum Verrucomicrobiota; class Verrucomicrobiia; order Chthoniobacterales; family SZAS-18; genus CAHJWO01. Next base: position 2,989 of record CAXUIU010000437.1, on the reverse strand, counting down.
GGAGTCGCACAAGTGGGCGAACAACGAGGAAAGCGCCGAGAGCTTGCGCCGGACCGTGGGTGCGGAGAGCCCACGGCCTTCCAGGTCACGCCGCCACGCAATGAAGTGGCCGCGGGTGACGACGCGGAACTCCTCGGGCCGCTGGATACCGACGAAGGCCATGAAGTCGGCCACGTCGATGCGGTGAGCCCGGCGCGTCCGTGGATTGTCGAGGTTGGCGAACCACTCCAACTCTAACGGCATTGCGGCCAAACCCTGGAACTCGGGCGCGGTCAGCACCCGCCCGGTGGCCGCTGGCACGACCTCAACCGCCTTTTCCTGATTTTCGTCGGTTTGGCTCATGAAACAAAGCAAGTGTGGATAAAAACCCTTGTCAATACTTGCACAGAGAGCAAGGAAAATGGGAAGGATTGGAGAAAAAAGGTTTGCGCTTTGGCAATGGGATTAGGTGACATACAATCCCATCACATGAAAACACAGATTACCGTGGATACGGGCGGACGCGGGCTGATCCCCAAGGAACTGCGCGACCGGCTGGGCCTGGGGCCGGGCGACGTGCTGGAGCTTTCCGAGGCGAAGGAACAGATCACCCTCAAGCCCGTGCGCCAGACGCTGCCGCTGGAAAAGCGGCACGGGTTCTGGGTCTACACCGGCCAGGCGCAGGCGGGCACGGGCACGGGTGAAACGCTGGTGGCTGACGACCGGGAGGCACGCGCCGCGGCGCTGCTGGCGGGTGACGGAACGCCAAAGGGAGAAGAAAGGGCGTGAAGGCGTTCTTCGACAGCTCCGTGCTCGTGGCCGCGTTCTACGGGCAGCACGTCCGCCACGAGGCGAGCTTGGCGGCCATCGCCACCGCCAGCAAGAAGACGGCGTGCTGCGCGGCGCATACGCTGGCGGAAGTGTACTCGGTGATGACGCGGCTGCCGGTCCGGCCTCGGATCAGCCCCGAACAGGGATTGCTCTTCGTCGAGTCGATCCGGGAACGGTTCAGCGTCGTGGCGCTCTCGGAGAAAGAGGTCTATGAGGTGATCGCGGCGGCAGCGGAGTATGGCGTCGGGGGCGGCAAGATCTACGACGCGATGATCCTGCGTTGCGCCGAAAAGTCGAAAGCGGAAGCCATCTACACCTGGAACTTGGACGACTTCCGCCTGTTGGCGGCCGAGGGCACGGCGGAACGGCTCAGGACTCCATAACACCACCTCTGGATGTCTCACGAACTCGCTGCACTGAGACGTTGATTTGCGAGACGAGTTTTTGAGACTGCTCCCTTTTCTGATGCCTTCAATCCCGTCGAACACAAGCGCGTTACATCCAAAACCAAGTGTTTTTCGAGATGGGATTCCTGTTGGAACGCGAAAGGTTGGCGCGCTTGCACTAGCTGCTTGGTAGATAACATCAAGCTTGACTTCTTTGTCCGTACTACCCAGCATTGTCATGTTTCCTAGGATGGGTTAGGTGGTTTTCTGGTCTACGTCATGAGTAACGCCGCTTCCTGTCGCAGCCGTTTTCATTTGGCTACCGCCATTTTCGGCGGACTGGTCTTGGCCGCGCTGCTGCCCGCCCGGGCACAGGACACGGCCGTGTCCACCACCCTCCACAGCTTTGCCGCGACCGATGGCAGCGCGCCGGGAGGGTTGGTGGAAGGGGGCGACGGCAACTTCTACGGCACGACCAGGGATTGTGTTTTTGTTTCGTCGACCTGATAGAGCTACACAGGTTACGGCACGGTCTTTCGGATGACCCCAACGGGTGAACTGACGACGCTCTACGCCTTTGTCGGTGACAACGACGGAGGACGCCCCTTCAGTCTGAGTAGGGGCCTCGACGGCAATTTCTACGGACTGACCGCCAACGGCGGAGCCAATGGTAGCGGTACGATATTTCGGATCACGCCGACAGGCGAACTGACAACGCTCTACGCCACCAGCGGCTTTCCAGGCATCGTCGGTCCGCTGGTGCAGGACGATAGCGGCAACCTCTACGGTGTCTCTCAAGATGCAGTATCCGGCTACGGCTACGGCAGCATCTTTCGCCTGACCCCGTCCGGGCAATATACTACCCTGTACCTATTTCCTGGCGGCTACGGTCCGACGGCCGGCTCCAGCCTGACGCGCGGCAGCGACGGCAACTTCTACGGCGCGGCCAAAGGTGGGGACCACAACGTCGGGACGATCTACCAGATCACTCCGGCGGGCGTATTCACGACGCTTTATACTTTCACGAACGGCGCGGACGGGGCTTTCCCTAGCCGTCTGACCTTGGGACCCGACGGCAACCTGTACGGCACAGGACAGGTGAGCGGCACCTACCTCCACGCGGAGGTGTTTCGAATCACGAACACCGGGCAATTCACCGTCCTTTACAAATTCACCGGCGGCAGCGACAACGGTATACCCATCGATCATCTGGTGCTGGGCAGCGACGGCAACTTCTACGGATTCACCGAGGTCGCCGCCGTCCCCCCGTTGGTATTGTCTGTGTTCTTCCGGGTGACCCCGCAAGGCGTGTTGACCTCCTTGTACGCCAGTGCCGCCACCATCGGCAACGGGTTTATCCAAGGCAGCGACGGCAATTTCTACGTTCCGGACCCCGGCGGACTCGATAATCAAGGCTCGATCTTCAAGCTGACCGTCGTGTCCCACCCGGCGTTCTTTGCCGGGCAAACTCCGTTGATCGACAACGTGGACTACTTGGCCTTTCCCAATGGCAACTACTTCGGCTATTACACGTTTCTGAGTGACCCAAATTACCTCTACCACTTCGACCTTGGCTATGAGTACGTCATCGACGCCAAGGATGGTCAGGGCGTCTATCTGTACGACTTTGCCAGCCAGACGTTTTTCTACACCTCGCCCATCTTCCCCTTCCCGTACCTGTACGACTTCAGCCTGAACGCGGTGCTCTACTACTACCCCGACTCGGAACGCGGCGGCCGCTACACGAGCGGCCCGCGCTACTTCTACAACTTTGCCACGGGCGGGATCATCAC
>CAXUIU010000436.1:0-3290 GCA_964250955.1 uncultured Chthoniobacterales bacterium | reverse complement strand
GAATTCTCTCGCTCATCAACCTGTGCACCGACGCCGACGCGATGAATCCGTTCTTCCATGCGCGGTTGCTCCAAACCGAAGCTTTTTCCAACGGCACTCGACGGCGGCTCCCTCGTGCCTGCATGGCCGTGGCGAGTTTGCCCACGTCGGAGGCGAAGGTGTGAGACATGCCTTGGTGGCGATGGAAGCCGGCGCGATGCGCAACCGAAGCGGAGAGCGCCTCTTCAATCTTCCGCGCTTTGCAAACGCCGGTGCATGCATCGGAGAGATCAAGTCTGAGAGTAGTCCATGCCGTCCAAGTCGGCGATCAGCCCCGGCCCCGCAGGGTGCCAGTCCAGCTTCTGCCGTGTGATGACGCTGGACGACGGCATGTCGATCCCGGCAAAGAGAGCAAACCAGCCGAAGTGAGCCTCGGCCTCTTCGGCCAGGATGCTGATGGTCGGCACCCCAAGTCCGCGGCCGTGCGCCTCGGCGATTGCCTTCACCGAAATACCTTCCTCGTCGACCGCATGGTAAACAGCACCCGGCGCCGCCTTCTCGAACGCCAGCCGGTACAGCCGCGCCACGTCGGAGATGTGGGCGGCGGGCCAGCGGTTGCCGCCGTCGCCGAGATAGGCCGAGACACCCTTCTCGCGGGTGATGGCGAGCATCAAGGGCACCAAGCCCTGCTTGCGAGTGTCGTGCACTTGGGGCAGGCGCACGATGGAAGTCGTCACCCCACGGCCGGTAAACTCCGCCACCACCTTTTCCAGTCCGGTGCGCGGGTTCCATGCGGCCACCGGGCTATCTTCCGTCGAGGGCCGGCCGTCGACGTTCGCAGCCATGGCCGTGCCGGAGGTCACGACGAACGGCCGCTCGGAACCGGTGAGCACCTCGCCGATAGCCGCGATGGCCCGGCGTTCATCGGCGGCGTTCTGCTCGAACTTGGAGAAGTCGTGGTTAAAGGCCAGGTGGATGACGCCCTCCACCTCACCGGCTCCCCTGCGCAGACTATCGAGGTCTTCGAGGTTGCCGTGCAAGGGTTCCGCCCCGGCCTTGCGCAACGCCACGGCACCGGCTTCCGAGCGGGTAAGGCCCAGTACCTGATGTCCTGCTTGAAGGAGTTCTGGAACGAGTGCAGAACCGATGAAGCCGGTGGCGCCGGTAACGAAGATTTTCATGGAGAATGGAGAAAAGAAGTTTCGAATGGAACTAACATCGCCAGCCTGTTGGATGAGCGCCGGTTCTGCGAAGATTTCTTTGTTCGCAAGTTGATCGTTATTTGTGATCGGTTTTGTTTGTCCTGCATGGAACTGCGTCACCTACGCTACTTCACCGCCGTAGCCGAGGGGCTGCACTTTACCCGCGCCGCTCGCCGCCTGCGTGTGGCCCAACCTGCCTTGTCCAAGCAGGTGCGCGACCTGGAGGCCGAACTCGGCGTGGCTCTCTTCCGGCGCGAGCGCCAGCGCGTCACGCTCACCGCGGCGGGGGAGAGCTTCCTGCGAGACGCTCGCGAGGTGCTCGCCGCCGTCGAGCGGGCGGCCGAAGGCGCGCGGCGGGCGGCGTGCGGTCAGGCGGGGCAATTGCGCATCGGCTACCTGGCGACACTGGCTCCTCCGGCGCTTTCGTCGGCTCTGCGTGCGTTGCGCCGCTCGCGTCCGGAAGTGCAACTCTCGCTGAGCGACCTGCCCCCCGCCCAGCAGATTGCCGCGTTGCTGGACGGCCGGTTGGACGTGGGTTTCGTCACGCGCCTGACCCCGAAGGAGGTGCCCGACGAGCTTGAGACCGTGCCGGTCGCCGAACACACGCTGGCGGCCGTGCTGCCGACCGACCACCCTTTGCTCAAAGAACGGAAGAAGCCCCGGGCTTCCCTGCCGCTCCACGCCCTGGCAGAGGAGCCTTTCGTGCTCTTTGCGGTGCCCCAAAAGCCAACTTGGCACCAGTGGCTGCTCGCGCAGTGCGCTGCCGCCGGGTTCGCTCCGCGGGTGGTGCAGTACGCCGAAAGCGCCGAGAGCGTGCTCGACTTGGTGGCCGCCGGGATCGGGGTGACTCTGGCAGTACCGGTCCGGGCCTGGCTCGGACGCAGGGACGTGCGGTTCTGCTCTTTGGCGGAACCCGCGCCACGCTTCGGGCAGTCCGTCGCCTTCCGGCGCGGGGCGCGGGAGCAATCGCCTCTGGTGGCAGCCTTGCTGGCCGAGTTGCTGCGTGACTTGCCGGTGAGAGGTCGTGCAGCTTCGGCGGGCACTCAGACCTTGCGTGTTCGCCGAAGGGAATTAGTAAGGGCGTAATTGTACCCGCCCACGGCAGGCAAACGGCCACGAGGAAGAAGGCTCTGCCGGCCCACCAAGCCGAAGGCTCAAAGCGTGCGTTCGTTGCCGCCGTCGATAGAAACCTGGGTGCCAGTGGTCTTCAGGAAGGCGGGGCCTAGCATGGTCGCAGTCAACTCCGCTACGTCCCGGCTGCTGATCTCCGTGCGCAGAATGTTGCGCGCTTTGTATTCCTCGGCGGAGAGATTATAACTCGAGGCGCGTTGCGCGAGCCGGTCCTCACCCCAAATTTCGGTGTCGAACACCGCGTCGGGATGCAGCACGTTCACGCGGATTCCGCTCGGTCCCCACTCCATGGCGGCCACGCGGGCCATCTGTACGAGGGCGGCCTTCGAACTGGAGTAAGCCACCATGCCGTTGCCAGGCGCGCGGAAGCTTTTCGAGCCGATGATCACCACGCGCCCCTTCAGACAAACAGACGGGGTGAGGCGCAGAAGCGGGAAGGTTTCCCGTAGCAGGAGAAGGTTCGCGTCGAGGTTGATCGCCATCGTGCGTCGCCAATCGGTGAGGGTTAGTTCCGCGATGGGTCGGCTTGGCGGCAGGATGCCGGCGTTGAGCACCAGCATGTCCAGTCCTCCGAAACGCTCCGCCGTCGCGTCGAGCGCACGGTCGACTGCCGCCTCGTCGGTCACGTCGCACACCAACCCGAGCACTGCCTCCGAGTCGAACTGCTGGGTGACCTTTGCCTGCACGTCGAGGGCGACCACGGCGGCACCAAGTTCGACCAACCGATGCACGCAGGCGCGCCCGATCCCTGCGGCTGCTCCTGTGACCAAGGCAACCTGACCGGCGAAGAGCCGTGGGTTGAGCGACAAGGTCGAGGCCGGCGAATTGGTTGCCGCCACGCCAGGCGCCTCCTGGCGGTGATCGGCCGAGGGATGGCGCAACGTCCAGGGCTGATAGCTGCTGACCAGATCCCCGTCCGGTCCAAGCGCACTTTCCGCGCCGGTCTGCTCATCACGCGCACGTTGGACGAGGAGCGCC
>CAXUIU010000435.1:0-3291 GCA_964250955.1 uncultured Chthoniobacterales bacterium | reverse complement strand
CACGGGTAGCGGCCGGCGGGGCCGGAGCCACGGAAACGACGGGCGTCGGGGCCGGCACCGGGGTGAGCGCGGGCGCACCGAGGGGCGGCAAAGAGTTGAGGAAGCTCAGTTCCTGCTGGGCTTGTTTAGCCTCGTTAGTGTTGCCGTAGGAGGCGACCACGTTTTCGTAGACCCGGCGGGCGTCCTCCAGCTTGCGCTGGGACTTGAGCAACGTCGCTTCTTCCAGAAAGGCAAGCGGAGCGGTGTAGTCGGTCGAGTGCGCGCTGGCGACCTGCTGGTAGGCGGCGCGTGCGTCGTCGACCTTGCCCTGAGCGGCGAGCGCGTTGCCACGGGCGAGCAGGGCGGCGGCTACCTGCGGGTGCTTGGGGAACTTCTGCGCGAAGGTCTGCCACGTCTCCGCCGCACCGGCGTAGTCCTTGGCGTCGATCTTCTCGCTCGCTAACAGGAGGTAAGCGTTGGCCGCGGCGAGCGTGCCGGGGTACTGGTCAATGACCTTCTGGTACTCGGTGATCGTCTTGGCTCCATCCAACGCCACGCTAGACTCCTGGGCGCGGCGACGCTGGGTGCCTTGGTAAAATTCGGAACCGAGCAACGCCAACACGAGCAGGGCGACCGCACCGACCACCGGCCACTTGTAGCGTTCCCAGACCGCGGCGCCTTCCAGCAGCAAGGGCGGACCCTGGATCGGGGTGCCGGGACCGCCCGGGTCGTGCGGTGAATAGGACGTGGCGCGGCCGGGAAGAGGGGTGTTGTTACTCACGGTCTTGGGTGGACAAAGGGGACACACATAGCACCGCAGAGCGAGGAATCCAACCCCGCGGTTGCCCGTTCTCAACCACCGACTTCCGCGCGCGCCTCGGCGGCCAGCGCGGTGCTCAGGTAACGCTCGCCCGTCGAGCAGGCCACCGTCACGATGAGCTTGCCCTTGTTCTCGGGGCGTTTGGCGACCTCGATGGCGGCATGGACGTTCGCGCCCGAGCTGATGCCGGCGAGGATGCCTTCTTCCTTGGCCAAGCGGCGGGCCATGGCGAAGGCGTCGTCGTTACTCACGGCGATGACCTCGTCCACGATGTCGAGGTGCAGGTTGTTGGGCACGAAGCCGGCCCCCGTACCCTGGATCTTGTGCGGACCGGGTTTGACGGGTTCGCCAGCGAGGGTCTGCGCGATGACGGGGGAGTCCTTCGGTTCGACGGCGATGGCCTTGAACCCGGGCTTGCGTCCCTTGATGACCTCCGCCGTGCCGGTGAGGCTGCCGCCCGTGCCGACGGCGGCGATGAAGATGTCGATCTTGCCGTCGGTGTCTACCCAGAGTTCCTCGGCCGTGGTCTTACGGTGAATCTCCGGGTTGGCCGGGTTGTTGAACTGCTGCGGCATGAAGGCGCCCGGCGTGTTGCCGACGATCTCCTGCGCCTTGGCGATGGCTCCTTTCATGCCCTCGGCACCGGGGGTGAGCACGAGCTTGGCTCCGAGCATGGCCAGGAGCGTGCGGCGTTCCAGGCTCATGGTTTCGGGCATCGTCAGGATGATTTTGTAGCCTTTGGACGCGGCGACGAAGGCCAGCGCGATGCCGGTGTTGCCGCTGGTGGGCTCGACGATGGTGCTGTCCTTGGTCAGCCGGCCCTCGGCCTCGGCGGCCTCGATCATCGCCATGCCGATGCGGTCCTTGACGCTGCCGAGCGGGTTGAAGAACTCGCACTTGAGCGCAATCGTCGCCTCCAGGCCGGCGGTGACGTGGTTGAGCCGCACCAGGGGGGTGTGGCCGACCGTCTCGACGATGTTGTTGTAAATTTTGCCGGGCGTCGTCATGGGGATGGGAAGGGAGAAAAACGAGCGGCACGGTAGCGCGGGGTTCCGGCGCATTCAAGGGTGGCCGACGCGGGGCGACGAAAGGTTGTGTGCGACAAAATTTGAAATCCGTTTCGACGGTGTTATTTCTCCCATCGACCGGGCGCCCGGGTGGCCCGGTGCGAACGTATTGGGAAGCACCCGCTAGCTCTGCAACGTTTACCTTTTCACCGACCACGACTATGGCCGACCTTCTCGACGCCGCCGAAATCAAGACCGCCCTCAAGAAAGTTCCCGAGTGGGAGTTCGACAAAAAGAAGATCGAGCGCCTGTTCGAGTTCGACGACTTCACGGGAGCCATCGACTTTGTCAACCTCGTGGCGGAGATCTCCGAGGAACAGGAGCACCACCCGGACATCGACATCCGCTACAACAAGGTCAAGCTGAGCGTCTACACGCACAACAAGAACGGCCTGACCGACCTGGACTTCCAACTCGCCGAGCGCATCGACACGCTCTCGGAGGAGTAAACCCCTACGAAGTGTTCACCCTGTCCATCAGGCAGCAACCACGGTGTAGCTGCCTGCTTGGCAGTGATCGACTGCTTGGATGATTTGTGGACAAAGCGGTCGCAGAGCTGGCCAGCGATTGGTGGGTAGTTCGATAATCGCCAGTCGCCGGCCGACAAGGTTTTGCTGGTAGCGCAGGTTTTTGTCACCTGTCAGCAAAACAGAGTATTTCCCTTCAAGCACTGCCAACAACCGGCCGTTCTTCATGCCCGCGTAGCCCGCCTGCTGCACCGTGGTAACCACGTGCGGCGCGAGCGCGCTCCGCAAGCCGCGAGGTAAATTCTCGTCCAGGATGATTGTCACGGCTGCGCCTCTGGACGAGCAAGGCGCAGGAACTCCTCGGCATCAGCGCGGTTTACCGAGGGAAACTCATCCAAGAACCCATCTAGATCATACCCGTCTTGGAAGTAGTCCAACAGAGTCTGAACAGGAACTCGCGTGCCGCGAAAGACCAGGGTGCCACCCATCAATTCGGGGTCCGAGCAGACCGGACTGTGCTTGAGGGTAATCATAATTTCTCCGGCTCGGCTAGCAGTCGGACGACGTGCGCCAGGAGTCGGCCCGCACCGCCGCCGTCGAGCGCACGGTGATCGAAGCTCAGGGTCACCTCAGCTTCGGTCACGGGCACGAACGCGCCCTTTTCCTCGTCCCAACTGGGCACCTTGTGGCCCGCGCCGATGCCGAGCATCAGCGTCTCGTCGGGCAGCGGCAGCGGGGTCGCCCAAGTCAGGCCGAAGGTGCCGAAGTTCGTCACGGACGCGGCGGCGTTGCCGAGCGCGTCGGGTGGGACCTGGCGGCGGCGCGCGGCGGCGACGAGGTCTTGGTAACGGGTGTTGAGGTCGGCGAGGGAACTGGTGTCCGCGCCGCGCAGGACGGGCACCATCAATCCACCGTCCACCTCCACCGCGAAGCCGATGTCTACCGATGCAGCCGGCAC
>CAXUIU010000434.1:0-3299 GCA_964250955.1 uncultured Chthoniobacterales bacterium | reverse complement strand
ATTTATAATGATGCGCTCGCCCGGGAACAAGCCGCCGTTTTTTCTGCGAAATCCCGGTGGCAGCCGGGCGGGGGGCGTGGTACGGGGAAAGGATGGCCGCCGGCGACAGCTTCCAGACCGCCGCTGCGCAGGGGCGGTCCGTCGGTCAGGCTTGGCGCTACCTGTGGCGCGCCATGCGGCTGAAATGCCCTGTGTGCGGCACCCGGCCGATCTTCATCCCGTGGTACCGCGTGCGCTCGTTCCACGATTGGTTCACGCCGCTCGACGGCTGCCCCCGGTGCGGGTACCCGTACGAACGCGAGCCGGGGTACTTCCTGCTGGCGGTGTTCGGGTTCAACCCGGGGTTCGCGGTGTTCGTGGCAACGGTGATCTTCATCTACCTGGCCGAGACGGACCAAGCGGTCCAGATGCCGGCGTGGCAGTTCATGTGCGTGGTGGGGCTGCCCGTGCCGATTATCAACATTATCATTGCCCGCCACGCCAAGGCGCTCTTCGTCGCGCTGGACCACTTCGTTGATCCGCATGTCCACGACGCCGACGACGGCAGTGACGACGACGATGACGACGGTATCGGCCTCCTGCCCGACGCGCCGGCGGGCAGCGGCAGTGGGATCAATCCCGACCCCGTCGGCGGCGACGATGGCGGCGGCCACCCGTGGCCCGAGGAGGAAGGCGAGGCCGTTGGCGCGGGCAGCCGCGGGCGCGAAACGGTCCCGGCCGGACGCTGATTTTTGCCGGCGGAAACTTGGCTTTTCGCGCGGGAAAAACGGTCCGCGTTGTGGTAGGCTGCGGGGTTCGTTTCTCCTTCGCAAACACCCCTTTATGTCCACGGCTGAAGTCAATCGCGTCCACCTGCTCGGCACCCGCCCGGGCAACGTCAAAAACCTCGGCGGCTTCCGCAAGGGCTTCCACAAGGTGCCGGCGACGATGCCGGACGCGATGTTCGAGCGGCAGTTCGCGGCGATGTGCGCGCCGGACCTGGAAGACCTCTCGCGCGGCCTTTTCGAGAAGCTCCGCGTCGCCCGCGGCTACAAGCGCAAGGAGATCAACCTCAACGTCGACGCGCCCAACGCCACGCTGACGACGACTGACTTCACTCTGGACCTCCTTTACACGCTCGACCCGGCGGAACCGGGCGATTTCCGGCTGACGCACGACCTGCACACGATCCGCGACATCGCCGTCTTCGGCGACGGCAGCCTCAACGAGGTGTTCGCGGGCGTCTTCAACCGCGTCTCGCTGGCCTTCGGCGAAACGGTCAACGTGGAGGATGTCATCGACGAACTCGAAGACCAGCCCGGTGGCCAGGCGAACCTGACGTACCCGCCCGACGCCAGCGAGTGCCGCGTGCGGCTGACCGGCTACGTCGGCGAGGTGCGCGTGACCGGGCGCGAGATGGAGGTCATCAGCCCGGCGGGATCGTCGCCGGCGGAGTTGGTGAAGACGTTCGTGCAGGCCAGCGAGATCCTCGCCGCCAACCCGACCTTGGAACGCCTGCTGCCACGACGCGCGTAAGCTATGGCAAAGCCGCCAGCGCGCGTGGCTCGAACTTGTATCCGAATTCCCGCGCCGTCACGATAAACTCCGGCCGGCGCGGATGGCGCTCAATCTTGCGCCGTAAGGTCGCCACGAACCGATCAATAGAGCGCGGCGTCACGCTCCGGTCGTGCCCCCACACCCGGTGAAGAATCTCCTCCCGGCTAAGCGCCTGTCCGGCGCGCTGCAAGAGGAAGTGCAGCAACGCGAACTCCTTCGGCGACACGTCCACCGCCTGCCCCGCGCGCGTGAGGCTGCGCGCACCCACGTCGAGCGTGTAGTCGCCGAACGTCCACCGCGCCGGCTCGCCTTGCCGGCGACGCCGCAAAAGCGCCTCTGCCCGGGCGAGCAGTTCGCGCACGCTGAAGGGCTTCTTGACGTAATCGTCCGCCCCCAGTTCCAGGCCGAGCACCACGTCGGACTCCTCGGTCTTGGCGGTGAGCACGAGCACGGGGGTCTCCATCTGGTCGCGGCGCAGGCGGCGGCAGAGTTCGTAGCCGTTCATGCGCGGGAGCATCAGGTCGAGGACGATCAGGTCCGGGCGCGCCTCGCCGGCCAGCGCGAGGCCGCGATCGCCGTCGGCTGCCTGGAGGACGTGGTAGCCCTGGAAGGCGAAGTTATCCTTCAGGCCGCGCGCGAGCGCCGCGTCGTCTTCGATGATGAGCACGGTTTCCATCCCAGGAGAAAAAGAGGAACGCCGCCGAGCCTAGCCGCCGGCCGCGGGCAGACGCACGGTAAAAACGCTGCCCTTGCCCGGGGCACTTTGCACGGACACGGCCCCGCCGTGCGCCCGCACCATCCCGCGCACGATGCTTAACCCCAGTCCCACTCCCTCGTGTGCGCGGGAGAGCCGCTGGTCCGATTGGTAGAACCGCTCGAAGATGCGCCGCTGCTCGTCGGGCGCGATCCCTGGGCCGTCGTCGCCGACCTCGTAGACCACTTGGCCCTTCTCCGCCCGACAGAGTAGCGTGATGCGCTGACCCTCACCGGTGTACTTGAGCGCGTTGTCGAGGAGGTTGACCAGCACGGTGAGCAGTCCCTCGCGGTCGGCGCGCAGGCGGGTGGATTCGTCGCCGCCCTCCAGCGCAAACCGTCGCCCGGGCGCTTCCAGGCGGGTGTGCAGGCGGTCGGCCGCCGTCCGGGCGACCTCGCCGGCGCGGACGATCTCCAGGACAAGCGAAGTCCGGCCGCGGCGGTGTTCGAGGCGCGAGAGGGTCTGGAAGCTGTCCACGAGGCGTTCGAGCCGGCCGTTCTCCTCGGCGATGAGGCGCAGGTATTCGTCGGCCTGGCCGGTGCCGTCGCGGTAGCGGCGTTCCAGGAGCGTGTCGATGAACAGGCGCGTGGAGGCGAGCGGCGTTTTCATCTCGTGGGAGACGACGGCGAGCGCGTCGTTGCTCAGTTCGTGCAGGGCGATGCGGTGCGTCAGGATCCGGCCGGCGGCGGCGGCGAGGACGGTCGTCACGAGGAACATCCCGCCCACCGTCCACCAGTAGAACGCCACCTGCCCGCGCGCGATGCCCTCCACCAACGCTGGGTCGAGGATGAGAAACTGCGCGCGCCAGGCCGGCAGCGGCGCGGGCAGCGCGACCTCAGCGAGCGGTTCGCCGGGAGGGTTGACCGGCTGCGGAACGCCCGGTCCGCCAACCAGCGGGACACCCTCGCCGTTCTCGTCAAGCAGGCGCACGGCGAGCTGGGAGTTGGCCTCGCGCCGGTAGAAGCCCTCGATGCGCTCGCGCAGGTGCTGGCGGGTGAGCAACAAGAGG
>CAXUIU010000433.1:0-3302 GCA_964250955.1 uncultured Chthoniobacterales bacterium | reverse complement strand
GTTCCCAGAAGCCTTCCAGAGCGAAATCCTCGAAGCTCATGCGAATAAATCGTGGCCGCCCCGCCGCCCGCGCGCGCAGCCGGTGGAATCCGATGTGCCTTGTGTAAAGGACAGACGGACTTCGTCCTCCGTGCCACCGCCACACCCATGATCCCTACCCAAAGCCACGACAACGGCCCCTCGGGCATCCACAAAGCGCCGCCCTGCACCCTGGTCATCTTCGGGGCTGGCGGCGACCTGACCAAGCGCCTGCTCATGCCCGCGCTCTACAACCTGTCGGGCAGCGAACTGCTCCCGGACGACTTCAAGATCGTCGGCCTCGACCGCACCGACACCGACGACAATGGCTGGCGCAAGTCGCTCACGGATACGATGCAGACCTTCACCAAGGACAAGACGGCCGAGTTCTACACGCCCCAGATCGACGAAAAACAGTGGGGCTGGGTCACCGAGAAGATGACTTATTTCAAGGCTGACTTCGACCAGGATGACACCTACAAGGCCCTGGCCGAAAAGATCGGCGGCGAGGACCGCAACGTGGTTTTCTACCTCGCCGTGGCGTCGCGCTTCTTCGGGCCGGTGGTCGATCACCTCGGTGCGAGCGGCCTGCTCAAGCAGAGCGAGGATGGCAAAACGTTTCGGCGTGTGGTGATCGAAAAACCCTTCGGCAGCGATCTGCAAAGCGCCCGGGAACTCAACGCGCGCATCCTCAAGCAGGGCGACGAGTCGCAGTTCTACCGCGTGGACCACTTCCTGGGCAAGGAGACGATCCAGAGCATCATGGCGGTGCGTTTTGCCAACGGGATGTTCGAGCCGACGTGGCGGCGTGAGTACATCGACCACGTCCAGATCACCGTGGCCGAGACCATCGGCGTGGAGATGCGCGGAGCGTTCTACGAACCAACCGGCTGCTTGCGCGACATGGTGCCCAATCACCTCTTCCAACTTCTGTGCATGACAGGCATGGAGCCGCCCAACTCCTTTGCCGCCGAGGACGTGCGCACGGAGAAGGCTAAGCTCATCGAAGGCACGCAGCCTGTGAAGGTCGAGGAGTGCGTGCGCGGCCAATACACGGCCGGCGAGGAGTTCGGCCAAGCGGTAAAAGGCTACCGCGAAGAAGCCAACGTCGCGCCTGACAGCAAGACCGAGACGTACGTGGCGCTCAAGCTGCACATCGAGAACTGGCGCTGGGCGGGGGTGCCGTTCTACCTGCGTACGGGAAAAAGGCTCGGCGCACGGCGCACGGAGATCGCCATCCACTTCAAGCCCGCGCCGTACCAGATCTTCAAGGACACGCCGGTGGACAAACTCACGCCGAACATCGTCAAGTTGATGATCGACCCGGAGCAGGGGATCGACACGCAGTTCAGCGCGAAGGTGCCCGGCCCGGTGATGGCCTTGGGCAAGGTGGACACGAGCTTCAAGTACAAGGATTTTTTTGAGGAGAAACCTAACGTCGGGTACGAGACGCTCCTCTATGATTGCATGATCGGCGACGCGACGCTCTTCCAGCGTGCGGACAACATCGAGGCGAGCTGGGCCGTGGTACAGCCGCTCATCGAAGCGGCCAGCGCGGGCGCCGAACCCGAGTCCTACGCGGCCGGCAGCGCGGGTCCGAAGGGCGCGGACGACCTGCTCGTCAAGGATGGTCGCCACTGGCTGCCGCTGACGGAGTAGCCAGAGCCAGGAAACATGGGGATGTCCCGGAGGTGCGTCCCTATCAATCGGTGACGACCGGCCGTGCCGCGGCCTGATCAAAAATGTATATCTTGCCCTCCCAAAATAACTTCACGGAGGGCGGGCGGGAACGGTCCACACCGTTCAGGCCCGGCGGCGAATCACGCGCCCGCCGCGTAGAATGGATTGTGTCGTTTCTCCTTGTCTACGGTGGTCACCGGACCATGGCCAGGAAGAATCGCTGTGTCGTTGGACAAGCTGAAGATCTTCTCGCGGTTGGCTCGGAGCGCGTCGGCGTATCTCTCGGGGCCGACGCCTCCCATCGAAGCCGCGAAGAGCGCGTCGCCCACAACCGCAAGCGCCGGTGCGATCCCCGTGACGACGTACGTCGTACCACCCGGTGAATGCCCGGGCGTCAGGCGAGCAGTGATCGTCAATCCGCCGACCGTGAACGTGTCCCCGTCATGCACGGGCGTCGCACCGCCGAGTGGCTCGCGTTCAGAGACGTAGACGGGTGCGTCGGTCTCGGCGGTGAGTCGGTCGAGGTCGGCGATGTGGTCGGAGTGCGTGTGCGTCAAGAAGACCGCATCGAGTTTGAGTTTTTTGTCGCGCAACGTTTGCAAAAGCGGCCCGCAGTCGCCGCCGGTGTCAAACGCCGCCGCTCGCCCGCCGTCATGGTCCCAGACGAGGTAGAAGTTGACCGTCATGTCATCGTCGAAGGGCTGGTTGTACGCCGCAACGGTCGACGGCAGCGCGATCTCGCCCGGATGCCACTCGCCGCGGCCGAGTTCGAGGAGCGCGGGCGCGTAGAGGTCGAGCGCGTGGGCGATCTTGGCGGTGGTGTCGGCGTCGTCGAGTAGTTCGCCTTTGCCGAACGACTCGACGTTTTCCAGGCCGACGCCGGATTTTTGCGCGAGCTGGGATTCGCTCAGGCGCAGGCCGCGGCGTGCCTTGCCGAGCACGTCGCCGAGTTGGTCTTCGAGGGGGATGGGCATGGTGGAAGTGGCGGGATTGTTGATTATTTTTCGACGGTCACGGTCCGGTCGGTGCCGACGATCTTGAGCACCACCTGGGTCGGGCGGATATCCACGACCTCGTAGCGCACCGAAGGGTCGCGCGGCAGGGTAAACTGCTCGCCGGCACGCACCGTCACCTCCGAGCCGTCGAGCGACAAGCGCATGGTTGCGCGGCCGTCCGCGCCGTTGCTCGTCATGCCGCGCACGAGCACCGTGCGCTGCTTGGTGTCCGTGTTCGTCAACGTCAGTTCGGACACGTCCAGCGGCCGGGCGGTATCCTTCTCGGCGATGCCGCGCCGCCGCATCTTCTCCACGCGGTAGGGTGTGCCGGGGATCTTGCTGCCGACCTCCACCTCAACGCCGCTCTTGCCGCGCACGTTGACCGTGACCCGGTCACCCTTGGCCGCGGCGCTCTCGAACACCACCGGGAACAGGTCGCCACTAACCCGCTCCAGGCGCAACTTCGCGGCGTAAGGCGGATGGGAGTTCGGGTCGTTCGGGTCGGTGCCGGCGGCGAGTTCCTCGTCGTTGGTAAAGCCGTCGTGGTCGTCGTCCTGGCCGGTGTCGCGCTTGGCAACGTCCTCGGGCTTGACGCCCTGTTCCTTGAGC
>CAXUIU010000432.1:3053-3304 GCA_964250955.1 uncultured Chthoniobacterales bacterium | reverse complement strand
GCACGAGGTTGCCCACGCCGAAGGGAACAACGATGGGTTGGTTCGCCGCCACGGCCCGCAAGGTGCGCCGGTCAAGGTGGTCGAAGTGCGCGTGGGTGACGAGCACGAGGTCGATGGTCGGCAGCGCGTGGAGCCGCACCCCTGGTTTACGCAGCCGCTTGATGCCTTTGAGCCACATCGACCAGTTCGGATCGATGAGGATGTTCAGTCCCGCCATCTGTACGAAAAACGAGGCGTGCCCGATCCAGGTG
>CAXUIU010000432.1:0-3043 GCA_964250955.1 uncultured Chthoniobacterales bacterium | reverse complement strand
ATGCCGACCTGTCCGGCGGCGAGCGGCGGGAAAACCGGCGCGGCGTTGGGGACCCCTTCGCGCCGGGCGACGAGCGAGGGCAGGAGCACTTCCGTCAGGTAGTTGCGCTCGTGCCAGCCTTTCTCCAGCTTGACGCCCACGCGCTTCGCCCGCGCGGGCGGGACGGCGGCGGGGGGGTGTTCGCCGTGCCCGTTGGCCGGCGCAGGCGGCACCACGGGAGCGCGCTGAAGATTCCGCGCGCCGCCCGCGGCCTTGATCTTTTGCCGGCTCTTCCTGAAATCGTTCGCCACGGCCGCCCTCCGGTTTGCTCTAGCGCGTCTTGCCCCGCAGGTAGAGGTGCATCGCCGCGCAGTCGATCACCGCGCGCCGCTCGCGCAGGAAGTCCGCGCCGAGATATCCGTCGATGGGCGCCTTGCCCGGTTCGTTGAGCGCGGCGTTGACCGAGATGTCCGAGGCGGCGATGACCGCCGAGCCCATCTGCACGCTGCTGAGTTTGAGGCTGTCCACGATGCCGATGTCGATGCGCCGCCGGCCGCCGCCCGCGCCGCCGACGGTGAAGTTCGTGCGTTTGAGCTTGATGCCCGCCTTGCGGCTGACGGTGGCGTCCAGCAGCGTGATGGCCGCGCCCGTATCCACCAGCCAGAGCACGCGCTTTTTGTTGACGTTGGCGACGACCTCGAAGTCGCTGATGGACGAGCGTTTCATCGGCACGTCACGGTAGCCGTAGCCCGCCAGGAACCCGCCCAGGCCGCCGGACGACTCCCTGCCGTTGGACGAGGGGCGCGCGTAGAGTTCCAGCCCGGCGCAGTCGATGACGATGCCGAAGCTTTGCAGCACGTCCGCACCGATGATCCCGTCGA
The DNA here is from genome assembly GCA_964250955.1 of uncultured Chthoniobacterales bacterium. GTDB lineage: Bacteria > Verrucomicrobiota > Verrucomicrobiia > Chthoniobacterales > SZAS-18 > CAHJWO01. The sequence continues at coordinate 2,183 of CAXUIU010000432.1, read as the reverse complement.
ACGGCCCCCCGCCCCGCGGCCGGCCCTGGTTGAGCGCGCTCAGGTCGCTGACTCCGAGCAGGAACGGGCTCGCCTCGCACGGCCCCACGCGCAGGGTGCCCGCCAGCGCCGCCTCGATGCGCTCGCCCGGGCCGCCGACCGCGCCGATGACGCGCACGCCGGTCTTGACGGAGGTCAGCCGGAACTTCCTGAGGGTGCGCACGTCCACCACGGTGATCTGTGCGCCCGTGTCCACGAGGAACCGGCCGCTGACGCCGTTGATCCTGGCCGACACTTCCAGGTGCGGGCCGACCGAGCGCCGCAGTGCCACCGCCGCGTAGCCTTGCGGTTGAAGAAGGTCCTGCACCGGCGCGCCGTCTTCCGGAGTGATCGCCACCGCCGTGCGGGCCAGGGTCAACAAGAGCGCCAACGCGAGGGCGAGGGTCCCCGCCGCCGCGCGGCCGGAGGACTGGGGGGACAGGTCGGGCATGCGGCGAGCACCATCCCCCGGACGGCACCGGGAAACAAGCGCGAATCTACGCACGCGCCGTCCGCTTGGGCCACGTGGCGCGTATTGGTTGGTATCCGGTCAGGACCGTGCGTCCGGCCATTTTCCAACCCGTTCTCCACCCCTATGCCGAACCTCGCCGAAACCTTCCAGAGCACCCTCCAACAGATCGAGCAATCCCGCGACCCGCAGGCGCTTGTGGACCTCTTCGGCGGCGACGCGGAGCTGCTCAACCTCGCCCTGACCGAGCCGATGAAGGGCACCGACGGCGCGCACAAGTTCTGGACGAACTACCTGACGGCCTTCGAGAACATCCGTTCGACGTTCTTCCACACGATCTACACCGACAAGGACGCCACGATGGAGTGGGTCAGCGAGGGCGTGATGGCGCACAGCGGCCAGCCGTTCAACTACCGCGGCATCAGCGTCATCGAACACGACGGCGGCAAGGTGCATCGCTTCCGCACGTACTACGACTCGGCGGTCTTCCTGCCCGGCGGCGCGAAGCAGAAGGAGTCGGTCTAATTCGTCAAAAGAGGATGCGCTCCACGAACTGCCGGACGTGTTCGCGCACGGGCAGTTCGTGGCGGATGAGGACTACAAGTTCGCGGCTGAACCGCGGGCGGATCGGCACCCGGCGGAACTTGCGCTGGGGCAGGTAGAGCGGCAGCGCGCGGTGTGGCACCAGCGCCACACCCATGCCCAGGCTGACGAGGGAGATGATGAGGTCGAAGCTGTCCACCTCCATGGCGGCACGCACGGGCAAGCCGTTTTCCTCCATCCAGGCGCGCAGCCGCCGGCCGGTGTTCGTGTGACGGTCGGGTAAGAGCCAGCGCACGGGCGAACCGAGCAGATCAGGAAGGCTCTCGGGAGCCAGCGGGGTTTTCTGCGCCGACAGCGGGTGGCCGGTCGGCACGATCAGCGTGAACTCGTCGGCGAAACGGTACGCCACCCGGAAGTCCCCGGTGAGACGGTCCGGTGGACTGAGCAGCGCGGCGTCGATCTCGCGGGCATCCAGGGCGGCGAGCAGTTCCGGGCTGGAGCGGTGGCTGACCTGGAGCTGCACCTGCGGAAACCGCCGTTGGTAGTCCACGAAGAACCCCGGCAGGTAGGCCAAGCCAACGGTGCGGGAGACGCCGACGCTCACGGTCCTGGGCGCGCAGGCGAACTCCTCCCGCAGTCGTCGGACGGAGTGATTCACCTCGCCGAGGATGCGTGCGGACTGATCGTGCAAGAAGCGGCCGGCTGCGGTGAGTTGGACCCGGCGTGTGGTGCGCTCGAAGAGGGCAACCTCCAACCGCCCCTCCATCCCTTGAATCTGTCGGGTGACGGCGCTCTGCGTCAATCCCGCCAACCGGGCAGCTCGGGTGAAGCTGCCCGTTTGTGCCACCAAGCAGAAGAGGCGCAACTCGTACGTGTCAAAAGGAACTCCGAACGATTCATGCATGGTTCTCATCAAACCATACGCTCAATGAATTTTTTGCAAAGATGCTTCACAGTTACCCTGCGGCATATGGCTCAAGCAAAACAACGCTTTAACGACAACGCTCCCGGCCTCTGGTACGTGGACGATCAATGCATCGACTGCGGCCTATGCGGCAACGACGCTCCCGCCGTCTTCTCTCCCTCGGGTGATTATGGCCACTACCGGGTTCATCGTCAGCCTGTCACCCCCGAGGAACTCCGCGACGCGGAG
>CAXUIU010000431.1:0-3317 GCA_964250955.1 uncultured Chthoniobacterales bacterium | reverse complement strand
AGCCAGCGCGGGGTCGCAGAGCGTCGTGGGCGGATGGTCGTCGCGGTCAGGTTTGTCGAGCCAGTGGAGTTGGAGGACGTAGCCGCCAGCAGCGCGGGCGAGCGGTGCGGAATCGCGCGAGTGCAGCCACGCGGGCAGCGCGGTGAACCGGAACGTTTGCGCCGGGAACTTCCCCCGCAGGACGCGCAGCCAGTTGGTGAACCCATGCAACCGGGCGGTGGGACAATCGAAGTCGATCTGAACCTCCGCGAGGCGCATCCCGGCGGCTTCGGCTTGGCCGCAGCCTTCGCTGACAACCCTACACAAAGTCGGGAACGGCTCGCGCGCTGCATTCACCTCGCCGGGGAACTCGTGCACCCGCACGGCCAGGCTGACCGCCACACGACCGTGTGACAGGGCGGTCCAGTCCAGGTTCGCAGTTCGCAGGACAACGGGCGGTGCGGCGGCGTTCCGTGCGTCGATCTCCGCGTAGGCGACGCACAACCCGGCGAAGGGGGAACGTTCCGCCCCGGCCCAGACCGCGGCGGCGCGAACCTCTTCTGTCCACTGCCGTTGCCAGAGATATGCCTCCTGCGGCAACGCGCCGGAAGTTGTCGGTACTGCGCGCCATCTCCAAACGCCAAACAAGCCGATGACGACAAAGCCAGCCAGCAAGACCCACCGGCGGCGCGTCATGCCGCTCACTCGCCGGGCAGGGCGAGCGGCGTGCCCTTGGCGTCGTCGGCGGGTTTGATCCCCAGCAGCTTCGCCACCGTCGGATGGTATTGGTCCCAGGTCACCTCGCCGAGGTCCTTGCCACCGAAAGGGCGCGGCCAGCGTTGCAAGAACATCACCCCGAACATCTCAGGGTCATCCTCCACCGGGTAGCCGTGCATCCCCTTCGGTCCGCCGTTGGAGTGCGCCAGGTCCACGACCGCCGCCGGCACGCCGCGGTTGAACGTGTAGCCGCGGGGCAGTTCCACGACGATGTCCCCCGTGCGGGTCGGATGCCCGTAGTCCCATGCGGGCGGCAGGTCCGCGCGGCGGTAGGCGCGGGCGAAGGGATACGCCTTCAACTTGGCCAGGAACTCCGCTTCCCGAGCGTCGCGCGCGGGACCGGCAGGGATTTGGTCGAGGAACACGTTGCCGAGGTCGCCGACCGTTTGCAGGGTGATCTCCTTTTGCCCGTGCGGCAGGTCGAGCATCTTCTCCAGGTTCGCATCCTGTTCGACGGGCGACATGCCGTGGTCGGTGGTCAACAGCAGGTACAGGCGGTCGGACGGGCCGGCGTGCGACTTCCAGAGCGCCACCGCCTTGTCCGCGAACGCGCTAATTTCCGCGTCGAGTTTCTTCACCTCGCCGACGATCTCCGGCGCGTCCGGGCCGAACCGATGCCCGGCGGGGTCCGTGCCTTCGACGTAGGCCATCAGCAGGCGCAACGGGCCGCCGGGCTTGCCGCCGTCGAAATCTGCCCGCCAGGTGTCGAGCAAGTGGTCGAGGCGCTGAGCGTCGGTGGGCGTGCCGTCGAACCTGTCGGCGAAATAATCACTACGCACCGGGCCGGTCTGGTGCTGCGAGAGCGGCCAGTCGAAGACCAGCGTGCGCACGCCTTGACGCGGAGCCGTCAGCCAGATCGGCTCGGCCTGGAGCAGCGCGGCCTCGCCGGGAAAGTTGTAGGACTGGCGTGTCGCGGAGTCGTAGAAACCGTTGCCGGTGATGCCGTGCTGAGCCACGCCGACGCCGGTGGCCTCCGCGCAATGGCTCGGGAAGGTGATGGGTGGGAACACCGGCCGGAAGCGGCGGCTGTATGCGCCCTCGGATTTCATGCGCGCGAAGAACGGCAGTGACGTGCGGTCGAGGTAGTCGTTGCGGAAGCCGTCCATGCTGACCCAGATCACGGTGGTCTGACCGGCCGGCGGGGCCGCCGCAACCCATCCGACGAACACCATCCATGTGATGACCCCGAGCAGGAACCTTTGCACGCCCGCGACCCTATGGTCCCGGTAGACGACTGACAAGCGCGTTTGAAGCGACATCCACGCCTCTAGGGATTGCCCTGGAGAGGCGTCAGGACCTTGGGACGACGCTGGCGCGCAACTCGGCGGCTGTCGGTGCGCGTTCCAGGCGCAGGAGTTCGTGCAACTCCGCCAAGTCCGCGTCGCGGTGGGTGCCGGCGGCGGCCACCGTCCGGCCTTCGCGCAGGTAGTAGGCGACGAAGGGCGGCGCGTTCGGATCGCCGTCGTAGATGATCTCGTCCCACTCGCGCGCGTGGCCGACGTAGTTCATGCGTTGCCCGAAATGGAAGGTCCAAAAGAAAGGCACGAACTCCGTCGCCCGCAGGGTCATGCGGTCGTGCGGACGCGCCACGTTGCGGGCGGCCAGCGCCGCGTGCTGCTGCGCCACGCGCCAGTGCTCGATGCGCGTGCGTTCACCGGCAGGCAAAGGGAAGTTGGCGAGGTCGCCCACCGCGTAGAGGTCGTGGGTCGCGTGGAGACTTTCGTCCACCACGACACCCCCATCGTCGGCCTTTTCGACGCCGGCCACGAAGTCCGCCGCCGGACGCACGCCGATGCCCACGACCACCGCGTCCGCCTCGATCTTCTCGCCGCCGGTCAGGTGGATCGTCAGTCTGTCGCCGTTGCTGCCGGGTTCGATGCGTTCAGCCTTAGCTCCGGCGAGAAACCGCACACCGTTCTCTTCGTGCAAACGTCGGATCGACGCGCCGACCTCCTGCCCGAACTGCCGTGCGAATGGCACCTCGTCCGGCGAGAGCACCGTCGTCTTCACCCCGCGCTGGGTCAGGCTAGAAACCGCCTCCATCCCGATGAAGCTCGCTCCGATGGCGACGACGTGCGCGTCCTTCTCCGCGGTCAGCGCGAGGAGGCGTTCGGCGTCGGCCACGCTCCGCAACAGACACACGCGCGGGTGGTCCGCCCCGGGGATGTCCAAGGGCCGCGGCACGCTGCCGGCCGCCAAGATCGCGGCGTCGTAGGCGAGAACCTCGCCGTTATCCAGCGTGGCGGTCTTGCCACGGGCGTCCAGATGTTTCACCGCGCTCACCCGGCGCTCCACGCCGAGCCGGTCGAGGAAGTCAGCGGCCGGGCGCAAAGGGAGGTTCTCGCGCCCGGCCTGGCCGCTCAGGAAGTGCTTGCTCAGGTTGGTGCGGTCGTAGGGCGCTTCCGGTTCGGGGCCGACGAGGATCAACCGGCCGTCGAAGCCTTCCTTGCGCAAGGTCTCCACGGCGACCTGTCCGGCCGCACCTGCGCCGACGACGAGCGCGGTCCGGCGGTCTCTAGCCGGGTGGTGCGGCGGAGTCGAGGCGGGAGGGGCGGAGGAGG
>CAXUIU010000430.1:3007-3322 GCA_964250955.1 uncultured Chthoniobacterales bacterium | reverse complement strand
TCTGCCAACGTCGCCGCAGGCGACACCGCAACGCACGCACCAGCGTGCATCGCAACCCGCAACGTGCCGCAGGCACCACGCAACGCGGCCCTCCGGCCGCAAAATTTCCGCGTGTTGCGGCTTGCGGAAACGGTCGGTTCCGGCCTTTATAGGAACATGGCAGAACGTTACGGCCGCCCCATCGAACCAGCCTCCCAGAACCCGGCTCCCGCGCCTGCGTACGAACCGCCGGAGGACGATGAGGTCATGCCCGCGCCGGCCGCGGTGCCGGTGGCGTCGTCGCGCCCGCCCGCCGCGTCCGCCGCGCGCCACGGC
>CAXUIU010000430.1:0-2997 GCA_964250955.1 uncultured Chthoniobacterales bacterium | reverse complement strand
CCGGCATGCGGATGGATCATGACGCGTTGCATGCCGAGCGCATCGGCAACGAGGTGCAGAAGGCCCAGGAACAACTTCTTAACCTGCGCCGCCAGCAGGAGCAGATCGAACGCCAGAAGCGCGAACTCGAAGAACTCAGCCGCCGCCAGGAAGAACTCGAAGCGGGCCGCGCGGACATGATCGAAAAACTCTCCCGCGCGCTCGTCGCCGTCGAACGCCAGACCGGCGAAGCGCAGAAGCGCGTCGAGCAACTCCGCGGCACGAACGAATCCTTCGGCAACCACCTCACCGCGCTTGAAGCCATCAACCCCAAGGGTTGGGCCAGCGCCGACCTCCAGCGCGAACTCTCCCGCGCGCTCGGCATGGTCGACCACGCGCGCACGGACTTCAACCAGCAGAAGGCACGCTTCGCCGCCGACGCGTCCAAGAACGAACCCGTCGCGGCCAACGGCAGCGCGTCGCCGGAAGCGACCAGCTACGCGTCGATGTTCGGCGGCGAGGAGGCGAACCACGACTTCCTGTACTGGCTGAAGGCCGGGGTGGCGTTCACGCTGCCGTTGCTGGTGTTGGGGACAATTGCGCTGGTGCTGCTGGCGTACTACGTCGCCACCGCGCACTGAAGAATGCCTTTCCGGCTGATGTCCATGCCCGCGCCCCGCAAGACCAAAGGCAAGAAGAACGCCCCGCTGCCGCCGAGCGCGCTGGAGTCCGAGAAGCGCATCCTCCAGGAGCGCCAGCGCCAGCTCGACGAGAAGATCGAGGCGCTCAACCGCACCATCATGCAGGCGAGCGCGCCGGGGCACCGTCTGAACTCGACGCTGGCACGTTCCGGCGCAGGCGCGGCGAACAAGGGGCAGCCGGCAGCCGGCGGACCTCGCCGTGTGCCGAAGAAAGTGGTGCTGCGTGCCGAGCGGCAGGAGGGCCGGTTGCAGACGCTCGCGCTGCTGGTCGTGGTGATCGCGCTGCTCGTGTGGATGGTGTACCGATATTTGTAGCCGCGCAGACATTGTCTTGTCCGAGAGAACGAACCTTCTAGAATCAAGCCATGGCATCCATCGCCGAAGTCGAAGAACTTGCCTTGGGTTTGCTGGATTCTGAGCGCGCGGTGCTGGCTACCCGCCTGCTCGCCTCGCTGCCGCCCGTGTTGTCGGATGATGACGAGGGCATCGCAAAAGCTTTGCGCCGCGACGCCGAGATGGAAGCCGACCCTCAGATCGGCGTCAGCCTCGAACAACTCGATCAGCAGGTAGGCTTCCGTCATCCTTGAAGCAGATCAGCCTGCACCCGAAGTAGCTGCCGACGTAAGGGCGATCACGGATCATTACCGCACGGTCTCTGGCGAGGAACTCGCTGCGGAGTTTTACCGAGAACTGCGACGGTTCATCGTTCGCGCGGCGGAGCGGCCCAGTGCGTTCGCGGTTCGTGAACACGACCTACGCCGCGCAAATTTGGTGCGGTTCTCCTACCATTTTTTGTTCCGTATATAGGGAAACGTGTTGCGTGTGTTGGTCGCCAGGCACCAGCGTCAACGCCCATCCTACGGCTTGCGCCGCCGCTGAGCGAGGCTGCCATGGCAAAATCCACTTGCGCGAGGTGGGCGGCGCTTTCACCTTGCCCGTTCCCGCCTTCCGACCCTACCTTCCGCCCATGGCTGCTCCCGAACTGGATGTCCGTTACATCGCGCGCCTCGCCCGGCTCGAACTCAGCGACGACGAGATCGCCAAGTACCAGGCGCAACTCTCCGACGTGCTTTCTTTCGTCGAAGCCCTGCGCAAGGTCGATGTCAGCGCCGTCGAACCCACCGCGCACGCCAGCGCCGTGTTCAACGTCTTTCGCGACGACACCGCCCAGCCGAGCTTCACGCCGCAGGAGGCGCTCGCCAATGCGCCCCGGCAGGCCAACGATCTTTTCGTCGTCACCAAGGTGCTCGAATAAAGCCGTCCATGAGCAACGACCTTGTCTTTGAAACCGCCGCCGGCCTGCAACGCCGCCTGCGCGCGAAGGAACTCACCCCGCGCGAGGCGGTCGACGCACTCGCCGATCGCATCGCCGCCGTCGATCCCGCGCTCGGCGGCTACCTCTCGACCGACTTGGAAGACGCACGCCGGCAGGCCGACTCCGCCGACGTGAACCTCCCGCTCGGCGGCGTGCCGATTGCGATCAAGGATGTCATCAGCGTCGCCGGGCATCCGTGCGGCTGCGCCTCGAAGATCCTCGCCGGTTACACCGCGCCGTATGACGCGACGGTCATCGCCCGACTGCGCGCCGCGGGAGCGATTCCGTTCGGCCGCGCGAACATGGACGAGTTCGCCATGGGCAGTTCGACGGAGAACAGCGGCCTTCAACTCACCCGCAACCCCTGGGACACCGACCGCGTGCCCGGTGGCAGCAGCGGCGGCTCGGCGGCGGTCGTGGCGGCGCACGAAGCGTTCGCGGCGCTCGGCACAGACACGGGCGGCTCCATCCGCCAGCCGGCGGCGCTGTGCGGGGTCGTGGGGCTCAAGCCAAGCTACGGGCGGGTGTCGCGCTACGGATTGGTGGCGTTCGCGTCGTCGCTCGACCAGGCGGGTCCGATCACAAAGACGGTGGAGGACGCCGCGCTCCTGCTCCAAGTGATGGCAGGGAAGGACTCGCGTGATTCTACGACGCTCGATCACCCCGTGCCTGACTATCCGGCGGCTCTCACCGGCGACCTCCGGGGCGTGCGCCTCGGCCTGCCGAAGGAATACTTCATCGGCGGCATCGATCCGCAGGTGGAAGCGGCGGTGCGCGCGGCCGTGGATCAATACGCCAAACTCGGCGCGGAGATCGTCGAGGTTTCGCTGCCGCACACGGAATATGCGGTCGCCGTGTACTACATCGTCGCCACGGCGGAAGCGTCGGCGAACCTTGCGCGCTTCGACGGGGTGCGCTACGGGCACCGCGCCAAGGATACCAGCGGCCTGCTCGATTTCTACGGCAAGACGCGAGAAGAGGGTTTCGGCGCGGAGGTCAAAC
>CAXUIU010000429.1:0-3345 GCA_964250955.1 uncultured Chthoniobacterales bacterium | reverse complement strand
CGCACCGTTGGCGCTCCCGTTCGCGGGGGCACACGGGGGCGCGGCGGGGTGGGGGGCGGTCGGCGCGTGCGCCCTCGCGCACGGCGGGCTCGCCTACGCCACCCTGCGGCCCAACAACGCCGTCTTCGGCCCGGTCGTCACGCGGTTCGAGCCGGCGGGGGACGAGGTGTGGCTGACGGTGGACGACGGCCCCGACGCGCACGACACCCCGCGGCTGCTCGACCTGCTGGACGCGCAGCCGGGCGGGGGAGCGCGGGCGACGTTTTTCCTGCGCGGCGACCGGGCGCGGCTTCACCCGACGCTCGTTGAGGAGATCGTCCGGCGCGGCCACGAGGTCGGCAACCACACGCTCAACCACCCGCAGGCGACGTTCTGGTGCGCGGGGCCGTGGCGGCTGGCGCGGGAGATCGGCGGTTGTAGCGACGCCCTGCGCGCGATCACGGGCCGGGAACCGACGGTCTTCCGCGCGCCGGTCGGGCACGTCAATCCGTTCGTGCACCGGGCGGCGGCGCGGCGCGGGATGCGGCTGGTGGGCTGGTCGGCGCGGGGGTTCGACGGTGTGGACCGCCACGCAGCGGACCCGGCGGGGGTCGTGGCGCGGATCATGGCGGGGCTGCGACCGGGCGCGATCATCCTCCTGCACGAGGGTCGGCGCGGTCCGGGGGGGGAGGCGGTCAACGTGCGGGCGGTGGAGCTGCTCCTCGCCACGCTGGCGCAAAGGGGCTGGCGCGCGGTCGTGCCGGCGGAAACAAGGCTGCGTTGAAGGCCGCTCCCGCGCGTCCGGTCTTAGCGTCGTGCGCGTAGACTCTTCCACGATGATCCACGACGTTCTTATCCTGGGTGCCGGCCTGTCGGGCCTCAAGGCCGCCCGCGACCTCCACGCGGCCGGCAAAAGCGTGCTCGTGCTCGACAAAAGCCGCGGCGTCAGCGGCCGGGCGTCCACGCGGCGCTGGGACGGGACGCCGGTGGACCACGGGGCGCAGTTTTTCACAGCGCGCTCGGAAGAGTTCAAGGCCCAGGTGGAGGACTGGAAAAAGCGCGGGGTGGTGTTCGTGTGGGCGCACGGTTTTCATCAGTGGGACAAGGAGGGTGGCCTGAAGTTGCCCGATGCCGACAAGGAAGCCGGCCACCCGCGCCACGCGTGCCACGCTGGCATGAGCGCGCTCGGCAAGGACCTCGCCGCTGGGCTGCCCGAAGGCAGCGTGCGCACGAGCACGCGGGCCGTGGCGCTACGCTGGACGGACGACCATTGGCAGGTGAGCGCCGAGGGGACGGACGAGACGTTCGCCGGCCGTCGGCTGGTCTCGACGCTGCCGACCCCGCAGGCGCTCGCGCTTTTCGAGCAAAGCACGCAAGGCCCGGCGGCAAAAAGCGCGCTGGACCCGTTTGTCCTCAAAAAACTGCAAGCGGTCGAGATGGCCCCTTGTCTGGGAGTGCTGCTGCGCGGCGAAGCGCCGGCCCCGGAATGGCAGGCCATCCAGTTGCGCGACGAGACGGTGACGTGGATCGGCGCGGACTCGGACCGACGCGGGAAGCCGGCCGCGGACGGCAAGCAGGTGTTCGTGGTTCACGGCAGCGGTCCGTTCTCGCGCGAATGGCAGGACCGCAGCCTGGACGAAGCGGCTGACATCCTGGTCGCACGTGCGGGCGAGATCGTCGGCGACTGGATCACGCGCCTGCCGGAGCGCCAGGTGAACCGCTGGCGGTATTCCAGCGTGCCGCACGGTCTGGAGAACGATGCCTACCTGCGCAACGGTGCGCTCGGCGAGGCGGCGGGCGGACGGCCGCCGGTATACTTCGCGGGCGACACGTACCTGGGCTCCAAAGTCGAGGGGGCGTGGCGTTCGGGGTACCAGGTGGCGAAGGCGATCCTGGCAGAAGATGATTCCGGCCAGGTAGCGTCTTCTTGGGTCGAGAACCAAGGCAAGTCCGTTGGCTCCGCCGGCTAGGGGGTGGACCTTCACCGGTGGGCTTGCCCTCACGGTCGCCGACAGGCCGGGGCACTGGGGTACCGGCGGCATGCACCCGGATGGAAGGGGTTGAGATTTGCCACCGATGGGCTTCTGCTGTGACGCACATGGATTTCTCTGCTTTGCTGCGTCAGCCGGGGCCGATCCTCGCCCTGGCTCCGATGCAGGAGGTCACCGACCTGCCGTTTTGGCGGCTGATGACGCGCTACGGCGGCGCGGACGTGTATTACACCGAGTATTTTCGTGTCTACGCGACCTCGCGGCTGGACAAGCCGATCCTCGCTTCCATCGACGAAAACCCCACCGGCCGCCCGGCCGTGGCGCAGATGATCGGCAACGACATCGTGCATCTCGTCCGCACGGCCAAGGAACTCGCCCAACACCCCGTCGCCGCCGTGGACCTGAACCTCGGCTGCCCCGCGCCGGTCGTTTACCGCAAGTGCGCCGGCGGCGGGCTCCTGCGCGAGCCCGCCCGCGTGGACGCCATCCTTGGCGCGTTGCGCGACGCGCTGGACATCCCCTTCACGGTCAAGACGCGCATCGGCTTCGACGACGTGGGTGTCTTTGACGAGTTACTCCCGATCTTCGCGCGGCACCGCATCGACTTGCTCACTGTCCACGGCCGCACGGTGGCGGAGGGGTATCGCAGCGAGGTGCACTATGACTTCATCCGGCGCGCGGTGGATGCGGTGCCCTGCCCCGTGCTCGCCAACGGCAACGTGTACTCCGCCGCCAAGGCCGCCGAGGTGCTCGCGCAAACGGGGGCGCGCGGGTTGATGATCGGCCGCGGAGCCATCCGCAACCCGTGGATCTTCGAGCAAATCCGCCAGCACGCGCGCGGCGAGGGGCTCACCCGCCCGACCGGGCGCGACGTGCTCGGTTACGTCCACGCGCTCTACGAGGCCGCTAACCCGACGCCGGGTCTGCCGGGAGGTTCGTACGTGCAGAAGATGAAGCGTTACATGAACTTCTTGGGTCTCGGCGTGGAACCGAGCGGGCGGTTTTTGCACGACATCCGGCGGGTGACGACGCCGGCGGAGTTCTTCCGGGTGTGCGCGGAGCATCTGGATCACGACGAGTCGATGGCGCTGGAACCGTTCGCGCTCGACCTCAAGCCGCACGATGTGATGGCTGGCGCGCAACTCTGAGGCGGCTCCGCGCCTACTCAAACCTCAGCGACTTCACCGGGTCGCGCCGCGCACTCTGCCGCGCCGGAATCCACGCCGCCAAGAGGCACAGCAAAAACGCCCCCGCGCCGATGAGCGCCACGTCCTGCCAGCGCGTCCAGTACGGCAAATCCGCGAACCCGTACACCTGCCGCGCGAACACCTCCACGCCGAAGGTGTGCTGCATCCAGTTCTTGAACGGATTAAGC